>NZ_JBFAXQ010000035.1:0-66618 GCF_040680855.1 Kribbella sp. NPDC051952
GCCGGAAGGGAACGACGCGCTACGCAGCCGGATGCTGTCCGGGCTGGCGTTCACCGAGTTCGTCGGAGCTCCCGGCGTCGAGGCGCAGCAGCACGCGACCGAGGCGCTGACGCTGGCCGAACGATTCGGCGATGACCAGGCCCTTGCCGAGGCGCAGCTGGTGCTGGCCGGGCTGCGGATCCACAGCGGCAGGTCGGACGGGATGCGCGACCTCCTCCAGCAGGCGCAGCGATCGGCCGAGGCAGCCGGTGATCAGCACACCTACCTGACGTCGCTGCAGTGGGAAGGCATGGCGCTGACGCAGTCGGGTCAGCCCGAGGAGGCGGTGCGGTTGCTCGAGCGGGCCGAGCGACTGGCCCTGCAGTGGGGCCGGATGCGTGCGCGCGGATCGATGCTCGCGGCGAACCGGGCGATAGCGCTGGTCATGCTCGGTCGATGGGACGAAGCAGAGGACTTGATCGACCTGGCTCTGGCCGATGCCCCGCCCGCCTGGTACGACGCGACCCTGCGCCTGACGCTGGCAGATATCGCCGTACGCCGGGGGGACTATGACCGAGCTGCGGATCATTTCGCCCAGATGCGGGTGCAATCGGAAGTCGCCAGCGAGTTGTGGCGGCAGTGCATGCCGGTCCAAATGATGCTCGCGCTCGGCCGCGGCGATCTCGCGGCGGCGGATGCCCTCCTCGCCGACGCGGCGGCCGCGATGCCGGCGGATTTCGAGATCGACGCCACCGGGGCGCGCCTCTACCTCGCGGCTGCTCGGGTGGAACACGCTGCGCGGGACCGGCGGCAACCGCGGCGATCGGAGGAGTTCCGGCGCCGGCTGCCCGATCCGGAGGCGGGGTGGCTGGATGTCGCGGCGGCCGTGCGGACCGGTGACGCGCTCGCCGCCGGAACGGTCTCGGCCTGGGATACCGCGGAGCAGGCCTGGCGCGACTGTGGTGACGTCTACGAGTTGGCGATGAGTCTGGCCGACGGAGCGGCGGTCGCGCTCGGATCGAACAACAAATCGGGCGCCCGGCGGCGCCTCGACGAAGCGCGTGAACTCGCGACCCGGCTGGGCGCGGCGCCGCTGCTCGAGGAGATCGACCGGCTCGCGGAACGCGCCGGGCTCCGGGACGCCGCGCCGGCTCAGGCGCACGGCCTGACCGCTCGCGAAGTCGTCGTACTGAAGACCCTGGCGCGCGGCCTGTCGAACGCCGAGATCGCGCGCGAGCTCTTCGTCTCGTCGAACACCGTCGCGACCCACGTCGCCCGGATCCTCCGCAAGCTGGGTGTCACGACCCGCACCGAAGCAGCGGCCGTCGCCCACCGGACCGGCCTCACCTCCGACTGACTGAACCCGGTGGTGTGGTTTCGTTGACGGGTGAATGGAGTCGGACTCTGGGTCCTGGTCGTCTTGGTGCTCGGCGCGGCCGGGATCGCGTGGGGCATCATCGCGATCGTACGGCGGCAGCGCTACATCCGGTCGCTACGGGACCGCGGCTGGACGTTCGTGAACAGCCCGACGTTCGACGCCGTCGCGCGGTTCGCCAATCCGCCGTTCGGGATCGGTTTCACCCGTCAGCCCGACGACCAGATCATCGGACTGACCAGCGCCGGGCGGCCGTTCCAGGTGATCGAGTACAAGTCCGAGCAGTGGTCGGGCTGGGTCGGGATGGCCAGCCTGTCCCGCCGGCTCCCGGAGCTGTGGATCACCGGCGGAGAGACCCGGCCGCGGTTCGGCGTCGAGGCATCGGTGATGGCGGCTCCGGCGCAGCTCGGACCGGGCTGGCAGATCGGCGCGCTGGACGCGGAGTTCGCCGCCGCGGTGCTGACCCCGCAGGTGTGTGAGCGGCTGACCGCGCTGGCCGCGGGACAGCCGGGGGTGAACCTGAGCATCGACGGCGACCAGGTGGTGTCGCTGGACCCGCCGCACAAGGATCCCGAGCTGCTCGCCCCCTGGCTGGAGCTGCTCGGCACCGTCGCCCAGGCGATCGACGCGGCTCCGGTCGATCGCTGGATCGAGCCGGAGTTGCCGCCGCGGCTGCACTTCTACCACCACCCGGAGTGGTACTGGGTCGGCGTCGACGACAGCCTGCTCCAGTACACGCCGGTCACGCAGGGTGGCCACGGCCACGAGACCCGCGACGTGATCCGCGGACGGGACGGTGACGGGCCGCCGTTCGTGGCGTTCACCCACCACTGGAAGACGACCCGGACCGAGACCTACACCGACAGCGAGGGCCGGACCCAGACCCGGACCGTCACGGACAACCACAGCGAGGCGATCCTCGGGTTCCAGTTGCCGGTGCACATGCCGCCGCTGCAGGTCGCGCGGAGCGGACGCGGGATCAGCTTCGAGAGCGAGGCGTTCAACAAGCAGTTCTCCGTCTACGCCCAGGACAACAAGTACGCGTACGACGTGATTCACCCGCGGCAGATGGAGTACCTGATGGCCAGCCAGCCGACGGAGTTCAGGCTGGCCGGCGACTGGGCCTGGTTCTCGCCGGGTCGGCACAACCACCCGACGATCGCGCACAGCTCGCAGTTCATCCGCGGCTTCCTGGCCCGCGTCCCGCGCTTCGTCTGGCGCAACATCGGCCTGGCCGAATCGCCGTACCCTCCGCTCGACGCACCCGTCACCCAGGACGGCCGTTCCTGACCGGATCGGGCCGAGCCCTCTGCACGGAGCGTGTGGGGGTGCATGATCTGCGGTATGGGTGAGGGTGATGATCTGCGCGCGATGATTACGGGATTCCGGACCTCGGCGGCGCTCAGCGTCGCGGCCGAGTTGGGGATCTCGGACGCGCTGGCAGACGACGGGCAGACCGTCTCGGAGTTGGCAGCCGCCGTGAAGGCGGACGAGGACACGCTCGGCCGGTTGCTGCGGGCAATGGTCGCGATCGGGGTGTACGCCGTCCAGGACGGGGTGTACACGAATACGTCACTGGGGGAGCGGCTGCGTTCCGACGTACCGGGGACGCTGCGTCCGCTGGCCCGGATGGGGCAGGACCCCGCGTTCTGGGCGGCCTGGGGGCATCTGGCGCACAGCGTGCGGACCGGGGAGAACGCGTTCGAGGCGATGCAGGGTGTCGACGTCTGGACCTATCGGGAGACGCGGCCGGAGCTCAACGCGAACTTCAACGAGAACATGACCGCGCTCAGCTGGTACGTCGGGAAGGCCGTGGCCGACACCTACGACTTCGGCAAGCTGAGCACGGTCGTCGACGTCGGGGGCGGTCACGGCATCCTGCTGGACGCCGTCCTGAACCGGTACGAGAACCTGCACGGCGTGGTCTTCGACCTTCCGCACGTCGTCGCCAAGCAGCCGCGAACCGAGGCATTGGCGCCGCGATGGTCGGCCGTGGCCGGCAACTTCTTCGAGGCGGTCCCACCGGCGGACGCCTACCTGATCAAGTCGATCCTGCACGACTGGCCCGACGACCGGTGCGTCCAGATCCTCCGTACCTGCGCCGCCACCCTGAACCCGGGCGGCGTCGTCCTGGTCGTCGAACTCGTCCTGGACCGCTCCGGCTACGAAGGCGAAGCGGCCTTCTCCGACCTCAACATGCTCGTCATGCCCGGCGGCCGCGAACGCACCGAGGACCAGTACGCCGCACTCTTCAAGGCGGCCGGCCTACACCTGACCAAGGTCATCGACACCAGCGCCCGGTTCTCGATCATCGAAGCAACTGCCTGAGCTATCTGCTCGCGGGTTTGGGTCCGGTGGAGCGCAGCGATCCGAGCCGGGAGAGGGCGTCGAACCAGAAGCGGGCGCCGGGGACGACGGCGAGGATCATCAAGGCCCAGCCGACCAGGACCAGGAGGAAGTAGCCGATGTCGTGGCCGACCCCGTCGTCGGGGTCGGCCAGGCCGATCCGTTCGAACCAGTTGCAGTCGGAGGTCGCGCACGCCGCGACCGTGCCCCAGCCGACCGGGAGGCCGGAGGTGTGGACGGCCCGGATCTCCTTCTGGATGTCGGTCAGGCAGACGGCGGGATCCTTGTCGTCGCAGTTCGCGGAGTCGACGGCCTGGCTGACGACCGACCCGCGCAGAGCCTCGTCGGTGTAGAGCGATCGGGTGATCTCGACCGCGTTGACGTTGAAGAGCAGGATGACGACGGCCGCGATCCCCAGCGAGATCCAGCGGACGTGGCGCTTGTACCAGCCCGAGACTCGCGCCATGTGGTCGTCGTACCACTCCTCGACGCCCTCCCGGAACCTCGTGACGTCGTCGCCGGCCTCGGTCAGCAAGCTCAGCAACGGCCCGCGGATCGGGTTGTCGGCGGTCAGGTCGGAGACCTTGTCCTTGATGTCGACGATCGTCGTCTGGCCGTGCACATCGGCGACGAGAACCCCGATCAGCGCCCGCGCAAAGGCCCGGCCCGACACGTACGACGGAAGCCGGCGGCGATCGTGGACACTCAGCTTGGCGTTCCCCGCGTTCGCGGGCGGTGAGCCCTTGTCGGCCGACGGGGACACCATCGGCTGCTCGATGATCTTCGTGACCATCGGCGTCTGCTCCGACGGAACCACCCGCCGGTCGGACTCGCGCCGGAGCAGGTCCCGCCACGGCAGCTCGAAGGTGCTCTTGCCGTCGACCAGGGAGCGGATCCCGCGCAGGAGGTACTCGCCGCGCAGGCCGATCATCCGGGCCGCGCCCTCGGTCAGCACGGTGACGAGCGCCGAGAAGGTCAGGAAGATGAAGACGAGGCCGATGGCGGTCTGCAGGATCAAGCTGTCCATGGTTCCCCCCACCGACGATGTCCGCTTCGCAAGGTAGCGGGGGGATCGGCCTTCTGGCTAGCAGGTAGCGAAGATGGGCGCCTGCCGGGATGATGCGCGGGCCGGTGGAGCGGAACGTGGCGAGTATGAAGGCTCTCTGGGATATGCGCAGAACTCTCCGCACCGTCGCAGCGATGACCGGAGTCGCCGCCGCGATGACGGTCGGACTGGTCGGGTGTGGCAACAACAAGGCCGCTTCGTCGGGCAGCAGTGCTCCGCCGGCGAACACGAAGGTCGGCATCCTGCTGCCCGACACGGCGTCCTCGCCGCGCTGGGTCTCCGCGGACCCGACCGAGCTGAAGGCGCAGTGCGCCGCGAACAAACTCACCTGCTACATCGACAACGCCAACAACAGCGCGACCACGCAGCAGTCGCAGGCGCAGGCCCTGATCAACCAGGGCGTCGGCGTACTGCTGGTCGTGAACCTCGACTCGGGCTCCGGTAAGGCGATCGAGGCGCTGGCACAGCAGCACAACGTCGTCACGATCGACTACGACCGGCTGACCGCCGGTGGCACCGCGTCGTACTACGTGTCCTACGACAACGTGAAGGTGGGTGAGGACCAAGGCACCGCGCTGACCCAGGCGCCGCAGGTGAAGGGCAAGAGCGCGGTCAACTACGTCGAGATCGACGGCGCGGCGACCGACAACAACGCGACGCTGTTCGCGCAGGGCTACAACTCCGTGCTGTCGAAGCAGCCGGGCTGGAAGAAGCTCGCCGACCAGAGTGGCAACTGGGATGCCGCCACCGCGCAGACCGTGTTCACCACGATGCTCGGCCAGCACCCGAACCTGAACGCGGTCATGGTCGCCAACGACACCATGGCGCAGTCGGTCATCAACGTGCTGAAGTCCCAGGGCCTGGCCGGCAAGGTCGCGGTCTCCGGGCAGGACGCGACCGCGGGCGGTCTCGACAACGTGATGGCCGGTACGCAGGCGTTCACGATCTACAAGCCGGTCGCGGGTGAGGCCGATGTCGCGATCAAGCTCGCGGCCCAGATTCTCGCCGGCCAGAAGCCGACCGCACCGACGACGGTCAAGGACCCGACGAGCGGCCGTGAGGTCCCGTCGTACCTGGCCGACCCGACGGTCATCACCAAGGCGAACGTCGCCCTCCCGGTGACCGATGGCTACGTGACCGCAGCAGCTGTCTGCCCCACTCCCGCGCTCGTCAAGGTCTGCGCGGCCAACGGAATCAAGATGCCGTGATGGGCGACCAACCCGCCCTCGAGCTAAGGGGCGTCGACAAGTCCTTCGGCCCGGTGCACGTGTTGTCGTCGGTGGACTTCACCGCGTACAGCGGTGAGGTCACCGCCCTAGTCGGCGACAACGGCGCGGGCAAGACGACCCTGGTCAAATGCATCGGCGGCACCTACCGCGTCGACGCGGGGGAGTTGCTGTTCGACGGTACGGCGCAAGTCGTCAACGGACCGCGGGACGCAGCCCAGCTCGGGGTCGAGATCGTGTACCAGGACCTCGCGCTGGCGGACAACCTCGACATCGTCGAGAACATGTTCCTCGGCCGCGAGAGGGTCACCAGGCTGCGCACGCTCGACGAGAACTCAATGGAGAAGCTGGCCCGGCAGGCGCTCACCTCGTTGTCGGTGCGGACCGTCCGGTCGGTCCGGCAACGCGTCGCGAGTCTCTCCGGCGGCCAGCGCCAGACCGTGGCGATCGCCAAGTCCGTGCTCTGGCAGTCGAAGATCGTCATCCTCGACGAGCCGACGGCCGCACTGGGGGTGGCCCAGACCGAGCAGGTCCTCGACCTGGTCCGGCGCCTGGCCGAACAAGGGGTCGCGGTGATCCTGGTGTCGCACAACATGAACGACGTCATGAAGGTCGCCGACTCGATCGGGGTCCTGTTCCTCGGCCGGATGGCGGCCCAGGTACGCCGTACCGAGGTCACGCAGACGCAGGTGATCGAGCTGATCACGACAGGCCGTGCGGGCGACCTCGGCCTGTCCCGTGAAGAGTCGACGGGAGCGACGGTATGACCGCGGCGGCCGATCACCTGGTCAAGCAGGAGGACCCACCCAGCGAGGGCCTGACGGCGTTGGGTGAGTACGTCAAGGACTACCTCGGCCGCGTCCGTGGCGGTGAGCTCGGATCGCTGCCGGCGCTGGCCGGGCTGATTGTCATCACGGCCGTGTTCGCCCTTGTGCACCAGGGATTCCTCAGCGCCTACAACTTCGAGGCACTGGTGATCCAGGCCGCTCCGATCATCGTGATGGCGATGGGCCTCGTCTTCGTCCTGCTGCTCGGCGAGATCGACCTGTCGGCAGGTACGACGGGTGGCCTCTGCTCGGCCATCACCGCCGTACTCATCCTGCGGCACGGCCTCGCCTGGTGGCTGGCCCTGGTGGTCGGGCTGGCGGTCGGGGTGCTGATCGGGTTCGGGATGGGCTGGCTGCGGGCGCGGGTCGGCATCCCGTCGTTCGTGATCACGCTGGCGACGTTTCTGGCGTTCCAGGGCATCACGCTGATCCTGATCGGCGGCCAGGGGTCGGTGATCCTGCCGGACAACTCGCCGCTGATCAAACTGGAGAACAGTTTCGTGCCGATCTGGCTCGGCTGGACGCTTCTGGTGCTGGTCGTGGCCGGCTATGCCGCGATCAAGATCAACGACGCGGCCGGGCGGCGGCGGTCCGGCTTGTCGCGGCCGCCGTACACGGTGATCGCGGCGAAGGTCGTCGTCCTCGCGCTGCTCGGTACGGCGTTCACCTACGAGATGGGCGTGAATCGCAACCTGACCGTCAACGCGTTCTTCAGCAACAAGGCCCAGGGGATGCCGTGGGTCGTGGTGCTGCTGGTGATCATGTTCGCGGTCTGGAACTTCGTGCTCAGCCGGACCCGGTACGGGCGGCACGTGTACGCCGTCGGCGGCAACGAGGAGGCGTCACGGCGCGCGGGCGTCGTGGTGTCCCGGATCCGTATCTCGGTCTTCGTGATCTGCTCCGGGATGGCCGCGATCTCCGGTCTGGTCGCGGCCTCGCTGCTGCAGTCGGTCCAGTCGAACGCGGGCGCGGGCAACACCCTGCTGCTCGCCGTGGGTGCGGCCGTCATCGGAGGTACGTCGCTGTTCGGCGGACACGGCCGGATCATCGACGCCGTCCTCGGTGGCCTGGTCGTCGCGGTCATCATCAACGGCATGAGCGACCTCATCCAGGGCGCCAACTCGGCCGGCTACGAGTGGGTCGTCACCGGCGCCGTACTGCTGCTCGCGGCCGGATTCGACGCCGTCGTACGCCGGGCCCGGTCGAGGTGATCACCCGTGCAGCGGGAGCACCATCACCATGGTGGTGCCCTCGCCCGGCGGGCTGGCCACGGTGACTGTGCCACCCAGTGCCTCGACCCGGTCGACCAGTCCGATCAGGCCGGACCCATACCGGGGATCGGCGCCACCTTTGCCGTCATCGCGGACGGACACGTGAAGGGTGTCGGCATCCGCGCGGGCGTCGATCCACACGGTCTCGGCGGCAGCATGTTTGGCCGTGTTGGCGAGCGCCTCGGAGACGACGTAGTACGCACAGACCTCGACCGGCTCGCTGAGCCGGGCCGGGATGTCCACGGAGATCTCCGTCGGTACGGCGCTCCGCCGAGCCAGCCCCTTGAGCGCCGGCGCGAGACCGCCCTCGGTCAGGATCGCCGGGTGGATGCCGCGGGACAGCTCACGCAGTTCGTCCAGCGCGACGGTGAGCTCACGCGCGGCACTGGCGAGCTGCGTTCGTACCTCTGGAGGTGCGCCTGCCTCGGCCGCCCGCAGTTGCAGGGCGAGCGCCACGAGCCGCTGCTGGGTGCCGTCGTGGAGGTCGCGCTCGATCCGCCGACGGGCTCGGTCCGCGGCCGTGACGATCCGGGCCCGCGAACCGGCCAGCTCCTGCTGACCTTGCTGGACCGCCCCGGCCATGGTGTTGAAGCTTCGCTGCAGCACGCCCAGTTCGCCGACGCCGTGATCGGAGACTCGAGCGCTGAGATCACCATCGGCGAGCCGGCCGGCCATGGCCGACGTACGGCGGACCGGGCGCAGGATGCTCCGGTTCAGATTCCAGGTGTACAGCGCGATCAGCAGGACGGATCCGGTCAGGCCGCCGGCCGCGGCGATCATCGCGCGGGTCTCGACGGCATCCGCGTGGTCCTGTCGCTCGGTCGCGAGCCGTTGCTCGGTGGACAGCAGCTGATCGAATTGCTTGCGCATGGCATCGACCCGCTGCGTGCCCTCCGCGGTCACGGAAAGAACGTTGATCGAGGCCCGATCCCGTTGTGCGGCAGCGATCAGCGGGATGGAGTAGTCGTTCAGGTAGGAGTTGCCTGCCTGGGTGAGGCTAGCGGCCTGGGTTTGCTGCTCGGCGTTGCCGGCGACCAGGTTCTCCAACGCGGTGGCCTGCACCGGGAACTGGCCGCGGGCAAACACCCAGGGCTGCAGGAACTGGTCGGACCCGGTGAGCAGGAACCCGCGCTGGCCGTCTTCCAGATCGACGATCAGTCGCTCCAGCCGGTTGGTTGCCACCAGCACGTCCTCGGACTGCTTCGCGCTCCGTTCGAGGCCGCGCAGTTCGGTGACCGAGGTGAGCAGTACGGCGAAAGTGGCGCCGATGATCGCGGCAAGCAGGGCGCTCGCGATGATGATCCGTCCACTCAGGCCAAATCGCCTCATACACCGAGCGTCTCTCGGATGGCGGCACCGGACAACGCGGTCTTCGGCAGGAACCCGATCGCGGGGCTCGCGGCAACGAGATCGGCGTAGTCCTCCTCTGAGTGGGTGGAGATCATGATCAGTGGTCCCGGCGACCCGTCGGCCTGCTCCGCGATGAGGGTCGCGAGCCGCAGCCCGCTCTCACCGCCGAGATCGATATCGACGAGCGTCACGTCGGGCCGCAGCCGGACCACCAGGGCCAAGGCCTCCGCGCCGGTGCACGCCGTACCCACCACCTCGATGCCGTCGGGTTCCAGCACCGCCCGCGCGACCTCGAGGAAGCGCAGGCTGTCGTCAACAATGAGGCACCGGAGCATGCGTTCATCATGTCAACGATGCGAACCCGGGGCATTCCCGCTACCTGCACCCTCAACGGCGTTCAAGGAAGGTCAGTACGGCGAGGACCCGCCGGTGGTCGTCCTCCGCCTCCGGCAACTCGAGCTTGGTGAGAATGCTGCGCACATGCTTCTCCACCGTGCCCTCGGTGACCCACAGCAGGTGGGCCACGCCGGCATTCGACCGGCCTTCGGCCACGAGCGCGAGCACCTCGCGCTCGCGTTCGGTGAGTACGGCGAGTGGGTCGTGCCGGTGCCTCGCGTCGACCAGTTCCTTCACCAACGCCGGATCCACCACCGAGCCGCCACGGGCAACCCGCTCCAGGGTTTCGACGAACTCGGCCACATCCGTGACGCGGCTCTTCAACAGGTAGCCGACTCCCTGCCCACTCGCGAGGATCTGCATCGCGTGCTCGACCTCAACATGGGCCGAGAGCAACAAAACCGCGGTGTCCGGGAACTCGCGACGGATCGCCTGCGCGGCCTCCAGCCCTTCGGTGGAGTGGCCCGGAGGCATCCGGATGTCGATCACGACGAGATCCGGGACCTGCTCGCGGACGAGGGTCAGCAGTCCCGGGGCGTTGCCGGCCTGACCGACGACCTCGAACTCCGACCGCTCCAGCAGGCTTGCAAGCCCCTCCCGCAACAGGACGTCGTCATCAGCGATCGCCACCCTGGTCCGGCCCATACCTTCACATTAGCTCGGAGCCCTTACGGTACGACGGTTACCGGCCAGCGCGCGTCGCGGACCAGGCGGGACGCGAGCGAACCCACCAACCGGCGACCGGACCGCGTCGAGGCACCGATGACCACCGCGTCGACGCGGAGCTCGTCCGCGAGCCGGACCAGCTCGAGGTAGGGATTGCCGTGGCGTTCGTGGAAGGTGAAGCGGACGCCGAGAAGCGTTGCGTTGCGCCTGATCTCGACCTTGAGCTCATCGACCACGGTCGCCTGTGCCTCCCGCTGTACCTCGATCAGGCCGGCACTCAGGATGCCGGCGCCCGGGGGAGTGTGAACGAAGAGGATGATGACCTCGGCGCCTTGGCGCCGGGCCAGACCGGCGGCGTAGGCACCGGCGCGCAACGATGTCTCGGAGCCGTCAACACCGACCAAGATCGAGTGGGGACCATCGGTGCCGAGCTCGAACATCTGCCAACCGTATCGAGTCTGCGCTCACTCGGCGCGATCCGGGGTTTCGACGTGCACGTAGCGACCGCCGCGGAACAGCGATGCGGCGGCGGCGATCAGCGACATCGCCACGGCCGCGCTGAACACCACCATCAGCCCGTGATGGAAGGGACTGGCGATGAGCTGCGGGAAGAACTGCTTGCTGGTCAAGGTGTTCAGGTCCGCGCCCTGGGTCGCCGATGCGGGCAGAGCGCCGAGCAAGGTACCGATCGGGTTGGCCCCGAGGAAGGCGGCGAACAGGCTGCCCACGGGCGGCTGTTGTCCGATGCCGGTTGCGACCGACGCGGAGACGCCGTGCGCTTCGAGGCCGCCGGTGAGGGCGGTCGGCAGGGTCTGGGCGAGGCCGACGATCATCAGGCTGAAGAAGATGCCGATGGACAGCGACGTACCCGAGTTCATGAAGGTGCCGCGCATGCCGGAGGCGACGCCACGCCGGTTGGCGGGGACGCTGTTCATGATCGCGGTGGTGTTCGGCGCGGAGAACAGCCCGGAGCCGATGCCGTTCAGGACCAGGAGGCCGGCGAAGGCCCAGTAGTGGAAGTTCGTCGGCAGCAGCATCAGACCGGCGAAGCTGATCGCGACCACGAGCAGACCACCGGTTGCGAACGTGCGGGCGCCGTACCGGTCGGAGAGGAAGCCGGACAGCGGACCGGCGAGCAGGAAGGCCAGAGTCAGCGGGAGCAGGTAGATCCCGGCCCAGAGCGGCGTACTGGCGAAGCTGTAGCCGTGGAGTGGTAACCAGATGCCCTGCAGCCAGATGATCAGCATGAACTGCAGTCCGCCGCGGCTCACCGAGGCCAGGAGGCCGGCCAGGTTGCCCGCGGCGAACGCCTTGATCCGGAACAGCGACAGGTTGAACATCGGCGCCTCGACCCGGGACTCGACCACGCAGAACACGAGCAGCAGGACGGCTCCGCCGATCAGTCCGGCCAGCACCCACGGATTCGTCCAGCCCATGTCATGACCGGCGTACGGCTGGATGGCGTAGGTGATCCCGGCGAGGATCGCGGTCAGGCCGAGGGCGAAGAGTGCGTTCCCGGCCCAGTCGATGTCGGCCGGCGTACGGGCGCTTGTCTCGCGAAGGCTCTTGTACGACCAGAAAGTGCCGATCAGCCCGAACGGCACGGAGATGAAGAACACGAGCCGCCAGTCGACCGGTGCCAGCAGACCGCCGAGGATCAGGCCGATGAACGAGCCACCGAGGGCCGCGACCTGGTTGATGCCGAGGGCGAACCCACGCCGGTGGGCCGGGAAGGCGTCGGTGAGGATCGCGGTCGAGTTGGCGAACAGCATCGCGGCGCCGACGCCCTGCACCAGTCGCCACACGATCAGCCAGAGCGCGCCATGGCCCTGGGTGAACGGATCGAAGACCAGGGCGACCGATCCGAGCGTGAACACCGCGAAGCCGAGGTTGTAGATCTTCACCCGGCCGTAGATGTCTCCGAGCCGTCCGAGTGAGACGACCAGGACGGCGGTGACGAGCAGGAAGCCCATCAGCATCCAGAGCAGATAGCTCACGTTGCCCGGCTGCAGTGGGTCGAGCTTGATGCCACGGAAGATGTCCGGCAGCGAAATGATCACGATCGAGGAGTTGATCGTGGCCATCAGCATGCCCAGCGTGGTGTTGGACAGTGCGATCCACTTGTACCGAGGGTGATCGGCATCGACAGTGAACCGCGACGACGAGCGAACCGGCGCAGAACTCACTCACACACCCCAAACAATATCGTTAGCTAAAGTAAAGATACCCGGCGTCTCGTGACAACCCAACCGCCGGGTGGGCAGGCCCGCCGGCCTCGTGATGCTTGTCTTGGGCAACGACTGCTGCCCGAGTGGTTGCCGGTAGCAACCGAACCGGGGTTGGTGACGGAGTGTGGCTGAAGGTGGACGCGACGTCACAGAAAGTTAGTGTGCATGGTTCGTTCCGGAGGGGGTAGGGTCTTCAGTGCTGCTGACCGTGGTTCAGAGATGTGCCACGCCGTGACGAACAGTCGCGAGGTCAGAAACATGGTCACTCACATCACGTCAGTCCAAGCGGTGCCGACGCCATCGGTGTCGACACAGTCCCGCACAGCGGATGCACGAGCTGCCCGCGAAACCGCAACCAGGGAGTTGCTGGAGCGCCGGGAGCGCAGTACCAGCGAAGCGGAGCGGCAGGAACTTCTCGCCGAGGTCATCGAGCTCAACATCGAGATCGCCCGCGGCATCGCGCACCGATTTCGCCATCGCGGTCCCGACGCGGAAGACCTCGAGCAGGTCGCGTATCTGGGCCTGGTGAAGGCTGCGCACGGCTACCGGCTGGACGCCGACACGCCGTTCATCGGGTACGCCGTACCGACGATCCGGGGCGAGGTGAAGCGCTACTTCCGCGACTGTGCCTGGACCGTGCGGATCCCGCGCCGGCTGCAGGAATTGCAAGGAGTGATCGCGGCGAAGCTGCCGCAGATCGAGCAGGAGCTCGGCCGCGAGCCGAGCCCGGCGGAGATCAGCAAGTACATCGAGGCGGAGACCGAAGAAGTCGAGCAGGCGCTGGCGGCCCGGGGCTGCTTCAACGTCTTGTCACTCGATCGTCCGGAGGCGGACGCGGGTCTGACGCTGGCCGAGACGGTGGCCGACGAGGAGGACACGTCGCTGGACCAGCTGGAGACGATCGACATGCTCCAGCCGGTGCTGAACGATCTGTCCACGCGTGACCGTCGGATCCTCCAACTGCGTTTCGTGGAGGGCCGCAAGCAGGCCGACATCGGTGCGGAGATCGGTGTCAGCCAGATGCAGGTGTCGCGGTTGCTGCGGCAGATCCTGGACCAGCTCCGGCATCGACTCGCCCCAGAGCGCGCAGCTGCCTGAGTGGCCTGTACGCCCGTCCGGCACCCTCCCGCCGGGCGGGCGTACTCCGCCCCACTCAAAGTCGGGAGCCGGGCACATGTTGGAGCGTAGGCGGGGCACTGGAAGACATGCGGCTGACTGAGACTGCGGATGTCTGGTGGAAGAACGCGGTGATCTACTGCCTCGATGTCGAGACGTTCTTCGACACCGATGGCGACGGACGGGGTGACCTCCGGGGGGTGGGTCAACGGATCGATCACCTGGCCGAACTGGGGGTGACCTGTCTGTGGTTGATGCCGTTCTATCCGACGCCGGATCGCGACGACGGCTACGACATCACCGACTTCTACGGGGTCGACCCACGGCTCGGGACCCACGGTGATCTGGTCGAGCTGCTCACGCTGGCCCAGGATCGCGGTATCCGGGTGATCGCCGATTTGGTCGTCAACCACACCTCCGACCAGCACCCGTGGTTCCGCAGTGCGCGCGCGTCGCGACAGTCGCCGTACCGGGGCTGGTACGTCTGGCGGGACGAGAAGCCGCCGAACGCGGACGAGGGTGTCGTCTTCCCGGACAAGGAGGACAGTCTCTGGCAGTACGACGAAGAGGCCGGTCAGTACTACCTGCACCAGTTCTACAAGCATCAGCCGGATCTCGATATCGCGAACGCCGAAGTACGGCAGGAGATCGAGCGGGTGATCGGGTTCTGGTCCCAGCTCGGACTGTCCGGCTTCCGCGTCGACGCCGTACCGTTCCTGCTCGACACCACCGGAGCCCTGGACGCGGCGAACCTGCCGGACCCGCACGACTACCTGCGTGATCTGCGGTCGTTCCTCGACCGCAGGCAGGGGCAGGCGATGCTGCTCGGTGAGGTCAACCTCGAGTATCCCGACGTACGGCGCTTCTTCGGCGACGAGGACGGCGACGAGTTGACCATGTGCTTCGACTTCATCGGCATGCAGCGGCTCTACCTGTCGCTGGCCCGCAACGACCCGGCGGAGCTGGTGAAGGCACTCCGGACGCGTCCGGATCCGCCGGAGGAGTCGCAGTGGGGAACGTTCGTGCGCAACCACGACGAGCTGACCCTGGACAAGCTGTCCGACGACGAGCGGCAGGAGG
The DNA here is from genome assembly GCF_040680855.1 of Kribbella sp. NPDC051952. Taxonomy (NCBI): domain Bacteria; kingdom Bacillati; phylum Actinomycetota; class Actinomycetes; order Propionibacteriales; family Kribbellaceae; genus Kribbella; species Kribbella sp. NPDC051952. The sequence continues at coordinate 14,927 of NZ_JBFAXQ010000035.1, forward strand.
TCTTCGACGCCTTCGGTCCGGACAAGGACATGCAGCTCTACGGTCGCGGGCTACGCCGGCGGCTGCCACCGATGCTGGGCAACGACCCGGCTCGGCTCAAGATGGTCTACAGCCTGCTGTTCGCGCTTCCCGGTACGCCGGTGCTCTTCTACGGCGAAGAGATCGGGATGGGTGAGAATCTTGCGGTCGAAGGGCGCAGCGCCGTCCGGACCCCGATGCAATGGACGGCCGGCGTCAACGGCGGCTTCTCGACCGCCGACCCCGATCAGCTCGTGGCTCCGCTGCCCGACGGTGAGTACGCGCCCAAGCACGTCAATGTCGCCGCGCAGCGTCGCGATCCGGACTCGCTCCTCAACTGGATCAAGCTGCTCGTACAGCGCTATCGGGAGTGCCCGGAACTGTCCTGGGGCGACCCCACGATCCTGGAATCCAACGTATCGTCCGTGTTCGCGCAGCGGACCGACCACGAGGACGGCACCATCGTCACGGTCCACAACTTCGCCCCCGAGCCGGCTCGGATCACGCTTGCCGTGGCCGGCGCCGCGGCAGGCGTCCAGGCCGTCGATCTGCTCCGCGACGGTACGGCGGAGGTGGGTCCGGACGGGCTGGTGACACTGGACGTCGAGCCGTACGACTGCCGCTGGCTGCGCATCGTCAGAGCGGGCGATAGATACATCATCTGAGCGGGGTTTTCGTGGCCAATTCGTAGGGTGGTGTCGTTGGCTGGCGCGCGGTTCGTGGGGGCATCATGTACCCATGGAAATCGGTGATCGGACAGACGAGGCGGCTGCAACCGTTCTCGATCTGGACCCCGCCACATCGGCCCTCGTCGTGGACACCGACGGGCTCGCCGATGTGTTCGCTCGGCTGGCCGTCGAACTGCATGAGTCCGACGGCGTCGAGGAGACGGTGCAGGCCGTGGTGGAGTTCGCCCTGCAAGCCGTGAGCTGTTCATATGCCGGTGTTGCGCTGGCTACCCGGGGGCGGCCTGAGGTTCCGGCGGTAACGGATCCGGTGGTGGGGGAAATCCTGCAGTGGCAGATGGTGAGCCGCGAAGGCCCACTGGTCGAGTCGATGAGTGAACACAGAACGCTGTTGATCCGCGACACGGTGACTGATGGGCGGTGGCCGGACTGGGCGGCGAAGGTGTTGTCGCTGGGGGTCCGGACCGTTCTGGACGTCCCGTTGGCGACGTCCGGCGGCACCGTCGGCGTACTGGGCTTGTACAGCGCGGCGCCGGACGCGTTCGACGACGACGACGAGGCGGTCGCGCAGATCCTCGCGCGGCACGCGTCCGTGGCGGTCGCGAGTGCCCGCCGGGAGGAGAGCCTGGGGCAGGCGGTCGACGCCAGGAAGCTGGTCGGCCAGGCGATGGGCATCCTGATGGAGCGCTACAACGTCGACGGCGACCGCGCGTTCGCGATTTTGAAGCGGTACTCCCAGGACACCAACACCAAGCTGCGCGATGTCGCGCAGCAGTTGATCGACACCCGCAAGCTGCCGAAGTAGCCGGGACAGGTCGGAGGTGCGGGCGGTCGCGCGCGCTGTGTGGTTCAACGCGCGCGACCTCGGCACCTGGTTCCCGCGGGCTTTACAACAACCTCAGGCCGCCTACCGGCCCTGTGCCCCACAACCGCCTAACCATGTGTGATCACACGATCGAGTTTTGCTCAAGGCGGGTTTGCTCGATCTGGGTGGCGAGTTTTCGCACTCCGGGCGCTCGGCCGGCGGCCTTCACGCTCTTGGTGACAAGGGTGGATTGAGCCAGGTGGTCCTTGACCTCCCGGACGAGGATCTGGTCGAAGGGTGCGCCCCGGAGATTGCTCAGGGCGACGATCTCCTCCTGCGTCATCATGCCCGGCATGTCGTGCCCCTGATGGGGATTCCCGGCCGGAAGACCGGCCTGGTTGCGGAGGGCTACTAATTGTTTCAGCTCGGTCCGGTGGGCGGTGGTGAGCTCTGCGGCGAGACGGCGTACGGCGGGGTTCGCGGAGTGGGTCGGGGCGAGGGCGAGGATTCCGAGGAACTGCTCGTCCATCGGGATCATCAGCTCCAGCCAAGCGGCGTCGGTGGGGTTGAACTCCGACTGCGTGGTCGCGGCGGCCGGCGGCGGGGGTGGTGGTGACTGCGTTCCGCAACCGGCAGCCAGGGCAAGCAGGAGCAGGGCGAGTACTGAGCGCATGGAGGTGCTCCTCGGGTGCCTGCGGTGCCGGGGTCTGCCCACCTCCGGCACCGCAGGAGCTGGGGTCAGGGACGTCCGGGGAGGCGGTAGTTGTCGCCGAGGACCTGACCGCGGTCGGGTTTGTAGAGGTCGAAGCCACGGGAGTTGCACTGCAGGCCACCGTTGATGCAGTGGCTCACCAGGGCTGCCAGCGTGGGCGGGTCCCACGCGTTGAAGAAGTCGTAGTGCCAGGAGTACCCGCGACCCCTGGCGAGCCGGATCGCGCTCTCGTCCCCGTCGGCCGGGAACGCGATCTTGAACTCCAGCATCGGCACCGGGACCGGGTGCGAGGCGGGGCAGGAACCGTTGACCGGGTAGGCCATGTGGCTCTTGTGGTCGGCCGAGTCCAGGTCGTGGCCGTTCCAGCAGCTCGGTGCCTGGTAACGGATGTTGAGCTGGGTCCCGAGCGGACAGTTCGCCGGGAAGTCCCAGTTGTGCGTGCTGTCCCCGCACTCCCAGCCCTCGACGGCACCGGGTGCGGTCCGGAACGCGTCCTGGGTCGCACTCGGGCTACCGACCACGAACCGGATACCCGGCGGGAACGGCTGAACCTTCGTGTAGTCGAGGATCCCGGACTTGTAGTAGATGACCTGCGCCCAGGTCTGGATGATCGGCTGGTCGCCACGGAACATCGTCGGCCACCAGTACGCCGACAAGTCGTCCGGATTCAGGCACGTCGTCGAGTAGGCGCCGGCGCCGTTCAGGCTGTCCGGCGTCGTGGCTGCGTTGGTCGTGGTGTTCCCGACGAAGCTGTGCTCGTGGGAGGCGCCTGGCATGTTTCGGGAATACGATCGGGTCGTCGGGGGCTCGGTGGTGGACGGTGCAGTTGACCTGGAACTCGTGGTGAGTGACCAGGTCGTCGGCCTGCGCGGACGAGCCGGCGAAGGCCGTCAGCAGGGCAGCGATGACGCCGGCGCTGGTAATGCCGGCGTACAGGACTCTCTTTCTTCTCGTGAACACGGAACTCCTCCGGTCGGGGGATTCCGCGGGGGCGGTGGATCGGGCAGCCCGCGGCTGGAATGTCGCGGGAGAGCGCTCTCTGGAACACCTTGATCCGGGCCTGTGGGAGTGTCAACCCTCCGCCGGTTCCGGAACCGGCTGAGCGTGACGAGCCATTGACAAGGCGGGAAGCGGCCCGTGACTATCGGTCTGCGAGAGAGCGCTCTCTCAGTCTCTCTCCCCGAAGGAGTCCGCCCAGATGAAACTCCGACGTTCTCGCAGGACGGCTGCCGCCGTGGTCGCGGCCGGCCTGCTGCTGCTCGCCAATGTCGTCCTGCTCGCCGAACCGGCGCAGGCGGCGACATTGCTCTCGCAAGGAAGACCGGTCACCGCGTCGTCGAGCGAAGGAGCCGGTACGCCGGCAACCGCCGCCGTCGACGGTGACGCCGGGACGCGGTGGTCGAGCACCTTCGCGGATCCCCAATGGTTGCAGGTGGATCTGGGTACGACGGCCCACGTCGACCAGGTCGTGCTGCGCTGGGAAGCGGCGTACGCGACCGGCTACCGGATCGAGGTGTCGGCCGACGGTCAGCAATGGAATCCGATCTACAGCACCACGACCGGACATGGCGGTACCGAGACGCTCGCGGTGAACGGCTCCGGCCGGTACGTGCGCTTCTACGGCACGCAGCGCGTGGGTGGCTATGGCTACTCGCTGTGGGAGTTCCAGGTGTACGGGACTGCGGGCGACGGCGGTCCGCCGCAGGGCTCGGGCACGGTCCACATCGCCGGTAGTCAAGGTAACTGGCAACTGCTGGTCAACAACGCACCCTGGGTCGTCAAGGGCCTGACTTGGGGGCCACCGGCAACAGAAGCCGCGCAACGGTTGCCCGAGCTGAAGTTGATCGGCGTCAACACGGTCCGGACCTGGGGAACCGATGCGAGCTCCAAGCCACTGTTCGACGCCGCGGCCGCGAACGGGATGCGAGTCGTGGCGGGCTACTGGCTCCAACCTGGTGGTGGACCCGGTAGCGGCGGCTGCGTCAACTACGTCACCGACACCAACTACAAGACCACGATGCTCGGCGAGATCCGGCGCTGGACGACCGAGTACAAGGACAACCAGGGCGTCCTGCTCTGGAACGTCGGCAATGAATCCGTACTCGGTCTGCAGAACTGCTTCTCCGGCACGGAGCTCGAGCAGCAGCGGATCGCGTACGCCACCTTCGTCAACGACGCCGCCAAGGCGATCCACGCGATCGACCCGAACCACCCGGTCACGTCGACCGACGCGTGGACCGGCGCCTGGCCGTACTTCGCCCAGTACTCGCCTGACCTCGATCTCCTCGCGGTGAACTCGTACGGGCATGTCTGCCAGGTCAAGCAGGACTGGATCGACGGCCACTACACCAAGCCGTACATCCTCACCGAGGGCGGACCGGCCGGTGAGTGGGAGGTGCCGAACGACGCGAACGGCGTACCGAACCAGCCGACCGACGTGCAAAAGCGCGACGGCTACACGCAGGCGTGGAACTGCCTGATGAGCCACTCCGGTGTCGCCCTCGGCGCGACCCTGTTCCACTACGGCACCGAGAACGACTTCGGTGCGGTGTGGTTCAACATCACGCCGGGCAACGAGAAGAGCCTCGCGTGGTACGCGATCCGGCAGGCGTACGGCGGTCCTTCCGGTGGGAACAAGCCCCCGGTGATCACCGGGATGACGCTCAGCCGGACCACCGACGTACCGGCCGGCGGGACCATCGCGGTCAACGTCGCGGTCAGCGATCCGAATGGGGACGCGCTGACGCATGAGTTCAAGGTCGGCGGGAAGTACATCGACGGCAGTGGTGCACTTGTTGGTACGCCCTCAACCGGCAACGGGCCGTTCACCGTCACAGTGCCGCAGCGGCTGGGTGTCTGGAAGCTGTACGACTACGTCCGCGACGGGCACGGCAACGTGTCCATCGAGACCAGGTCGTTCCGCGTGGTCGCACCGCCGGTCGAGGGTACGAACGTTGCCCGCGGCAAGCCCGTGACGGCTTCGTCGTACCAGCAGGTCGGGGACGGTGCGCCGTACCCGCCGTCGAATGTGACCGACGGGAACGCGACGAGCCGGTGGGCCAGCGATTGGTCGGACCCGCAGTGGGTGCAGGTGGATCTCGGGCAGGTGACGTCGTTCGATCGGATCCAGCTGATCTGGGAGGGCGCGTTCGCCCGGGCCTACCGGATCGAGGTGTCGGACGACGGGAACGCGTGGCGGCCGCTCTACAGCACCGCGGACGGCAACGGTGACGTCGACGAGGTGACGACCGGCGGATCCGGCCGGTACGTCCGGCTGACCGGGACCCAGCGCGGCACGGGCTTCGGCTACTCGCTCTACGAATTCGGTATCTACAAACGCTGAGAAAGGAGGAGAGTGCCACCCATGACCGAACAGGCAGCCCGCCGTACGCCGACCCTGGAGGACGTGGCCAGGGCGGCGGGGGTGTCGCGCGCCACCGTGTCCCGGGTGGTGAACGGCATCGCCACGGTCAATCCGAGCATCCGGAGCGCCGTCACGAAGGCGATCGAGACCACCGGGTATATCCCGAACGCCGCAGCCCGGACGCTGGTCAACCGGCGTTCGGGCACGGTCGCCCTGGTCATCTCGGGGTCCGACGGCTCGGCCGACCAGCTCTTCCGGGATCCGTTCTTCGGGCGGATCACCGGGGGAGTGGTCCAGCACCTGCGGTCGCGAACTATGCACCCGACGCTGATGCTGGCCGATTCCGACGCGGCCCGGCGAGAGGCGGTCGACTTCGTCCGCCGCGGCAACGCGGACGGCGCGCTGTTGGTCTCGACTCACGCGGGAGATCCGCTGCCTCAGCTGTTCGTGGATGCCGGGATCCCGGCCGTGCTGTTCGCGCGGCCGGCGGTCCCGGTGCCGATCAGCTTCGTCGACCTCGCCCACGAGGCCGGCGCGGCGCTGGCCGCGGACCGGTTGGCGGATCGCGGCTGCCGGCGGGTCGCGACGATCGCCGGTCCGGCCGACCTGCCCGCCGCGAACGGCCGCCTGTCGGGTTTCCAGCGCGCGATGGAGCGGCGCGGCGTGCCGTACGTCGATGTTGTCCGAGGCAACTTCACGACCGAGAGCGGGGAACGGGCGATGACGGAGCTGCTCGAGCGGGCTCCGGACATCGACGGTGTCTTCGCCGCGAACGACCTGATGGCGATCGGGGCGCTCCGGGTCCTGCACGAACACGGCCGGTCGGTCCCGGACGAGGTGGCGCTGATCGGCTTCGACGACAGCGAGCCGGCCCGCCTCGCTCGACCCCGACTCACCACCGTTGCCCAGCCGGTCGAGGAGATGGCCGCCCGGATGACGGCCATCCTGCTGGACCAGCTCGCCTCGCCCGGTATCGGTCTCACCTCCGTCGTCTTCGACCCGGAACTGGTCCTGCGCGAATCCGCCTAGACGTTCCACGACAGTTGTTTCCGCCCCGCCCTACCGATTGGACCCGCCCATGTCCTTCAAACCCTTGCGCTGTCTTGTCGCGCTCCTACTTGTTGCCTGCGGCATCGGCGCTGGTGACGCCGTGGCCGCGCCCCAGGCGTGTGGATCCACCAACGTCGCGTTGAACCGCCCTGCCACCGCGTCGTCGTCCGAGAACCCCGGCCTGTCCGCGTCGGCCGCGGTCGATGGAAACCCAGGAACGCGCTGGGGGAGTGCCTTCGCCGATCCGCAATGGCTCCAGATCGACCTCGGCTCGACCACCTCGGTGTGTCAGGTCGCGTTGAGCTGGGAGGCGGCGTACGGGAAGGCGTTCCGGATCGAGCTGTCCGACAACGCGAGCAACTGGACCCAGGTCTACGCGACGACCACCGGAACCGGTGGGCCGCAGGTCCTCGACGTCTCGGGTAGCGGTCGCTATGTGCGGATCACCGGAACCCAACGAGGGACCGGCTACGGCTACTCACTCTGGGAGGTGGCGGTGCGCAGCACGGACAGCGGAAGCGGCCCGGTGATTCCGCCGACCGATCCGGCCAACCCCGACCTCGGCCCGAATGTCTTCGTGTTCAGCCCCAGCACCCCGCAGGCCGAGATGCAGAACAAGCTGAACCAGATCGCCACCGAGATGCACACCAACCAGTTCGGCACGCAGCGGTACGCCGCCCTCTGGAAGCCCGGCACCTACACCGCGGACGTCAACCTCGGCTTCTACACGCAGGTTGCCGGCCTCGGCCTCTCACCGGACGACGTGAACCTCAACGGTCACGTCCGCGTCGAGGCGGACTGGCTGCAGCAGGGCGACAACCCGAACAACAAGGGCAACGCCACCCAGAACTTCTGGCGCTCCGCCGAGAACCTGTCCGTCACCACACCGGCCGGCCAGATCGAACGATGGGCCGTCTCACAGGCAGCGCCGTACCGGCGGATGCACCTCAAGGGTGCACCGGAGATCCAGCTCTGGAACGGCGGTGACGGCTGGGCCAGCGGCGGCCTGTTCGCCGACACCAAGATCGACAACACGGTCGTATCCGGGTCCCAGCAGCAGTGGATGTCGCGCAACTCCGAGTTCGGCGGCTGGACCGGCTCGGTCTGGAACATGGTCTTCGTCGGTACGACGGGAGCCCCGCCCCAGCACTTCCCGGACCCGGCGCACACGGTCGTCGGCCAGACCCCGGAGGTCCGCGAGAAGCCGTTCCTGTACGTCGATGCCGCCGGCAACTACAACGTCTTCGTCCCGGCTCTGCGCACCAACTCGGCCGGTACCAGTTGGTCGCACGGAGCGCCGGCCGGATCGTCGATCAGCCTGGCCGACTTCTACGTGGTCAAGCCCGGTGCGTCCGCCGAGACGATCAACGCTGCCCTCGACCAGGGCAAGCACCTGCTGTTCACGCCGGGCATCTACCACCTGAGCGACACGATCCGGGTGAACCGTGCCAACACCGTCGTACTCGGGCTGGGTCTGGCCACCTTGATCCCGGACACCGGTAAGGCCGCGATCAGCGTCGCCGACGTGGATGGCGTGAAGCTCGCCGGTCTGCTCGTCGACGCCGGTCCGGTCAATTCGCCGGTCCTGATCGAGGTCGGTCCGGCCGGCTCGACCGCGAGCCACGCGGCGAACCCGACCTCGCTGCACGACGTGTACGCCCGGATCGGCGGCGCCCACATCGGCAAGGCGAGCGTGAGTGTGCGGGTGAACAGCAACGACGTCATCGGCGACCACCTCTGGCTGTGGCGCGGCGACCACGGTGACGGTGTCGGCTGGAACGTCAACACCGCCGCGAACGGTCTGGTTGTCAACGGCAACAACGTGACGATGTACGGCCTGTTCGTCGAGCACTTCCAGCAGTACGAGACGCTCTGGAACGGCAACGGCGGCCGCACGTACTTCTACCAGAACGAGTTCCCGTACGACGTCCCCGACCAGGCCTCGTGGTCGAGCGGCGGCGGCACCCAGGGGTGGGCGGCGTACAAGGTCGCCGACAACGTCACCAGCCACGAGGCCTGGGGCGTCGGCAGCTACTGCTTCTTCAGCCCCAACAACTCGATCGTCGCGTCACGGTCCTTCGAGGTCCCGAACACCCCCAACGTCCGCTTCCACGACCTCGTCTCGGTCTCCCTGGGCGGCGTGGGCACCATCAGCAACGTCATCAACAACACCGGCGGCACCGCGAACGCCGCCAACCAGCAGCGCTACCTCCCCAGCTATCCCTGACCCAGGATTCATCGTGGGTACCGGCCGGTCATGCGACTTCGTCGAAGCCAGCCTGACCGGCCGGGCTACTCGCGCCGGCGCCGGGGGAGCGGGTTCAGCTACCTGGACGAGGACGGGCGGGTTCTGCAGGACACGGATGTCGTCGAGCGCATCCGGACGCTGGCGATCCCGCCGGCCTGGGCTGAGGTCTGGATCTGTCCTTATCCGAACGGGCACATCCAGGCGACGGGGACGGACGAGGCGGGCAGGCGCCAGTACCTCTACCACGACGACTGGCGGACGTCGCAGGACGAGGACAAGCATGATCGAGTACGTCGGCTGGCCCGGAAGTTGCCCGCGTTCCGGGAGGCAGTCGACGGTGATCTGGGTGCGCGAGGGCTCGACCGGAGCCGGGTGCTGGCCGTCGCGTTGCGGATGCTGGACTACGGCGTGTTCCGGACCGGGAACACTGAGTACGCCGAGGAGTACGGCAGCCGGGGTGCGGCGACGTTGCTGCGGAAGGACGTCAAGGTCAGCAAGGCGAAGGTGGTCTTCGATTTCGTCGCGAAGGGCGGGCAGCAGCGGAGGCTGGAACTCGAGGACGATCGGCTCGCTGCCGCCGTACGCGGGCTGATGCGTGGTCGGCACAAGAATCCCCGCCTGCTCGTCTATCGCGACAGCGACGGCTACCACGAGATCGACGCCGGCATGGTCAACGAGCGCTTCCAGGAACTGGTCGGCGACGACTACACGGTCAAGGATCTGCGGACCTGGACCGCCACCGTGCACGCCGCGGTCGATCTCGCGGAGGCCGATCCGCCGACGACGAAGAAGGCGCTGAACGCGGCGGTCAAGGAGATGCTCGCGGAGGTGTCCGACCACTTGGGCAATACACCGGCCGTTGCGCGGGCGTCGTACGTCGATCCGCGGGTGGTCGAACAGTACGAACGCGGCCACACGATCGCCGGTGCGGTCACCCGGGCCGGCACCGATCTCGGGGACGCCGAGACGCGTGCCGCCCTCGAGCGATCGGTCAACCGCCTCCTGGATCTGGACAGCCGGGCGTAGAGCGCATCCGCCACGGGTTTTCGGGGTACTGGCGGGACGTGAATGATGACCGGCTTACAGATGTAGCGCAGCGGTTGTCGAGGAATCTGACTCCCGGTGATCTCGACCATACGCTGAGTCGTATTACGGCGGCGGCGGTTGAGGTGCTGCCGGAGGTCGATTACGCGAGCATGACGATCCTGCACGCCGGTGACCGGCTGGAGACGGTGGCGCCGACCCACGAGTTGCTGTGGGGGCTGGACGCCACCCAGTACGAGCTCCAGGAGGGACCCTGCTACCAAGCCGCCACTGACACCGTTCACATTGCCTCGCCCGATCTGGCGAACGACGATCGGTTCCGTCGCTACGCCGTGGCCGCGGTGGCGGCCGGGGTCCAGGCACAGGCCGCGATCCGGCTCTACGACGGGCCGAAGTCGCGGGGAGCACTCAACCTGTACTCCCGCGACCTCGGATCCTTCAGCGACCTCGGCGCGATCGGAGAACTCTTCCGGCACCAGGCCGCGATGGCGATCGACTACGCCCGTGAGATCCACAACCTCCGCGAGGCGGTGCGGACCCGCGGCACGATCGGTACGGCGGTCGGCATCGTGATGGAGCGCTACCACCTCACCGACGAGCGCGCCTTCGCCTTCCTCACCCGCGTCTCCCAGGACGGCAACATCAAGCTCCGGGAGGTGGCCGAGCGCCTGATCTCGACCACCTCCGAAGCCGAGCTCAAATAACCCCGAAGCGCCCGATCGCGAGATTGGCCAGGTCTTTGGGGCCAGGGACGCCGTCGACGAACTTGGGTGCGTTCCCGATCTTCTTCTGATGCACCTTGTAGGCGGCCTTGGTGAACTTCCCGGCCCGGCCGTCGATGGCCAGCTTGGACCCGACCCGGCCGTTGAGCGCAACCTGGATCGTCTTGACGTCGGCCAGTACGGCGGTGCCCCCGGCCTTGAACTGCTTCTGGACCGCGGCCAGCCGGACCACCGGCCGGCCGGGCATGACGTCGGCCACGCGCTTGGCGGACGGACCCGGCATCGTCAGCGGAAAGACCGTGACGGCCACCCGCGGACCGTCGAGCGGCCCGTGATCCTTCAGCCCGTTCTTGCCGGCCTTGTAGTCCGCGACCTGCCGGGCCGCCGACGGGTCGAGACCAGGGTCACCGATCGCGACCGCATGGATGTGGTCGGCGAAACCCTGCTTCGTCGTCCGGTGAAACGCGGCGAACGAGACCTTGCGAAGCTCCAGCAGCGTCTGGGCCTGCTGCGCGGGCGTCTGATCCTTCGTCCGGATGTCGACGACCCCGGCGCGGTCGTGTGTCGGCCCTGACCGCTCGGCGGCCTTGCCGGCCAGGAACGAGCCTTGCACGATGGTGAGCTTGCGTCCGAGCTTGCGCTCGGCGGCCGCGAGCATCGCCTGGGTTCGGCGGTTGATCACGAGTGGTCGTCCGGACGAGTCCTTCCCCAAGGAAACCTTGTCCAGGAACGGGTTTGCCATGGTCTTTCCTTCCCCCAACAGGCCAGTCTCTCCTGGCCCCCCTTAACCCTTCAGTGAACGCCCGGTCGGCGAGGTGAACAAGAGGCTGGGATTTGTCGCGCTGTAAGGTCGCGGGCATGTCGAGCCGGCCGAACATCTTGTTGCTGATGACTGACCAGCAGCGGGCCGGATTCACGGCCGGCTCGGGGTTCGGGCTGGACACGATGCCGTGTCTGGATCGGATCGCCGCCCGGGGAGCGAGCTTCGAGCGTGGGTACACGAGCTACCCGGCCTGTGTGCCCGCGCGGACCAGTCTGCTGACCGGTCGCTTCCCGACCGCGCATCGGGTCCGGCAGAACAGTACGGCGGAGCACGCGTACTACTCGGATGATCTCCTGGATGTACTGCGTGCCAGCGGCTACTCTCTGCACTTCGCCGGGAAGCCGCACATGCACCGCACGGCCGAGGACTTCGACACGTTCCACGGGCCGTTCATGCACGAGAACGGGCCGGCCGCGTCGAGCATCGAGGCCGAGTTCGACCGGTGGCTGCATGGACTCGACCACGGGGTCGCGGCCGAGCCCACGCCGTACCCGCTCGAGGCGCAACTGCCGTACCGGATCGTGTCCGGCGCACTCGACGCGCTGAGCACGGCCGGGGAAGATCCCTTCTTTCTCTGGGTTTCCTTCCCCGAACCGCACAACCCGTACCAGGTGCCGGAGCCGTACTTCAGTCTCTTCGCCGAGGCCGACGTCCCCGATCGCCTGGCCGGTCCGGAGGCGATCCCGCAGCTCGGCTGGCGCTACCGCTGGCTGCACAAGCTGATGGCCGAGAAGCGGCCCGGGTACGACGAGGCCTGGCGAAGATACCGCGCGAACTACCTGGGCATGTTGCGCCTGATCGACGATCAACTCGAACGGTTGCTGACCGGTCTGGGTGATCGACTCGACGACACGATCGTCGTGTTCGTCAGCGATCACGGCGACTACGTGGGGGAGTACGGCCTGCAACGCAAGGGCGCCGGCATGCCCGACGCCCTGATGCGAATCCCCTTTGTCATCAGCGGTCCCGGGGTCGAGGCCGGGCGGCGCCAAGAGCTCGTGTCGCTCGTCGACCTTCTCCCGACGGTGTGCGAGCTGGTCGGCGCCGACTTCCCAGCCGGCGTTCAGGGCCGGAGCCTCGCGCCACTCCTCGCAGGCGAATCCGGTCCCGCCGCGGAGTTCGGCAGCCTGTACGCCGAGCTCGGCTACGGCGGTGTCTCGTACGACGAGCAGGACCGCCCGGAACTGCACTTCCCCTACGAGGGTTCGACGTACGACGAACTGAACAGCGTCACCCAGAGCGGTGGCGAACGCATGGTGGTCAGCCGCCACCACAAGTTGATCGTGGACGACCGCGGCCAGCGAAGGCTGTTCGACCTACGTGCGGATCCGGCCGAACTGGTCGACCTGTCCGACGACCCCGCCCACCAGGACGTGCTGGACGCGCTCCAAGCCACCTTGCTGCGCTGGCTGATCCGCGTCGCCGACGACCTGCCGGTGGGGGCCTACGTGCCGAAGACGACCATGCACAACTGGCGCTGGGCCTGACCCGTCCTACTCCGGGAGTTGGGTGCCTGCTTGCTCGGCGACCATGTACTCGGCGTACCAAGCGGGCCAGTTCACGTCGAACTCGCCGCCGTTGCGCTTCTCGTGTTCACCATGGGCCGTGGCCGCACGCACCAGGGCCAGACGCAGGTCGTCCACCGACGAGAACGACGTCTCGGCGGAGTCGATCCGGCCGGGGAGCCGGCTGGTGATCTCCTGCAGCAGCCAGCCGTTCCCGTCCGGGTCGCTGAACGTCGCGAACGAGCTGTAGCTGGCGCCGTCCTCCGCCCGCCCGCCGACGCGGTCGGCGCTGCCGTCGGCCTGGAACTGGGCACCCGGTGCGGCGGGGTGGAAGACCTCGCTGACCTCGACGCCGTGGCTGAGCAGTTCGTTGCGGGCCGCCTCGATGTCGGACACGATCAGGTACAGGCCGCTGGCCGAACCCGGCTCGGCCGAGGTGATCCCGGCGCCGAACTGCACCGAGGCCGGCGAACCCGGCGGGGTGAACTGGACGACCCGGAAGCCGTTGTCGAAGGCGAAGTCGGCGTCCTCCCGCCAGCCGAGGTTCGCGTAGAACGCCTTCGCGGCGTCGACGTCGGCGACCGGGATGACGGTGGCCTCGAACTTGAACGGGACCTTCCCGGCGTCCTGGTCGGTCGCGGTCGCGTCGGTCGAGTTCTGAGTCGTGCTCATAGTTCCTCCTGTGGTGTGGCTTCCACCAACGTAATCCTCAGGACGCGGTACGTCGTCCGTTCGGGAGCGACTGCTTTTCGGGTCAAGGACGGACCGGCGGCGCAGCTCTGCCATCAGGGTCGGTGGGGTTCGGTCCGGGCTGCGAGTACGGCGAAAGCGGGAACGGCGAGCGTGGTGAGCGCGGCGGGAAGGAAGAACACGTGGGGCAGGCCGATCGCGGCCACACCGAGTCCGCCGATCGCTCCACCGATCGCGGACGCGAGAGGGATGGTGCCGAGGAAGATGCCGGACGCCGTACCGACGCCTTCGGGGTAGAGCTGCTGGGCGATCGAGACGCCGAGCGCACCGACGCAGGCCCACAGGCCGGCCGTGAGGGCCTGGCCGAGGAAGAGTCCGCTGACCGACGTGCTGGTCGCGTAGGCGAGGTTTCCGCCGAGGCCGAGGGCGGCTCCGACCGTCATGATCCGCAGCGGGCCGAAGCGGTCGGCCAGTCGGGCGACCAGGGGGAGCAGCAGGAGTTCGAGCAGCGGCTGGATTCCGATCACCGCGCCGCGCATCGCGTCGGAGGTGTGGAGTTGCTCGGCCATGTAGATCGGCAGGTAGCCGAACTTGATCGTGTCACCGGTCATCGTCAGGACGCAGACCGCGGTGAAGATCAGCAACGGCATCAGATGGTCGATCTGCCGCCGGCTCGGGGGACGTGGGGGCAGGGTCAGGTCGGCGTACCGCTCGACTCGTTGGCGGCCGAGTGGGATCAGCTGCGCGAAGACGCAAACCGCGGTCGCGACCAGCAGTGCGCGGAGCCCGAAGACGCCGCCGAACCAGCTGCCGAAGACCGGGCCGATGATCCAGCCGACGGTGAAGGCCATCCGGACCGCCGCGATGACCCGGTTCTCGACCTTCGTCGGGTGCCGGCTCAGCTCGTCGCGGCAGGCGGCGAAGAGCTGGGCCATAGCTCCGCCGGCCACGCTCAACGCCACGGTGCTGATCACGAACGGCATCCAGACCGCATGTGCCGAAGCCATCGCGAGCCAGCCGGCCGCCCCGATCAGTGTGCAGATGCGGAACCAGAGCAGCCGGTCGTGGCTTCGGTCCGACCAGCGTCCGACCACGTAGCCGGCGATCGGCGCAGCCAGATTGGTGATGTAGTAAAGGCCGGCCACGGGGAGGGGCGCTCCGAGGTCGCGGACCATGAAGAGGGTCAGCTGTGGTGTCGCGGCCGACAGACCGATACCAGAGATCAGCAGGGCAAGGAACGCCGAACGGTAGAAACGCGACCGGATGACAACGGTGAAGGCGGACTCGGAGCGGTCCAGCATCACGACTCGGGCTCGAGCAGCTGGTTGTGGACCATGAAGGCCGTCCGGAGTTCCTTGTAGCCGACCCGGTCGAAGAGGACGGTCATCGTGGTGCCGGTGTAGTGCTCGACCTGGCCGGGGCCGAAGGTCTTGTGGGTGACCCTGCTGCCCACCGGGAACGGTTCGTCGGCGGCGGCAGCCGCGGTGCGGCCCTCGAGGTCGTTGTCGCAGTTGCCGCACGGACCTTCGTACTGCTCGCCGAAGTAGCTGAGCAGCCACTCGCGGCGGCACCCGCCGTACTCCGCGTACGCCGCCATCATCTCGACCCGGGACCGGGCCACCTCGCGGCGATCGTGCTCGACCGCCGACGCCGCCGCGACGGCCTTGTCGACGTCGACCCGCGCGCGCAGCCGGAAATGGTGGCTGATGGCAACTACCCGTGCGTCGGTCAGCCGGCCGAGCGCTCGTTCGACCCGGGCCGGACCGAGGCCGCTCGCGGCGGCCAGTTCGGCGATGTTCGCCGGGTGCTCCTTGTCGATCGCGGAGGCGACGGCGAGAAGGTCCTCGTCCGGCACTCCACCCGAGGCGAAGAACCGGTTCAGGCCGAGGTTGGCGTGGCGGTAGAACAGCTCGATGTCGGCCGGTTCGCCGTCGCGGCCCGCGCGGCCGATCTCCTGGTAGTACGCGTCGATCGAGCCCGGTGCCTCGGCGTGGCTGACCCAACGGATACCGGGCTTGTCGATGCCCATCCCGAACGCGATCGTGGCGACGATGACGCGGTACCGGTCGGCGAGGAAGCCGTCCTGGACCTCGCGACGCTGCTTGGCCGAGAGGCCCGCGTGATAGGCCTGCGCGGGTACGCCGGCGACGTCGAGATCCCGGGCCAATTCATCGGCATGGCGGTGGGTGGCGACGTACACGATGCCCGGTCCGCGGGACGACCGGACGTGGCTGAGCAACCGGCGGTTCTTGGTCTCCTCGTCCGCGAAGGTGAACACGGCGAGGTTGAGGTTCGGCCGGTCGAACCCGCCGACCACGACGGCCGGGTCGCGCATCTCCAGCCGATGGACGATCTCCTTGCGCACCGGCGGTGCGGCAGTCGCGGTCAAGGCGAGGATCGGCGGTCGCCCCATCGTGTGGATGGCCGCGGCGAGCCGAAGGTAGTCCGGGCGGAAGTCCTGACCCCACTCGCTGACCAGGTGGGCCTCGTCGACCGCCACCAACCGCGGCCGCGACGCAGCCAACAGTTCGAGTACGTCGCCATGCGTGAGCTGCTCCGGCGACATCAAGACGAACCCCGGCCGGCTGTTGGCCAGCATGTCCCGGGCCACCCGGCGACCGGCGTGATCACTCGCGTTCAACTCGGCGACCTCGACGCCGGCGGGATGCGCCGACAAGGCCCGCAACTGATCCCGCTGCAGCGCCACCAACGGGCTGACCACGATCGTTACCCCGCCGAGCGCGAGCCCGGCCAGCTGGTAGATCGCCGTCTTACCGGTGCCCGTGGCGAGCACCGCGAGCGTGTCCTTACCCCCGAGTACTGCGTCGACCGCCTCGCCCTGGCCCGGCCGCAACCCGTCGAACCCCAACCGCTCGCGAGCCAGCGCGGCAACATCGGAGGACTCCAGCACCCGAACATCATCCCCCAGACGGGTAACGCGCTGCTGATCTGTCTCGCGCCGAGCGGCACGGCCCCACGGCCGTATGATCCGAGGGTGTCGACTCTTGTGGTTGCCACCAAGTTGTTTACGCCGGCTCGGCGGGTGGGGGTGGTTGCGCGGCCGCGGCTTCGGGCGCGGTTGGAGGGGACGCTGGCGCGGGGCCATCGGCTCACGCTGGTCTCGGCGCCGGCCGGGTTCGGGAAAACCACGCTGCTCAGTGACTGGGTCGCCGGGCAGGAGCTCGTGGGCTGGGTCTCGCTCGACGAGGCCGACAACGCGCTGCCACGGTTCTTCGCGCACGTCTGGGCGGCGCTCGCCGGGATCGGGCTCGAGCTGGATCCGGCCGCGCTGGACGCTGCCGCGTTGGATGCTGCCGTGCCTACCTCCGCGACGGTGACCGCGGTCGTCAACGAGATCGTGCGTGCCGGGCAGGAACGGCCGGACAGCCACTGGCTGTTGGTGCTTGATGACTATCACGTGATCGAAACGCCGGAGATCCATGAGGCGATGGCGTTTCTGCTCGACCACGCGCCGGATCAGCTGCATCTGCTGGTCACCACGCGCTCGGATCCGCCGTTCGCACTGTCCCGGTTGCGGAGTCGCGGGCAGTTGATCGAGGTGCGAGCCGCGGACCTGCGCTTCGAATCGGCGGAGGCACGGGAGTTCCTGAACGAGCTGATGGGGCTGGAGCTCACCGAGACCGACGTACAGGCGTTGGAGGAACGGACCGAGGGGTGGATCGCCGGTCTGCAGCTGGCGGCGCTGTCGCTGCGTGGGATGTCGGAACGCGGGGATGTCGTCGACTTCATCGGCGCCTTCACCGGGAGTCATCGCTTCGTCATCGATTATCTGGTCGATGAGGTCCTGGCTCGGCAGACGGCCGACGTACGGGCGTTCTTGTTGCGTACGGCGATCCTCGATCGGCTCACCGGATCCCTCTGCGACGCGGTCACCGGTGGGACGGATGGCTCACGCCAGTTGGACGAACTCGATCGCGGCAACGTCTTCGTGGTTCCGCTGGACGCCGAGCGTTCCTGGTATCGCTATCACCATCTGTTCGGGGACGTCCTCCGCGCCCGGTTGACAGCTGAGCAACCCGAGCAGGTCCCGGCCCTGCATCGAGCCGCCACTGCTTGGTACGCCGAACATGAGCTCATGGGGGACGCCGTACGACATGCACTGGCCGCGGGCGATCACGATCGTGCCGCCTATCTGATCGAGGCGGCTCTACCCGCCCAACGCCGGGCCCGGCAGGACAACGTGTTGCTCGGCTGGATCCGACCACTGCCGGACTCGGTGGTGAAGCGGAGCCCGGTGCTGAGCATCCTGGCCGGATGGTCGCTGATGATGGCCGGCGACCTCGACGGAATGGAACGTCGCCTCGACGATGCCGACGCGGCCCTGGCTGCCGGTGCTCGCGATCCCGTACTCGCGGCAACCTGGGCTGACACCGAGGATCTGCGGACCGCCCCGGCGGCCGTGTGGGTCTACCGGGCCGCGCTCGCGCAAGCTCGTGGCGACGTACCGGCGACTGTGCTGCATGCTCGGCGGGCGTGGGATCTGGCGGAGACCGAGGACCACTTCGTGCGTGGGGCGGCGGGCGGGTACCTTGGGTTGGCGGCTTGGGCGGCTGGTGATGTCGAGCAGGCGTTGTCGACGTTCGGGGCGGCGGTTCGCAGCCTGCACGCGGCGGGGAACCTGACCGACGAGCTGGACTGCACGGTGGTGCTCGGCGACATGTGGCGGACCGCGGGCCGGCCGGATCGAGCGCGCCGGCTGTATGAACAAGCGCTGGCCGGAGTGTCCGAGCCCTACCCGCGGGCCACCGCCGATCTGCATGTGGGCCTGGCCGAGTTGGACCTCGAGCTCGGTGATCTGGTCAGTGCCGAAGCACATCTCGAGACGGCGAAGGTGCTCGCTGAGCGCGGGTCGATCACCGAGAACCGGCATCGCTGGTACGTCGTGATGGCCCAGGTCCGCGTTCTGGCTGAAGATTATCCGAGCGCTCGGCAGTTGCTCGATCGGGCGGAGGAGTTGTATCGGCCGGGCTTCTATCTCGATCTGCGTCCACTCGCGGCCATCCGGGCCCGGGTGGAGCTCGCGGCCGGAGACCTCGCCGCGGTCGAGGAGTGGGCGCGCGATCACAACCTCAGCACGGACGACGAGGTGTCGTTCCTGCACGAGTACGAACACCTCACGCTGGTGCGGCTCCTGCTTGCCACCCGGACGTCACTGGTCGATGCGCTGGCCCTGCTGGACCGGCTCCACGTCGACGCCGAGGGGACACGCGCCGGCAGCCTGGCGGAGATCGACCTGCTGCGTGAGCAGACGCGCCAACTGCTCGGGCAGCCGGACCGGAGTGCACTGCCTGACCCACTGAGTGAACGGGAACTAGAAGTCCTGCGGCTCCTCGGCAGTGAGCTCACCGGTCCGGAGATCGCCCGTCATCTCTTCGTGTCGCTGAACACCCTGCGCACCCACACCAAACGCATCTTCACCAAGCTCGACGTCAACAACCGCGCCGCCGCCACCCGCCGCGGCCGTGAACTCGGCCTGCTCTAGTCACATCGTCAGTCACCAGATGTGGTGACGCCTGCTCACCAGCTCCGGTCCTACGTTCCGGGTATCGACAAACCCATGGAACAAGGAGCCTGACATGACCATCACACCCACCACCCTCACCCGGGTCGCCGGGATCGCCGCGATCGCTGCCGGGCTGCTGTTCGTCGGCGTGCAGATCAAGCACCCGCACCTGGACGCGACCTCGATCGGCTCGACCGAGGTCGTCGTACGGAACGTTCTGAAGATCTTCATGGCGCTGTTCGCGCTGGTCGGGATCACCGGCATGTATCTCAGTCAGGTCCGCCGGAACGGCCTCACCGGCCTGATCGGATACGTCGTGCTCGGCGCCGGGTATCTGCTCATCCTGAGCAATGAGGTCGTGGCCGCGTTCGTGATGCCGACTGTCGCCAAAACCAGCCCCGCTTACGTGAACGATGTCATCGCAGCCATCCTGAGCCACCCGCTCACTGGTGACATCGGACTGTTGCGCACCGTGCTGCACATCCAAGACTTCGCCTTCCTGGCCGGCGGACTCGTGTTCGGCATCGCGCTCTACCGCGCCCGCGTTCTGGCTCGCTGGGCGGCCGTGCTGCTCGCCGTCGGGGGAGTCGTCACCATCGTGCTCTCGCTGATGCCGGACGCGTTCTACCGTTTGCTCGCCTTCCCGAACGGCATCGCGATGATCGGCCTCGGCTACTCGCTGTGGCGCGTGACCCGGACGACGCAGTCGAGCGTCGCCCGCGTACCCGCCGGTGTGGAATGACCGAAGAAATGAACCGGTACGAACTCCGCGTCGAGGGACACCTCGATCAGCACTGGTCCACCTGGTTCGGCCTCACCCTTACCCACGAGCCTGACGGCACCACCACCCTCCGCGGCCCGATCGCGGATCAAGCCGACCTGCACGGCCTACTCGGCAAGATCCGCGACCTCGGCGCCACCCTCATCTCCATCAATCCAGTAGGTGAGGGCTCAGCGGACTAACCGCCGTTGAGCGTGTCGTACTTGGGAGCCCAGCGGAAGTACTGGGGGTCTGAGAAGGTCATGGGGACCTTGCCCAGGCTCTTGATGACGGTGTTGCGGCCGGCCGCGTGACCAACGGCGTACAGGTAGCCGGACTGGGTGTCGCGGTCGATGCCGAGCAGGAGTGTTCCGTTCGCGCCGCAGCTTGTGGCGATCAGCTGCTCGAACGTCTGCCAGGTCTTGTCGCGGACCACGGTGGAGGTCGGGCCGCTCAGGTACTTGCTGGGCCACTGGAGCGTGATCAGCTTGCCGTCGCGGGTGTTGGTGATGAAGGTGTCGTTGGTGTAGGTGCGGCCGATCAGCGCGAGCGACTTGATCGTGCTGAGGCCACCGACCCCGGCCGTCACCCGCCAACCGGTTCCTTCGGCGATCCAGCGAGTGGTGGTCCCGTTGGTCTCCTGGGCGTACAGCGTGGTCCGGCTCGGCTTGCCGGCGTCCGAGGGCCGGTGGATGGACTGCTCGATCCAGCGGAAGTTCGACCAGCCGCCGCCGATGCGGAGGTTGTTGTGCGGGTACTTCGGGTCGATCTGGCTCTGGCCGTCGACGACGTACGTGCTCGAGTACAGCGCGCCGCCCATAACCGTCAGGCCGGCGCGGGACTCCTCGCCCAGCAACGGCGTACCGACGAAGGTGCTGGTGTGCTGGACCGCGTTCGGCCCGAAGACACCGGCCGTGCCGCGGACCCCGCCGACGGTGATCGGCGCGGTCGCGTTGAGCGTGCGGCTGGTGTGCGCCCCGGTCGCGGTCACCGAGCCGAGCCGGAGCGAACAGGCCGCCGCCGTGGCCGACGTACCGGCCTGTGCGGGTGCGCCGGCCGCCACGCCGAGTGTCAGTGCGAGTGCCCCAGCCGAAGCCAGACTTACGGTCTTGCGAAGCATCTGGATCGTCCTCCCCTCATCGAAGGTCACAGTGACCTCCGGCACCTCTAGGACAACGGCCAGGTCCGAAAAGTTGGATTGTTGAAGCTAGGTTGAATGGTCGCCATGACACGCGGTGACACGCGGTGACCGAGCGAACCGAGAGTGGTTTTTCTAGACTCGTAACCAGGGGACAGCCGCTGGGAGGTTCGCAGGGATGCTTGCCGGGTCCGGTGGTTATGACCGTGCGGCCGCGGCGCGCGTGCTGGCGGGCGTGGCCGGTGCGTTCAGTACGGCGGTTTCCCTCGGCGCGTCTCGTCGAATCGAGGTTGAACTGACGCCGCTCGCCGGCGATCCGCTGACCGCGCTGCAGCTGGAGTACCTGACTACCCGGATGGTGCCGTGCCGCCCCGAGCAGGTCACGAGTGCCGAGTACGCCGTGAGCTGGCGGGACAGCACCGGGGTCACGAACGTGGGTCACTGTGGTCCGCTCGGGGCTGTGGTCCCGGTGGTGGCACGGGAGGCGACGCTCGCGCTGTGGCAGGCGATTGCGGCTGACTCGGACGTCGTACGGGCTGCGGGGGAGTTGTCGGACCAGGAGCGGTCCGTGATGGCGGCGACCACGACGGACAAGGATCCGGTGGAGATTCTGCGGGTGGGTGTGGACACCACGGCTCGGGCGTTGGTTCAGCACGCCTACCTTGCGGATCAGACGCCGTACCGGAGTGCCGGTGAGTTCGCTCGTGGGTTGCGGGACTCGGGGATCTTCGCGGTCGTGGCGAACACGTGGTTCTGGGGCTTGCAGTCGTCGACGTACCGGCGCGGGATGATCCCGGCGCGGCTGGTCCCGCAGGAGGACGGCACAGTCCGGTACGCCGCCGAGACGGTGGCGATCCTGCGGTCGATGAAGGAACAGGCGATCGCGGACGCCCACGAGCAGCAGTACGCGCTCTTGCCGGCGGGCGAACAGCCGCGCTGCCTGGCGAACATGGCCGTGGACGGCGTCAGGCTGTTGCCCGGCTTGGTCGACGTGTTCGTCGAGACGTTCGTGGGTTTGCTCGACCTGGTGCGGATCGGATCGGAGGCTGCCGAGATGGAGGCTGACATGGACGAGGTGTTCGAGGTCCCGGACATGACGTGTTCCCACTGCACGAACACGATCACCGGCGTACTGGAGTCGTTGGGTGTGCGGGTGACCTCGATCGACCTGGACACGAAACAGGTCGCCGCAACGTTCCCCACGGAGGACCTCCGGGCTCAGTCCTTCGAGGCGATCCGCGGCCGCGGGTACACCGTCGTACCCCTGAAAGCAGTTTGAAACCGGCTTGTCGTTCACTGCTTGGGTGGGGATGACGAGTCGGTTTGTGAGTGGGCCGGACGGCGTTCTGACCGGGGTGTGGACCGCGGAGTGTGACAGTCCGACCGGCTTCAGCTCGCTGGCCACGAGCCACCCTGGGATCGGGTTCGCCCGGATCGGTGGCAAGTGGGCGGTGCATCTGCGCGGTCCGGCGACAAAGGCGTCACCGATGACGTGTCCGGCCGACGCGGAGTTCTTCGGGTCCGACTTCCGGCTCGGGGCGTACCTGCCGATGTTCCCACCGGCGCGGCTCAGCAACCTGCGGGACGCGATCCTGCCGACACTGTCCGACGGACGGATCCTGCTGGACGGTCGGGCCTGGGAGATGCCGACGCCGGACAATCTGGACGTGTTCTTCACGCGCCTCGAGCGGGCTGGATTGCTGGCGTTCGATCCGGTGGTCGAGGAGTTGCGGCACGGCGTCGCCGTACGCAGGCTGCCGGAGCGGACCGCGCAGAGCCGCTTCGTCCGGGCCGTCGGGTTGTCCCGGCGCAAGCTGCAGTTGATCGAGCGGGCGCGGCACGCGGTGCACCTGCTGCACGGAGGAGTGGCGATCGCGGAGGTCGTCACGACCGCCGGCTTCTACGACCAGCCGCAGCTGACCCGGTCGTTGCGACAGTTGATCGGTCACACTCCGGCCGAGGTGGCACGCGGTACGGCGGTCCTGGGCCTGTGAGATTGCGTTTCGGTACAAGACAGCCGACGACCGCGATCGATAGTTTTCGGCCGCATGAAGCTGATCGAATCGACGTACATCTCGCTGGACGGCATGGTCTCCGGCGATGATTTCTGGGCCGGGCAGATGCAGTTCCAGGGCGACCAGCATGTCGGCGAGGCGGCGAAGTTGCTCGAGGCCGCGGACGCGCTGGTGCTGGGCCGCGAGACGTACGAGGTCTTCGCGGACTCCTGGCCGGAGCGCGAGGACCATCTGGCCAACCTGATCAACCCGCTGCCTAAGTACGTCGCCTCCCGCACCCTTACCGACGCCAAGTGGAACGCCGAGATCCTGGCCGGGGACGCGGTCGAGGCGGTCCGCAAGTTGAAGGACTCTCAGGAAGGTGTCCTGCTGAAGTACGGCACGGGCTCGTTCAGCAAGGCTCTGATCGAGGCCGGGCTGCTCGACGAACTGCACCTGTGGCTCTTCCCGTTCGTCGCCGGCTCGGGCAACAGCCTCCTCCCGGGGCTGGCCCGGACCCACTTCGACCTGGCCGAGGTCAGCGAGATCGGGAACGGAGCCGTCGTACTGACGTACACCGCGAAGTGATCATCGTCCTGAGGTACGGTCGACGTCGGTTCGTCCGCCGATCTCAGGAGTGCCCGTGGCTGGTGAAATCCGTCTGATCGTTCAAGGTGACGACTTCGGCATGTGTCACGCCGTCAACGTCGGCACCCTGCAGGCCTTCGAGGACGGGATCCTGACGCAGGCGTCGACGATGGCCGCGTGCCCGTGGTTCACCGAGGCCGCGACGCTCGCGCGTGAGTCCGGGATCCCGCTCGGCGTCCATCAGACGCTGACGTGTGAGTGGGACTACCTGCGCTGGCGGCCGCTGACCGACGGGCCGTCGCTGGTGGGCGAGGACGGAACGTTCCGCCGCACGGTCGAGGAGGTGCGGGCGTCGATCGCGCACGATGACGCCGTACGCGAGTTGTCCGCGCAGGTGGCGAAGTTCGCCGCCGAGGGCCTGACGATCGACTATCTGGACGTCCACATGGGCGACAGCGTGCCGGACGCGTACGCCGAGGTGTCCAGCGCGGCCGGGAAGCCGTACATCTACGGGCCGGTGGAGTCGCAGAAGTTTGCCTCGATCGAGACGCTGAGCGACCGGGACGCGGCCGACAAGAAGCCCTGGTTGCT
Organism: Kribbella sp. NPDC051952; assembly: GCF_040680855.1. Classification (NCBI taxonomy): domain Bacteria; kingdom Bacillati; phylum Actinomycetota; class Actinomycetes; order Propionibacteriales; family Kribbellaceae; genus Kribbella; species Kribbella sp. NPDC051952. The sequence continues at coordinate 39,189 of NZ_JBFAXQ010000035.1, forward strand.
CGACCATCTTGCCGGCCTCACGCCCGGCGTACACCTCCTGGTCACGCACTGCGCGGCTGCCCACCCGGAGCTCGCCGCACTGACCGCACCGGGCACGTACACCTACCGCTGGGCCGAGGAGTACCGCCTCACGGACCAGGAGCTCGTGCTCGACCCGGAGATCCGTCAGACGATCGAGGCCCACGGCATCGAACTGGTCTCGATGCGCAACGCCTTCACCGACTGACAGACCGGGGGCTAGGCTCCGGGGATGGATCGGACCGAGGCAGCGAAATCGCGGCGGGAAGGGGATCGTCGCGGGTCGTTCGACCGGTTCGTCGAGATGGCGTACCTGCGGGTGAGCCAGGCGCCGTTCTTCTTCATCTGCACCGGGATCGTCGTCGTCTGGTTGATCAGCCTGCCGTTCTGGGTGGATCTGAAGTCGTGGCAGGTCGCGATCCACACGGTCGCGAGCGTGGTCACCTTGCTACTGCTGGTGCTGCTCGAGAACGCGTCCCGCCGGTCCGAGGAGGCGGCGCAGGAGAAGCTGAACGTGATCGCCGAGGCGCTGGCCGAGTTGATGACGTCCCAGGGCCGCACGGATCCGGCCCTGCAGGACGCGACCCAGAAGCTTCGCGACGCGATCGGCCTCGAAGAGCGTCACTGACCTCATCGACGTCCCGCTCGGGGGACACTGCTGCGATGGGTCGATGGTCGTTGTCGTCTCCCGGAGTTGCCACGCTCCGGCAGTACCGCCTGGGCTGGTTCCGGGCGGATGCGATCGCGGGTGTGACGGTGGCGGCGTACTTCGTGCCGCAGGTGATGGCCTACGCGCAGCTCGCCGGGCTGCCGGCGGTCACCGGGTTGTGGGTCGCGATCGGCCCGCTGCTGATCTACTTCCTGCTCGGCTCGTCACGGTTGATGTCGCTGGGACCTGAATCGACCACGGCCCTGTTGACGGCGACCGCGCTCGGTCCGTTGGCTGCTGGTGATCCGGCTCGCTATGCGGCGCTGGCCGCCGTACTGGCTCTGCTGGTCGGGGTCATCTGCGTGGTCGGCTGGCTGGCTCGGTTGGGGTTCCTCGCGGACCTGCTGTCGAAGCCGGTGCTGATCGGCTATCTCGCCGGGATCGCGGTGATCATGATGACCGGGCAGCTCGGGCGGTTGACCGGAGCGCCGGTAGAGGGCGATACGCCGCCCGCCGAGGTGCTGTCTGCGCTTCGGCTGATCGGTCAGTGGCGGTTGGCGCCGATAGCAGTGTCGGTGGTCGCGCTGGTGTCGTTGCTGGCGCTGGCTCGGTGGACGCCGCGCCTGCCCGGGCCGTTGATCGTGGTGGCGTTGGCTGCGCTGGTGACGTGGGCGGCCGGGTTGGCCGACAGGGGAGTAGCGCTCGTCGGCGAGGTGCCGAGCGGGTTGCCGGTTCCGCGGCTGCCTTCGCTCGAGGTCGGCGACCTTGGGCTGCTGGCGGTCGCTGCGCTGGGGGTCGCGTTGGTCGGGTACACCGACACGGTGCTGACGGGACGGGCGTTCGCGGCGCGGGGTGATGAACGGGTTGATCCGGATCGCGAACTGCTCGTGCTCGGGTTGGCCAATGTGTCCGCGGCGTTGGTCCGCGGATTCCCGATCAGCAGCTCCGGAAGTCGTACGGCGCTGGCCGCGGCATCGGGCGCGAAGAGCCAGGTGTACTCGCTGGTCGCCGCGGTGGTGATCATCGCGACCCTGTTGTTCGCCGGGCCGCTGCTGTCGACGTTCCCGATCCCGGCGCTCGGCGCGCTCGTGGTCTACGCCGCCATCCGGCTGATCGAGGTCGGCGAGTTCCGCCGGGTGGCCGGCTTCCGGCGCAGCGAACTGTTGTTGGCCTTGGCAACGACCGTCGGAGTCGTCGCGCTCGACGTCCTGTACGGCGTACTCGTGGCGGTCGGATTGTCGGTGCTCGACGTACTGCGCCGGGTCGCGCGACCGCACGACGGCATCCTCGGGTACGTGCCCGGGATCGCGGGCATGCACGACATCGACGACTACCCGAACGCCGAGCCCGTCCCCGGCCTGGTCGTCTACCGCTACGACTCGCCGCTGTTCTTCGCCAACGCCGAGAACTTCCGGCGCCGCGCGCTGGCCGCGGTCGACGCTGCGGAAACTCCCGTCCGCTGGCTGCTGCTCAACACCGAGGCGAACATCGAGATCGACATCACCGCCATCGACGCCCTCGAGTCGCTCCGCGAGGAACTCGACGACCGCGGCATCGTCCTGGCCCTGGCCCGGGTCAAACAGGAACTCCGTGACGACCTCCAGGCCGCCGGCTTCCTCGACCGCCTCGGCCCGAACCGGGTCTTCTACACCCTCCCGACCGCAGTAGAAGCGTTCCGGTCCTCCTGAGTCGTACGGTGGGCAGATGATCGCGCGAATGTGGCGGGGATGGGTCCGGACCGAGAAGGCCGCCGAGTACGTCGACATCGTCGAGCGGACCGGGATGTCCGGGTATCGCCGTACGCCTGGGAATCAAGGGGCTCAGCTGCTCACCCGTGACCTCGGCGACGGTCGGACCGAGATCATCACGTTGAGCTGGTGGACCGATCTCGATCACATCCGTGCCTTCGCCGGGGACGACATCGAGCATGCCAAGTACTACCCCGAGGACGACGAGTACCTGCTAGACCGGGAGACCACGGTCGCGCACTTCGAGGTGGCGGATCCACCGGCGCTCTGAGGGCTTGGCAATGTCTCGTGGGGGCGGGATAGTGCGGTTGAGGGGGGAGCCTTATGAAGGTTCGGGTTCATCACAATGGTGATGATGTTTTCGTCGCGTGGAAGCCGGATGGGTTCATCGACGGCTGCCGCGGGTTCGCGTTGCTGCGGCGCCGCAACGGGGTGGAGGAGGTCGTCAGCACGTGGGTCGGTTTCGAGACCGACAAGTGGGTCGACGGTGAACGTCGGGCCTCCACGAACTGGCCGATCCAGAAGTACCAGTGGACCGACTACATGGCCAACCCGGGCGATGTACTCGCGTATCGAGTCGTGGCGATGGTCGGTCCGGACAAGAAGAACCTGACGGCCGACCCGGCGGCGACGAGTGAGTGGACGCCGGAGGTGACGCTCAACCACACCATGAGCGCCGGCATCGAGGTCGTCTTCAACCGCGGCATCGTCGCGTCGCAATGGGTGTCGCGGCGGCTCGGCGTGACCGAGCACGACCTGCAGAACGCCGCACTGGAGAAGATCATCGCCACTCCGGGCGATCCTCTTCGCACCTACCTGGCCGGCCCGCTCGGCGAGCGCCTGTTCGCGTTGCTGGCCACTGCCGCAAAGCAGAAGCTGCACGTGTACGCCGTACTTTATGAACTCGATGATCAGCAGCTGATCGATGCGCTGCTGAAACTCGGTCAGCGCGCGCACGTCGTCCTGGCCAACGGGAGCGTGAAGAAGAAGGGCGAGGACCAGAACGCCGCCGCCCGCGCGCAACTCGAGGGCAAGGTCGAGTTGCACCACCGGATGATTTCGCCGCGAGCCTTGGGGCACAACAAGTTCCTGGTCGTCTGTGCCAAGAACCAATCGCCGCGGTGGGTGTGGACCGGCAGCCAGAACTGGACTGAGACCGGACTCTGTACGCAAGCGAACAACTCGGTGTTGCTCGACAATCCGGCGTTGGCGGGGGAGTACCGCAGCCAGTGGGACATCCTGCGCGACGCGGGCGACACCACACCGCAGACGCTGCGCGACAGCAACAGTCAGCCTCGCGATCATGCGATCAAGAAGGCGCACACGCGGCTGTGGTTCACGCCGACGACGGGTCATGTCGACCTGGTCGACGCGCGCGAGATCATCAATGCGGCCGAGCGCGCCGTACTGTTCCTGATGTTCAACCCCGGCCCGCGCGAAACGTTGCTCAACACAATCATCGAGCTGGCCCGCTCCGATCAGGCCGGCACCCGGCTCTACATCCGTGGCGTGGTCAACCAGGATCCGAGTACGACGAAGACGCCGGTGGAACTGTTCGATCAGCGCAACCGGGAGAAGACCGACTACGGCGTCGTACTGCCGGCCGCCATCGACGCGCCGACCAAGTTCTTCCGGCGCGAACTGAAGAAGCTGGATCGCGCGTTCGCGATGGTGCACAGCAAGGTGATCATCGTCGACCCGATCGGCCCGAACCCGGTGGTCCTGACCGGATCGCACAATCTCGGCCCGAAGGCGAGCGGGACGAACGACGAGAACCTGCTGATGATCCGCGACGCCCCGGCCCTGGCCGGCGCCTACGCCACGAACATCATGTCCGTCTACAACCAGTACCGCTGGCGGTTCCGCCGAAGGTTCGAGGATCCCGCCCGCCGCTGGAAGGGGCTCGTCGACACCGACACCTGGCAGAACGGGTACCTGAAGCCGAACACGCCGTCCCAGCGAGAGATCAACTTCTGGGTCGGCGACTGATCACCAATGCCCGCGGTGATCCGGCACCAGGAAGGCGATCGGAATCATCACGAGCAGGAGGGCGGCGAAGACCACGAAGGTGTAGGCCTGCGTCAGCCCGCTGTGCGCCGAGTGGGTGAGGATCGCGGTGGTGATGGAGACCGCCACGATCCCGCCCGACTGCCGGAACATCCCGCGCAGGCCGGCGATCGCGGAGATCTGGTCCGGCGCCAACTGCAGGCTGGCGTTGTTGGACGCGGGAATCGACAACCCCATGCCGATGCCGGTGATCCCGGCCGCCATCGCCAGCCACGCGTACGGCGTGAGTCCGTGCGGAGCCAGCGACATCACCGTCATGCCGGCGGCGACGAGCACGAAGCCGCCCACCATCGGAGCCCGATACCCGGTACGCCGGAGCGCGAACACGGCCAGGCCCGCGACGCAGATCATCCCGACGGCCCGTGCGGTCAGCAGGGTGCCGGCCTGGAGTGGCTGGATGCCGTACCGGGATTCGGCGTACAGGGGGACGAGGGCACCGAAGCCCAGCATGGCCGCGCCGAAGAGGAAGTTGATCAGGTTCATCGCCCCGAAGCCGCGGCCGCGCAGCAGGCTGATCGGGATGAACGGCGCCGCGTGCCGGTTGGCGTGCCGGACGAACAGCACGCCGAGCACCACCGCGAGCGCCATCGGCGCGATGAACAGTACGTCGGTCGGTTCCGCGCCGCTGCCGCCGAGCGAACTGATCCCGAACATGCCGAAGAGCAGTGTCAACGCCAGCAGCGCGGCCCCGGTTCCGTCGACTCGGGCGGCGACCTTCGGTGGACTGTTCGGGATGAAGCGCAGGCCGAGCGCGATCAGCAGGATCCCGATCGGGATGTTCACCACGAAGATCTCGCGCCAGGACCAGTACGTGACGATGACGCCGCCGATGATCGGGCCGATGATGCCGCCGATCGGGAAGATCGAGGTGAACATCCCGATCGCCCGGTCCCGGTCACGGCCGAACTGCTCGGACACGATGCCGGTGGCGGTCGGCATGAACGCGCCGCCGCCGATCGCCTGCAGGGCGCGGAACACCACCAGCAGGTAGATGTTGTCGGCCAGGCTGCAGCACAGCGAGGCGATCGTGAACAGCGCCGCGGCGCCGAGGAAGACCTTCTTGCGCCCGAACTGGTCGCCGAGCCGGCCGGCCAGCGGCATCACGATGATCTGGCCGAGCGCGTAGACGGTGATCGTCCAGCCGCTCCAGGTCAGCTCCGCGTGGAGGTCGCCGCGGATGGCGTTGAGCGCGGTCGCCACTATGGTCTGATCGATCGATGCCATCAGCAGGGCGATCGCGACGATGCCGAAGACGAGCCGCCGGTGCGCCAGTGGTTCGTCCGGGGCCGGCTCGGTGATGACTGAGGGTGAACTCGACGGTTCCATCGATGAATACACTACATTGCTTGCTGGCAGGCAATAAAGGGATGAGATGACTGACACCGAGACCTTGAGCAAGCTCCGCGGGGTGATCTCCAAGCTGGCGCGGGAGCTCAACACCACCGCGACCGACGAGGGCCTGACCCCGACTCAGGCCTCCGTGCTCGGCCTGATCACGGTCCGCGGTCCACTCGGCCTGACCGAGCTCGCCCAGTTCGAAGGCCTCAACCCGACCATGCTGTCCCGCGTGGTCGGCCGCCTCACCGAACTCGAACTGATCCAGCGCGACCCGAACCCCGACGACCTCCGCGCCGTCCGCGTCGAAGCAACCGCCGCCGGCCGCAAACTCCACGAACGCGTCAAACTCCTCCGCACCGAAGCCATCGGCGCCTGCCTCGACCAGATGCCGGCAGCCTCCGCCCAAACCATCATCGCCGCCCTCCCCGCCCTCGACGACCTGGCCCAAGCCCTCCGCACCCGCCGCTGACTACTCGCGCCAGCCGGTGAGCTCTACCGATTTGGCGGTGTCTACTCGGTAGCCGAGGTGGATCTTTGTTTCGGTGCCTGGGGCAAGGGTTAGTTTCCAGGTGATTACGCCTAGGTCGGTGGTTTCGGTGGGGGCTGGGTCGGTGGTGGTGGGTTTTACCGTGATCTCGTGGTCTCGGGCGACTGGGAGTTGGTCGAGGACGGTGATGCGGGCTTCGCGGGGGGTGTGGTTCTCGAGCTGGGTTTCGTATTCGACCTCGCGGCGGCGGGTCGATCCGAGGGTTGCCTTGGTGGCGGTACGGCGTACGAGCTTGCGCTCGACGCGGATGCGGTCGTCCAGGCCCAGGGCGAGCTCGACGTCCTCGCCGGGGGCCCAGAGGGGAAGGGCGGCGGAGCCGACGAAGTCGGCCTCGTGGAAGACGGCGGCTTTGCCGGCGGGCAGGGTGTGGGCGGAGGAGTTCACGACCGTTGCGCGCAAGTGTACGTCGTTCGACCGGACCGGCGCGGTCACGTAGTCGAGCTCCGCGTCGAGGTCGATCGCGGCGATCGTGGCGCGGTGCGAGGCGCCGTCGGCTGGTACGGCTACCGGGCGGGGCGGTGTGTAGGTCGCCGCGGTGACACCTTGTTCGACGGTCGCCGAGACGTCGGCGAAGGCGGGTGCGGGTGCGGCTGCCCCGGCAAACTGAGCCTGTTCAGTCATTGCGAGCGCATCGCGGCCGCGCCGCAGCGGAGCACCGCCGGGAGCAGCGCCCGGCGCCACCGGCATCGGCGGGTGGAAACGGTCGAGGTACCAGGGCTCGAGCTCTGGTACCTTCGCGGCCACCGTCGGCCGGGCCGTCGAGAGCGTGAGGTCGCACTCCGGCCAGTCCTCACCAGTCTGCTGGGTGATGAGCCCGAACCAGCTCAGCGTGAGCTGGTCGCCGGTGAGGCGAACGTCGTACGAGCTGGTCCAGCCGGCGCCGGGTACGACGTACGAGAGCTCGATCTCCACCTCCGCCTCGGCCTCCAGCGAGAGCGCGACCGCAGCGGCTCGCCGGTCCGGGGTGCGCTGCTGTGCGACCGCGGCCAGCCGGCGGTCGGCGGCATCGAGGCGCTCGTCAGCTTCGCGCCGCTGCGTGGCGAGCTCCCGTCGCGTCGTCCGTACGGCGGCCAACCGGGCCGCGAGCGACTCCGTGAACCCGCTGAGCTCGGCGCCCGGTTCGGCGGAGGCGAGTGTCCGGGCGAAGCTGTTGCCGGCTCGCCGGGCCAGCTGGGTCAGGAACGCGTCGAGCTGGGCCTGGACGTCATCGGCGTCGGCCAGTTCCGCGACCTCGGCCTCGGCGTCGCGGCGCTGCCGCTCGAGCTCGGCGACGGTCTCGTCGGGCGCCTGCGGATGATGCCGCATGGTCAGATCCACGCCGAGCACCGTGGCCGGTCCGTGGCCGGAGACCCGGACCGAGTCCTCGTGCAGGGTGAGCGGCAGCGGCTCGACGTACACCGTCTGGTCGCCGGCCGGAACGCTGATCTTGCCGCGGCGGGTGACCCGCGCGCGGTCCGGATAGACGGTGACGGCGGCGATCGGAGCATCCACGACGAGTTCGGTCATGGTCCCGACACTAGTCGCCGGAACTGTATTTTTGGGGTGCTGTTCCAGCTCTTGTGGACAGGCCGCGGTGGACGCGGCCGGTACTGGGAGGGTCGATGAGATCTGCGGTTGTGGTCGGCGGCGGCATCGTCGGGCTGGCGGTCGCGCGGAGTTTGCAGCGCCTCGACCCCGGTACGCCGGTCGTCGTCCTCGAGAAGGAATCGTCCGTCGCGGCGCATCAGACCGGGCACAACTCCGGGGTCGTGCACTCGGGGCTGTACTACCGGCCCGGCTCCCTGAAGGCGCGCCTGGCGGTCGCCGGGGGAGCGGCGCTGAAGGAGTACTGCGACGCCAAGAACATTCCCGTGGACATCCCCGGCAAGCTGGTCGTCGCGACGACTGAGGCCGAGCTGCCACAGCTCGACCGGCTGTTCGGCATCGGCCAGGAGAACGGCGTCCCGGTCCGGCGGCTGTCCCTCGGCGAGGTCGCTGAACGCGAACCGCACCTCCGGGTCAAGGGCGCGCTGGCGGTCGATTCGACCGGGCGGGTGGACTTCAAGCTCGTCGCGGCCGCGTTGGCCGAGGATGTCCGGGCCGCCGGCGGTGAGATCCGTACCGGGGTGACGGTGACGTCGATCGACAACGCGGGTTCCGTCGTGCGGGTGCGGACGACCGAGGACGTGATTGAGGCGGACCGCGTCGCGGTGTGCGCCGGGTTGCACGCGGACCGGTTGGCGCGGGCGTCTGGACTCGACCCGGGCGTGCGGATTCTGCCGTTCCGCGGCGAGTTCAGCGAGATCGTGCCCGAGCGGGATTTCCTAGTGAAGGGACTGGTCTATCCGGTGCCCGATCCCGACCTGCCGTTCCTCGGCGTGCACCTGACCCGGGGCATCGACGGGACCGTCCACGTCGGGCCGAACGCCGTACCCGCGCTGGCCCGGGAGGGCTACTCCTGGTCGAAGATCGTCCCGCGGGATCTGTGGGACTCGATGAGTTATCGGGGCACGTGGCGGTTGGCCCGGCGGTACGCGAAGACGGGCGCCAAGGAGGTCATGCGGTCGCTCACCGGGCGGGCGCTCGTACGGGAGGCGCAGCGGATGCTGCCCGAGCTGCGCGTTGCCGACGTACGGCGTTCTGGGGCAGGCGTGCGCGCTCAAGCGGTCACCCGTGAAGGCAAGCTCGTCGATGACTTCCTGTTCCTCCGGGACGGCCGCACGCTGCATGTCCTCAACGCCCCGTCGCCGGCCGCGACCGCGTGCCTGGTGATCGGCGAACGGATCGCCGACGAACTCTGCGCCGACCGGGCCTGAGCTCAGGCTGGTTTCACGATCAGGGTGACGACCCAGCGGTGTGGAGAGATCGGCCTGGTGCGGGTGAAGCCGTAGCTCTCGAAGGCCGACATCGGTCCGGTGTGGAGGAACGATCCGGCCACCGTGCGGTCGTCGGTCTCCTCGGGGTAGCCCTCGACGACGCCTCCGCCGCTGCGGGCGATCTCGTCGAGTGCCCCACCGAGCGCGGCGTGGGCGACGCCGCGTTTTCGTAGGCCCTTGCCGGTGAAGAAGCAGGTGATCCGCCAGTCCGGCAGGGCCTCGAGGCCCTTCTCGTACAGCCGTCGGCTCTTGATCTCCGGCAGCTCGTCCGGCGAGCCGAACTGACACCAGCCGAGGCACTTGTCCCCGTCGAACACCAGCGAGTTGTGGGTGAGGCCCTGGTTGACCAGGTCCTCCTTCTCGGCGCGGTTCTGCGCCGCCGTCCGCCCCTTGCCGAGCTTGACGTGGAACCCCATACACCAGCAGCCGCCCCACACCCCGTTGTTCGCCTCGACCAACTCGGCGAACGCAGGCCAGGTCTCCGACGTCAGCGCCCGAACCGTGAGCCCACCCTCTACACCACTCATAGTTCCTCCATCAGCTCACCGTAGAGCCACCCCCGGACAATTCCACGCCTCGACAAGCCGCCGAACGAGGCGCACTGTGGGGCCATCGTGACGAGGGGTCGGCTGAAGGACCGAACGACGGAGGGGGCTGGGGCCGCTGACGCGCGCCCGGTCGGCTGGGGCTTCATCGTGCTGTACACGCTGGCCTACCTGAGCACCTGCCTGGTGCTGATCGCGCCCCTGCTGGTCACCCTCGCATTGAAGGTGAACTCGCTGGTCGGGATCGAGGCGGCCCCGCGCAACCTGGCGCTCGTCGCCGGCATCGGCGGCCTGATCGCCATGGTCGGCAACCCGTTCTTCGGCAAGCTGAGCGACCGTACGTCGTCACGCCTGGGCATGCGGCGTCCGTGGATGGTCACCGGCCTCGTGGGTGGTTCCCTCGGCGTCTTCGTGGTCGCGGTCGCACCGAACGTGCCCGTCGTACTCATCGGGTGGTGCGTCGCCCAACTGTTCTTCAACGCCTTGCTCGCCGTCGAAGTCGCGGTGCTGCCGGACCAGGTCCCCACGGGGCAGCGAGGCTTGGTCGCCGGCGTACTCGGCGTTTGTCTGCCGATCGCCTCGGTGAGCGGCACCTACGTGGTCAAGCTGTTCACCGGCCATCAGGTCGCGATGTTCCTGGCTCCGTGTGTGATCGGCGGGTTCTTCATCCTGCTGTTCGCGGTGTTCCTCGACGATCGCCGGCTTGCCACCGAGGACAAGCCGGCGTGGTCGCTGCGGGAATTCGCCAGTACCTTCTACGTCTCGCCGCGCAAGAACCCGGACTTCGCCTGGGCGTTCGCGAGCCGCTTCCTGTTCGTGCTGGCCTACGCCTTCCTGTTCACGTACCAGGCCTACTACCTGCTGGACAAGCTCGGCAGTGCCGAGGCCGACGTACCGCGGCAGATCTTCCTCGGCACCCTCGTCCAGTCGGCCGTCATCGTCATCGCGTCCCTGATCGGTGGCCGGCTGTCCGACTGGACGCACCGGCGGAAGGTGTTCGTCCTCAGCGCATCGATCGTCTACGGGTCGGCGATGTTCGTGATCAGCAGCGCCGTCAGTTTCAACGGCTATCTGGTCGGCATGGCGATCGGTGGACTCGGATTCGGTCTGTACATGGCCGTCGACCTGGCGCTCGTCGTCGACGTACTGCCGGACCAGGAGAACGCCGCGAAGGATCTCGGCGTACTGAACATCGCGGGCGCTCTTCCTGGGTCCGTCGCGGCGGCTGTCGCTCCGGCGATCCTGGCCGTCGGTGGTGGCAGCTACGGCGTTCTGTACGCCGTCGCCGGGGTGTGCGCGATGGTTGGGGCCTTCACCATTGTGCCGGTGCGAGGCGTTCGATAGCGGCTCGGTCGAAGCCCTTGACGACGAGCCAGACGCCGAGGGAGAACTCCCAGGCGGCGATGGGCAGGACGAGGACCAGAGCGGGGCCGGAGAACTGGTCGAAGCCGCCGAACCAGGTGGAGATCGCCGAGATCAGGAGCAGCGGGACACCGATCAGGCCCACGGTCGGGATGATCCGGGGCACGAGCCGGGAGCGGTACATCAGGGTGCCGAGCATGAGCCCGTTCAGCGCGGCCATCACGCCGGGGCCGAGCAGCATGGTCCAGTTGCGGACCGCAACGAGTGAATGGCCCGCGATCAGCAGTGAGTCCGCCTCGGGGCCGGTCGCGCCGGCGTGGCGAAGCGTCACGACCGACATCAGGCTCACGATGCCGATGGCGATCACCGCGGCCTCGAAGAGACGAGTGGTGACGAAGCCCAGCGCCAGGCTCTCGTTCTGCCGTCGCACGACCGGGAACAAGGCGACCGCCGTACCGATGGCGGCGAGCGCGTTGATCAGGTCCAGCAGGCACGCGAAGAGCACTCGGGTATCGGCGCCGGAGCCGATGATGTAGTTCGGATCGTTCAGCACCGGCCCGAGCAGCGGGACTGCCGGGATCGAGCTGACGAAGGTGAGCAGGTACAGCGCGCCCGCTACGAACGCGGTCTTCCGCAGCGTGCTCATCGGTACTCGCGTAGTCGTGGTGATGGTGGTCATCTCAAGGTCTCCTTGCCGGGGTGGTCGGACGCGACCTGCCGGACCGAGACGAGCGGCAGCCCGAGGTCGCGCACCTTCTGGAGCAGGCCGTGCAGTGCGGCCTGGTCGACGACCGGACCCTGGATGCGAGTGGTGCCGTCGTTCTCCCGGGTGAGCGTCATCTGGTCGAACCAGGTGGCCCAGCGGGATTCGAGGTGGCCCTCGATGCGGATCTCGTACTGTCCGGTCATGCCCCGAAGGTAGGAGCCGATGTAGTGAACGCAGATCACCACATGTGGTGAAATCAGAGGTTGAGTTCTTCGGCCCGGCGTACGGCGGCCCGGCGGTTGTTCACGCCGAGCTTGGCGTAGATGTTCTTGGTGTGGGTCCGCACGGTGTGCAGCGACAGCACCAACTGCCGGGCGATCTCGGGTCCACCGAGGTCGGACCGGAGCAGTCGCAGTACGTCGTTCTCGCGCGCACTGAGTGGCTCGATCAGTCCTGATTTAGGGGCCGTCAGCAACCGCCGTGGAGTGATCCCGCGCTTGGCCCCGGCCTGCAGCAGGACCTCCATGGGCCGGCCCTCATCGAGGAATCGGCGGACGTAACCCTCCGGCTCGGCGAGCTGCAGAGCGCGTTCGAGTGGCACGAGTGCGCCGGGGATGTCGCCGTACACCTGATGGACGAGTGCCTGCAGCACCAGGATCTCGATGACACTCCCGATCCGGCCGCCAGCCTCGGCGGTGACGAGGAGGCGCTCCAGCAGTACGGCGGCCTTGTCGGGGGAGCCCGCCATCAGAATCCGGGCGAAAGTGAGGTGCTCGTACTCGCGGAGGTAGCTGAGCTCGTCCTCGACCGACAGTTCCCGCGCCCAGCTCCGGGCCTCGGCGAGCCTGCCCTGAGCGACCCACACGCGCGCCCGCACGGCCGGGACTGGGCGGACGTTGGGGGAGAAGTCGCCTACATACAGGCGATCCGCCTCGTCGAGCAGGGCAACCGCCGCCGGCAGATCACCCTCAGCCTGCCGTACCCGGGCCATGGCGAGCCGCCACCGGTACGGGTTCTGCGGCAACCACGTGTGCTCGCCGAGCTTCTGGGCGTGCAGCAGGTGCTGGGTCGCAGTCGGCAGATCACCGAGTTCGCAGGCGACCTGCGCCATGCCGACGTACATGTCCGCGGTTCCGCGCAGGGTCGGCTCGGCCGAGGTGAGTCGCAATGCCTGTTGATAGGTGCGCATCGCGTCGCCGAGGCGGCCTTGCGTGATCCGGATGTCGGCGAGCGTGATCGAACAACCGAGTACGTCGGCCAGATGCCCGACACGCTGCATTCCCTCGACGCAGACGGAGTACCTGTGGTGTGCGGCCTCGAGCTCGCCGCGACTCCAGTCGACGAGCCCGAGGATGGCCGAGGCGCCGGACCGGGTGAGGAGGTCAGCGTCCTGCGCCAGGTCGATCGCGGATTGGGCATGCGTACGAACGGAATCCACATCGCCCTCGGCCAAGGCCAGCGCTGCGTGGTACATCTCGATCGCCGCGGACAGCCCTGGAGGCGCGTCCTCGACCGCTCTGAGCCGCTCCGCGACGCCATCGAACTCCCCGCATGACATCAGCGCACCGATGAAGCCCACCGCAAGGACCGGCCGCTCGCGAACCACCTCCGCAGGGATGTCGTCGATCCAGCCGCGGAGCGTGGCTTCCTGCCTGTCCCGCAGCAGCCCCGGAATCGCCGGCTCGATCAACCCGGCCGCGCGCTCGGCATCCCCGGCCAAGAGCGCGTGCCGTACCGCGGGCGTGATCATCGCGGCCCGCTCGTACCACTGACTGGCTCGGCGGTGCAGCTCGGCGACCTCCTCGGACTGGTCATCCAGCAGGTGAGTGTGCAGGACGTCGGCGAAGAGATGGTGGTAGCGGTACCACTGCCGGTGGTCGTCCAGCGGCACCATGAACAGGTTGCCGCGGTCAAGCGTTTGGAGCATCGCCTTCCCGTCGTGCTGCCCGGTGACGGCATCGCAGAGTGGCCCGCTGAGCCGGTCCAGGATGCTGGTCCGGATCAGGAACTGCCGGAGGTGGTCGGGCTGCCGCGCCAGCACCTCGTCAGCCAGATAGTCGACGATGTACCGGTCGTCGCCGGCGAAGCCCGCGATGAACGCACCGACATCGTCCCGCCCTTGCATCGACAGTCCGGCCAGCTGCAGCGCGGCGATCCACCCCTCCGTCCGGCCTTCCAGTACGGCGATGTCGCTCGCCGTCAGGTCGAGTCCGACGGTCTCGTTCAGGTACGTCGCCACTTCGTCGAGCGTGAACCGCAGTTCCGCGGCCCGGATCTCGACCAGGTCGGCGCGGGCCCGGAGGCGGGCGATGGGGAGGTCGGGGTCGGCGCGAGTACTGATCACCAGGTGCACGTGCGGCGGCAGGTGATCGAGGAAGAACGCCGTACCGGCTTGGATCTCTGGCGCGTTGACCAGGTGGTAGTCGTCGAGCACGATGTCGAGTTCGTTCGGCACGGCACCGAGCTCGTTGAGCACGGTCGCGAGGATCGTCTCGATCCGTGCCTCGCTCGACCGCAGCAGCGCCAGAGCGCTGGCGCCGATCCCTGGTACGGCGTTCTGCACCGCGGTAATCACGTACGTCCAGAACGCTGCGGGCTGGTTGTCGCCGGCATCGAGAGACACCCAGGCCACGGACCGGCCTTGGGCGGACGCGTCGGCGAGCCATTCGGCCAGCAACGTGGTCTTTCCGAACCCTGCGGGCGCCGAGATCAACGTCAATCGCGATTCGGCACCATGATGCAAGCGCTCGCGTAACCGCGGCCGCACGACCAGCCGGTGCCGCACCTTGGGCAGATAGAGCTTGCTCTCGATCAGCGGACCCACCATGGAGCTTCCCCCTCAGCCCCTAGTGTGCGCCTCAGCGGTGGAGTGGCATGGGGCAGTGCGGTTCGGTGGCTACGTCGTCGAGGTCGTAGGCGACCAAGGGGCAGCGCGTGCAGTAGAGCAGTCCGTCGTCCGGGTTCGTCATCAGCTGGTGGCCGTGCGAGGTGCCCGCGGCCGGACAGTGGGTGGTCGCGATCTCGGTCGGGTGCGCGAAATGGCCGCCGCAGCGGATGCAGACCCGGCCCGCGCTGACCTCGCCGTGCGGCGTGACCATCGACACGTCCGCCACCCAGTGACCGTTGATCACAGCTAAGGACTCGTTCACGGCCCTCTTCTCCGAAGGATGCGGACAACCCCTCGGTGCCCCGCCGCAGGATTTCTACCCACGCCTGGCCCGGTCAGTCGCAAGACGGTCATAATGGAAGCGGCCGCGCGTGCTGGTTCCTTCAACACGCGCGGCCTCGGTAGTCAGCGATCCATGGTTCTCGCCGTCCACCTGACTACCAAGTGCCCCGAAGCGCCCAGATCATGTACGGGTGAGCCAGCGATCCAGCTCACCCAGGACGTTCTCGATCTCCGGATACAGCCCGTCGACGATCTCGGCGGGGCTCTGTCCCGCGTGCGTACGGCGGCCTGACTCGCTGATGATGATCTGGAACACACCGGCCAATGCGATGCCCTGCAGGCGGGCGATCTCGGGCGCGACCGGGGTCGTGTCGCTGATCGCCGTGGCCAGCGCGGCGGCCTGGCGATCGGTCATTTCCAGGGCCAGCCGGTTGACGGCCGGGCTGATGGCGGCCAGATAGCCGAGGTTGCCGCGGGCATTCTCCGCCGGCATGTCGCGGATCGCCGACACCGTCTCCAGCACGAAGTCGCGGATGGCGGCGGCCGGGCTCGTCCCGGCCGGCCGGGAGCGGATCAGCTCGCCCAGCCGGTCCTGGATCTGCTGCTCGCGGTCGGTGACCAGCTGCTCCTTGGTCGGGAAGTAGTTGTACAGCGTCTGCTCCGCCACCTCGGCCGCGCGGGCGATCTCGCTGACGGCGACACGCTCGTACCCCCGCTCGGCGAACAGCCGGGCCGCGGTCTCGGCGATGCGCAAGCGGGTGCGGGCTTTCTTCAGGTCGCGGAGTCCGGGTTCTGCCACGCGCAAAGTGTATCAAGCCACATAATTAGAGTGAACCCTAAAAATCGTGTACGGTGCAGGTATGAGCATCCAACTCACCTCTCCTCGGTCCCTGCGGGACGCCTGGATCGCGTTGGCCGGCCTGTCCGCCGTGTTCCTGTTCGAGATGCTGGACAACTCGATCCTCAACGTCGCGCTGCCCACGATCGGCCGCGACCTGCACGCTTCGACGGTGTCCCTTCAGTGGGTGACCGGCGCCTATGTGGTGCTGTTCGGCGGATTGATGCTGCTGTTCGGCGCGATCGCCGACCGGTTCGGCCGCCGGCGGGTCATGCTCACCGGCCTGGTGGTCCTCGGGGTCGCGAGCCTGGCGACCGCCTTCGTCACGTCCGCCGGCGAACTGATCGCGGTCCGGTCGGTGATGGGCGTCGCCGCCGCGATGACCACGCCCGGCTCGATCGCGCTCGCGTTCCGGCTGTTCGACCAGGACAAGCTCCAGGTCCGGGCGATCACGCTCATCTCGACCGTCGGTCTGGTCGGCCTGGCGGTCGGTCCGACTGCTGGTGGCTTCGTACTCGCGTTCGCCCCGTGGCAGGCCCTCCTGCTGGTGAACGTGCCGATCGCCGTGCTCGCGTTCATCGGAGTGCGAGCAGGCATCGCCGCCGACGATCCGGCCGAGCTGCACGGCGACCCGGTCGACGTCCTCGGAGCAGTGCTGAGTACGGCGACGATCGTACTGGCGCTCCTCGCACCGACCCTGTTCGTGAACGAGGGGTCCGGCTCGTGGGCTCCATGGACGGTGACCGTGGCGGCCGTTGCCGCGGGCATCTTCTTCGTCCTGCGCGCCCGCACGGCGCGGTACCCCTTGCTCGACCTGAAGCTCATTGCCCGCCCGCTGGTGTCGAGCGCCCTGGCGTACAAGGCCGCGGCCGGGCTGGCGGTCGCGGGCCTCGGCTACCTGGTGACGTTGCAGCTGCAGCTCGACTGGGGGTGGACGCCCGTACAGGCCTCTCTTGGCATGCTGCCGCAGGTGGTGGTCCTGGTCGCGGGCGGCCGGCTGGTCGGTCCGTTCGTGGAGCGGGTCGGACCCGATCGGGCTGCCTGGATCAGCTCTACCGCTGTCGTGTCGGGGCTCGCGGTCTTCGGGCTGTTCGGCCACTTCGGTTATGTGTGGGTTGCCATCTCGCTCGTGCTGGTGGCTGCCGGGATGCGCGTGATCGGCACTGTGGCCGGCTTCAACGTTCTCCGGGGTCTGCCGAAGAACCGGACCACGATCGGCGCAGCCCTGCTCGACACCGCCACCCAGGTCACCCCGGGCGTCGGCCTGGCCGTCACCGGCACGATCCTCGCGGCGATCTTCACCGGCTCGATCGCCACGCCGAACTGGAGCCCGCAGCAATCCGCCCAGTTCCACGAGGCCGTCACGATCGCCGGCCTGACCCTCACAGCCGTAGCGGGTGCACTCGTCGCCTGGGCGATCCTCCGAGCACGAGGCGCTATCGAGCCGGCGTGAGGCTACGCGCCGGCACTCGACGGAACACGATCCAGCGAAGAGCGCAGTACATGTAGACCGCTTCGCAGACACCGGCGAGGACGCGCGCGAGGTGGTACTCGAGACCGAGCGCGGCGGCACCGGTTCCGACGCCGAGGATCCACACCAGGTAGTTCACGACCACCACAGCGGCGTAGACGGCGAACTGCTTCCCGACCGCGGCATGGGACCGGAAGTTGAACAGCCGGTTAAGCACATAAGCCAATGCGAAGGCGCAGCTGTACGCGATCGTGATCGACAACCACAACGCCATCCCCAGCAACGAATGCAGGACTGTGAGCAGTCCTAGATCAACGCAGAAGGTCAGCCCGTTGATCAGAATGAATCCGACCAGACTGGCCGGAACGATCTCGGCCAGCCGCCCCGGCAACCGCCCTACAACAGCCGAAGTGGCCCGGTTGAATGTTGCGCCCCAAGCCTCGGACCGGGACTGCGCCATCAGCATGCCGCCAGTAAACCAGGCGACCCTGAACTACTTGCCCTCAGCTACGGCTCGACAGTGGTCAGCTCGAGGACTGAGGAGCGACCAGGGCGTCGGTGAGGGGGTGGATCGCGGCTAGGGCGGTGACGGTTTCTGGTGGTAGGTCGTGGCGCCGGCTGATGGTTTCGGGGGAGTAGTAGGCGAGGCGGGTGATGCCGGCGTCGTCCCAGATCAGGAGTTTCAGGGGGAGGTCCAGGGCGGTGAGGGGTGCGAGCTCCATGATCGGGGTGCCGGCGGCCGGGTTGCCGAAGATGATCAGCACGGTGTCGCGCAGGCTGAGTCCTGCCGAGCGGGCAGCGGCAGCCTGGTCAATGACGGCGAAGATCGTGACGCCTTTGGTCTCGAGGATCGTGCGGAACCGCTCGGTCACCTCGGTCACGGTGCCGGCGGCGACCTTCGTGATCAGGCCGTCGGGCATCAGTTCGACCGGTTGGTGATCTGCTGGAGAGCCCACGAGTTGCCGTCGGGGTCGTTGAAGAAGGCGAACCGGCCCCACGGGAAGTCCTGGACCTCCGAGACCTCGACGCCACGGCCGACCAGCTCGGAGCGCGCCGCGTCCACATCAGCGACCACGACCTGCAGGCCGCGGACGGATCCGGGCTCGGCCTGGTCCATGCCGGTGCCGAGTGCGATCGAGCAGGCGGATCCGGGTGGGGTGAGCTGCACGAAGCGTAGTTCGTCGCTCACCTGGTGGTCGTGGTCGGCGACGAAGCCGACCTGCTCGGTGTAGAACGCCTTGGCCCGGTCGACATCCGACACCGGGACCGATACCAGCTCCAGCTTCCAGTCCATGAGCGGCAACTTATCGCGAATCCTGCGTCGACCGAATGACGTGGAGCCCGGTGGCGAGCAGACAGAGCCAGGTCACGGCGACAGTCCAGCCGGCCAGGACGTCCGTGGCCCAGTGATACCCGAGATAGATCCGGCTCAGGCCGATCGCCAGGCTCATCACGAGCGCGACTGCCGTGCCGATGAGCTTCGTGAGCCGGGACGCGCTCGACTGCCACAGCAGGCCGGCCAAGAGGCGAAGAACACGGCCGAGCTGAGGCTGTGGCCGGACGGGAACGAGAAGCCGTGGTTGACGTGCCCGAGGACGACGTCGGCACCGGGGCGATGGCGGCCGATCAGCACCTTGAGGCCGTAGGTCAGACCGGCGGCGCCGAGCATGCCGACGATCAGGATGATGCCGGGCTGCCAGCGTCGCGTGCCGGCCCGTAACAGGAGTGCCGCGATCACGGTGAGGATCGACAGGACGGGCACCTCGCCCAGGAACGTGACGGCCGAGGCAACGGTCGACAGCGGCGCACGGCGGTGTGCAACAAAGTCAGCGGTGAGCTGTGGATCGAACGCGGCCAGCCCATCGCCTTCACTGGCCGCATCGGCGAGACCGACGAACCCGGCGATGCCGAGGGCAACAACAACCAGACCGAGTGAGACGCGCAGAATTCTCCAGCGATGATCACCCGTTGGCCGTTCCACCACCCGCATGATGCCAGTGTGGTCGGCCATCGCTGAGAATCCGCTGAGTGTCTCAGTGGTCGCGAGCCTGCTGGGAGGCGGTCAGGAAGTGGTCGACCTCGGCCTCGGTCCAGATCAGCGGCGGGCGGATCTTCAGGACACCGCCGCCCGGACCGGTCGTTCCGACGAGTACGCCGTACTCTCGCAAGCGCTCGGCGAAATCAGCAGCGTCCGGCAGTTCGACGCCGACCATCAACCCCTGGCCACGCACCGGCAGGTCCGGCACCAGCGACTGCAATCCGGCGCGTAGCCGAGCGCCGACCTGACCGGATCGTGCGACCAGTCCGGTCTGCTCGATCACATCCAGCACAGTCAGCGCAGCCACACAGGAGACCGGATTCCCGCCGAACGTGCTGAAGTACTCGTCGACCTCGGTGAACGCCTCGGCGATCTCCCGCCGCGTAATCAGTGCCGCAATCGGGTGACCGTTGCCCATCGGCTTGCCCAGCGTGACGAAATCCGGCGTGAGCCCGAAGTCCAGGAACCGCCACAGATTCCGCCCACCACGGCCGAACCCGGCCTGCACCTCGTCCGCCAGGAACAGCCCGCCAGCAGCCCGCGCCGAGTCCTGCAACCCAACCATGAAGTCGTCGCGAGGCGTCAGGATCCCCGCACTGCTGAACACGCTGTCGACGGCCAGCAACGCCAGATCATGGCCCGCCCGCTGCAGCTCAGCCCGCGCGGCCTGTACCCGGGCCGTCGCCGCGACCCCATCGTCCGCAACGCTCCGAGGCGCCTCGAAAACGGCCACATGTGGTGGCCGCGCGGACGGTGGATAAGTGTTGGTCGAGAACGCTGCCGTGGCCTCGCTCACCCCGTGGTACGACAGGTCCGCGACCACCGCCCCGCCTCGCCCGGTCGCGACCCGCGCCATCCGCCACGCGAGGTCGTTGGCCTCACTCCCGGAGTTCGCGAACACACACGTATCCAGCCCAGGTGGCATCGACGCGATCAGCCGCTCGGCAAGCTCGACGACATTCGGATGCAGATACCGCGAGTTCAGATTCAGTACGGCGGCTTGCCGCGAGATGGCCTGTACGACGGCCGGATGCGCGTGCCCGACCACGGGAACGTTGTTGTAGGCATCGAGATACCGCCGGCCATCGGCAGTGTGGACCCACGGACCTTCGCCGCGGACGACCTGTAAAGGCGAACGGTAGAACAAGGGAGAGAGGTCGCCGCCGAGGACGGACCGGCGGCGGTCCAGCAAGGTCGGGTCGGCCTCCGTGGTGACCCGCGACGTACCGCACAGACGATGGAAGCGCCCGGCCAGTTCGGCGCGGTCCAGCGCGGCGAGCTGATCGAGGATGTTCCAGCTCCCGACGACGAGACTGGTCAGATACTCCTCGTTGTCCGGGTACAGCGGCGCCCGCCAGGCAGAGATCAGCACACTCGCGGCCGAGCGGGCGAGGACGAGCTCACCGATCAACTCCACCTCGTCAGGCTCAAGCGCAAGCACCCGCTGATACCCGTCCAGGAAGCGGCCGGCATCGGCCCACAGATCGTCGGACTCCCGGAGCAGCGACGTCAGACTGATCGCGAGCTCGGCGACGCGGGCGGTGTGGTGCATGTCGCCGAAGTCGATGACACCAGTGATCCCGCCGTCCTTCAGGAGCACGTTGCTCAACGTCACGTCACCGTGCAGCACGCCGGACGGGAGCTTCCGGGTCGCCTCGTCGAGACCGGCGAAGCGTTCGAGCAGCCGACCCAGGGGAGCCCGGCGCGACTCGTCGGGCAGATGATCGGCGTACGAACTCAGGGCGGTGACCTGGCGTGGATCCCAGTCGAGCCGCCGGTAGGCAGCCGGATGCCCGAAGCCCTGAAGCGCGCGCGTCAGCCGCGCCGTGATCGCGCCGAAGCCGGCCGCGAACCAGTCGGGCAGCGTGGTCAGATCACCGACCTCACCCGGCAGGACCGTGATCACGCGAACCAGATGGCTCCGCCCATCGGCGGCCTCAACTGTGGTGATGGGATCGCCAGCGGCAGTAGGCAGCAGCCGGGGGATCGGGAGCTCCGGATCGACCCTGGCGACGTGGTCCATCGCGGCGCATTCCATCGCGATCTGGTCCGGATCGTCACCGGAGTTCGAGACCTTGACCACGAGCCGCTGTCCGTCGGCCTCGGCGAAGAAGTTCCGGTCCCGCTCGCTGCGCAGCTCGGACACCTCGGCGTCGATCCCGTACGCCGTCCGCAGCAACCGCGCGGCCAGCGGTACGTCGACCGCCGGCGGATCCGCCAGCATGCTCGGCGTCCGCTCAGGAATGGTGTCCACGGCAACTCCTCTACTCACGGGACCCGGAACTCCAACGGCATCGCAGCTCCGGTGTAGTCGAACTCGCCGTCCGCGTCGAGCCGGATCGGCCGGTCGTGCCCCGGATGGACCACGTCCGCCAGCGACGCCACCCGCTCGATCGACGCATCGGCCCGCTCCCGGTCGTACGGACGCCCAGACGCCCGGCACGCCCGCAGAACAGCCAGAGTCGGTACGGCGTCAGCTGCCAGAACCGCGGTCCCGTCAGCCGTGTCAACCGCCAGCCCGATCGACCCCGGCGTATGCCCGGGCAACTCGAGCACCGTCACCCCGGCGACCACCTCGTCGCCCTCCTTGACCTCGCGTACGTCGAGACCGTCGAGCACGGACCGGGCCCAGCGCGGCGTACCGAGATCCGATGCCGGTGGGTCGGCCAGATTGCGCAACTCCGCGCCGTGCACGAACACCTGCGCGGCTGGGAACAGATCCACGTTCTGCAGATGGTCCCAGTGCCCGTGGGACAGCACGACCTTGTCGACGTCGGCCGCTCCGAGACCTCGCTCGGTCAACGCCGAGATCAGGTGCCGACGACGACCGGCGTGACCGACGTCGAACAGAATCCGCTCGCCGGCACTCTCGACCAGGAGCACCGAGCAGAACGCCGGGTTGCCCTGGTTCGAGGTGAGTGAGTAGCCGTGCAGGACGGTCGTGACCGTCGGCATGAGATCTCCTGGAGAGTGGAGCAGCAGCGCCCCGCGGGTTTATGAGCACGCACGCGGGGCGCTGCTGGATCAGGGCAGGACGAGCGGGCCGGCGTCGATCAGCAACGACGGGACGACGACGCTGTCCATGAAGGTGGTGTCACCGCACTCCCGCGTGTTGCCGACGGCAAGCACCGCGTTGAGTACGTCGACCATCCGGAAGGTGAACCGGACCTGCGGATGCCACCCGACGAGTCGGCCGTCCTCGGCCCAGTACGTCGCGTCGCGCGTGGTACCCGTGACCATCGTCTGCTTGGGATGCAGCGACCGCAGATAGTCGAGCCGGTTCACCACCAGACCGCTGCCGACCTGCGTGAGCAACTCCTCGTCGGAGGTGTCACCGGCGTCGAGCAGCAGGTTCGACGGGCTCGGGTCGCCGCCGAAACGCCAGCCGTCAGGCACCGCGTGCCCGGTCGGGACGCCACCGGTGACAGCCGCGCGCCGGCGGTCCGAGACAACCCCGGTGAGTACGCCGCGATCGATCAGCTGGGTGCGACGCCGTACGTTGCCCTCGGCATCGAAGCCGCTGGCCAGCCCGGCCGCGTCACCACCGTCGTCGACCAGGCTGATCAGCTCGCTCACAACTCGTTCACCGAGCTTGCCGGCGACCGCCGAACGGCCGGTCGCATACCCGGTCGCGCCGAGGACGAAGTGCCCGTACGTCGCGATCAGCGTGAGCACGGCCTGCGGCTTGAGCAGCACGCGACACGTGCCGTGGTGGGCGCCCCGGGTGGGCAGGGGAGTGAGCGCCGACCGGAGCCGCTCCGGGATCTCGTGCACCGGGATCCGGTCCGCGTCCCGGTTCATGTACCGCACGCTGACCGAGTTGGCGCCCTTCTTCGCGATCGCCTGGATCGATGCCTTGGTCAACGTCTCGGCGCGGAACAGCCCGTCCGAGTTCGCGACCACCCGATCGAGTACGTCGTACCTGATCGCGCCGCCGAGTGTCGTCGACGCGTCGAGACCGTCCCGCACGGTGGAGAACCACTGATGACGGACGGCAGGATCCGAGTCGAGCACGGACGCCGATGCCGCCACCGCAGGCTGGTCGTCCGACGCCTCGACGGCGTCATCCGAATCGGTTGCCGTCGACAACGGTGGCAGGTCCCCGAGCGCGGCGTTCAGCCGATCGGCCAGGACCTGTACGGCGGCCGGCTCGAGCGTCTCCAGCGAGCCGGCGACCGAGCGGCCGTTGCGGGTGGTGCGGACCCGGACCCGAAGGCGGCGTTCGCTGTGCTGGGCGGTGATCCGGGACTCGGCGAAGCGGAGCAGATCGGCGTGTTCGCCGAGGACGTCCAACCGGGTGCCGTCGCCGAGGATCTCGAGTGCTTGCTCGACGTGCGCCTGCTCGATGCTCATCGACCCACCTGCACATTCTGGAACCGGCCCGGAACCGTGCCGTGCCCGACATGAGCCACCTGCAGCGGCTCGCCCTTGTTGCACGACGGGACGCCGTGCACCCTCCACTCGTCCGGTCCGCCCAAGGCATCCAGGCTGGCCCAGAACTGTGGGGTGACGCTCTGGTAGGTGCAGTTCTTCAGCATCCGGCCGACCTTGCCGTCGCGGATCTCCCAGCCGATCTCGGTGCCGAAGCGGAAGTTCATCCGCTGGTCGTCGATCGAGAAGCCGCGGTTGGTGTCGACCAGGATGCCGCGCTTGGTACCGGCGATCATCTCGTCCAGCGACGAGTCGCCCGGCTCCAGGCAGATGTTCGTCATCCGCACCAGCGGGAGCCGCTGCCAGCCGTCGGCCCGGGCCTGCCCGGTCGACTCGCCGCCGAGTGCTCCGGCGGACTCGCGGCCGGACATGTAACCGAGGAAGATGCCGTCCTTGACCAGTTGGGTCCGCTGCGCGGGGACGCCTTCGTCGTCGTACCCGAAGGAGCCGAGGGCGCCGGGGATGGTGGCATCGGCGTACGCCGA
Organism: Kribbella sp. NPDC051952; assembly: GCF_040680855.1. Lineage (NCBI taxonomy): Bacteria > Bacillati > Actinomycetota > Actinomycetes > Propionibacteriales > Kribbellaceae > Kribbella > Kribbella sp. NPDC051952. Next base: position 63,456 of record NZ_JBFAXQ010000035.1, read on the forward strand.
GACGATGTCGGAGCCCCACCGGAACGTGCCCCGGCGTTCCGGGGTGGCGTAGGTGCCGCCGGCCAGGCTCACCTCGGTGCCGAGCGCGCGATCGGCCTCCATCGGGTGGCCGGCGCACTCGTGCAGCACCATCGCCAGCTGGTTGCTGCCGGCAATGAGTGTGGTGATCTCGTCGGGGCACTGCGGTGCGGCCAGCAGCGCGACCGCCTCGGCGGCGATCCGGGCCGCCTCGCGGTCCAGACCGAGGGAGACGACGTGCTCGTAGCCGGCGGTGGCGAAGTCGCCGCGCTGGCCGCGGATCTGGCGCGGAACACCCTGCGGGAACGACCGCCGCTGCAGGTCGTCACCGTCGCTGGCGTTGACCATCAGGCCGCCGCCGCTCTCGGTCAGGGTCTGCTCGATCAGCGCGCCTTCGGTGTTCGCGAACACCTTCTCGTCGCGGTAGAAGTCCATCGACGCCTCGATCTGCTGAACCAGCGGACCGGCGGTCGAGGCCTCCTTCACACTGGCGGCGAGCAGATCGAGCTTGCTGGACAGCGGCACGGTGAACGGGTCGACCTGCAGCGGTGAGGACCAGGTGGCGCGGGTCGTCACCGGCGAACCGAGCGACACCTTGCCGCCACCGCCGGCGGCCCTGGCCTGGCCGACCGCCTGGGCGATCACCGCGTCGAGACCGGGGCGATCGAGCCGGTGCGTGGCCGCGAAACCCCACTGGCCGTCGATCAGCACCCGCAGGCCGAGACCGGTCGAGTCGTCGTAGCCGACCTCACCGGGGCCTTCGAGTTCGACCAGCACCTGCTCGTGCGTCCGCCGTACGACGCGAATGTCGCCGTACCGGACGTCGGCCGGTAGCAGGCCGAGCACCGCCTCGGCGATATCGCGCATCACCGGGGAATCAGTCACGTTGGGGACCTCCGATTCAAAACCGTGGACGGGGGAATGGGGCGCCTCGTCTGCGACTGTAGCATCTACTACGAGATTTTGAGAAGACGTTGTGTTTGCTACAGCAGCCTTCCTGCGCCGTCCAGGGACGACTTCGGCCCCGCACACCGGTGCGGGGCCGAAGGTCAAGCGGGCCAGGGGAAACCCGCTCTCACCGCCGTTTCGGGCGGGTGTCGATCGACAGGCTGATGGTGAACGCGGCGATGACCAGCGCGCCGCCGAGCAGGGTCAGCCCGGTCTCGCCGAACAGCCCGATCGTCATCGCGGCGAACAGGAGCGCGAGCGCGATCACCACGGCAACCGCGATCTTCCAGTCGTCACCGATGATGAAGTCGTACCAGAACGCCCCGAAGGCCTTGAGGAACTTCATTTCTTCACCTCCACCGCGATGTCAGGGGCACCGACCGGTGCCGGGGTGGCCGGCTTGCGCAGGGCCGCCACGAAGATCCGGCTGAGCAGGAGCCAGGCCGCGATCAGGGCCAGGATCATCAGGTCGTGGCCCGGCCAGTTCAGGCTCTCGCGGCCGTCGCGGAAGATGCCGATCCCCTCGACCGCCCAGTAGGTCCCGAAGGACGCGAGCAGCAGGCCGACGCCGTACTTGAGCAGGTTCTCGTTGATCATCGACAGCGGCCGGCGCAGCGCGATCGCGATGCCGAGCACGATGACCACGGCCGCGGCCGCACCCAGGCTGGCGCCCGGGATGTTGTTCGCGTTCAGGCCGAAGGTCAGCACGATGAAGACGACCTCCATACCCTCGAGGAACACGCCCTTGAACGAGACCATGAAGGCGAACAGGTCGATCCCGCTCTTGCTCTCACCGGCCGCCTTCGCCGCCTCCACCTCCTCGCGGTAGATCGCGTCCTCGTCGTGCACCGCTTTGCGTCCCGATGATCTGAGGATCGCCTTGCGCAACCACTGCAGCCCGAAGATCAGCAGCAGGCCGCCGATCGCGAGTTGCAGGGCCGACTCCGGCAGCCAGGTCGCCAGTGCGTACCCGGCCGCCACGGTGACCACCGCGAGCGCGCCGAGTGCTGCGAAGGTGCCGACCAGCGCCGATTTCCAGCTCCGGGTGTAACCCATCGCCATCACGATGGTGGTTGCTTCCACCATCTCCACGAAACACGCGACGAACGTCGCGATGATCAGCCCCCACGTTGCCGCGTCCATCTCTCACTTCCCTCGTTCAGGTGAAACCGTTCAGATCGAACCGTTCAGATGAAACATATGCTGCACGAAACGATAGTTACAAAGTCATGGAAGTGTCAATGCGTCAGGGGTACGACGGCCTCCGGGCATGCCGAAGCACCCGAGGAGGAGGGGATCCCCGGGTGCCGGCTTCGGCGGCGGCTCCTAGCCGCTGGCCACCTTCAGTTGGGCCCGCAGACCGGCCCGGAGCGGGATGCACATCGGCTTGCCGCTGACCGGGTGTGGGACGACCTTCGACTCCACCCCGAACACGTCGCGGATGATGTCGTAGGTGAACACGTCCTGCGGCGTGCCCTGAGTCACCATGGCCCCGGACTTCATCACGAACACGTGATCGGCGTACTCAGCGGCCATGTTGAAGTCGTGCAGCACCATCGCGACCGTCTTGCCTTGTTCCTGGTTGAGCTGATGCAGCAGGTCCAGGACCTCGAGCTGATAGGCGACATCCAGGTACGTCGTGGGTTCGTCGAGCAGGATCAGATCCGTGCCCTGGGCGAGGCAAAGTGCGATCCAGACCCGCTGACGCTGACCCCCCGACAGTTGGTCCACGTGCTGATGGCGGAGCTCCGTCGTACTGGTCACCTGCATCGCCCATTCGACGGCGTCCTTGTCGGCCGGGCTCGGCACCTTCAGGGAGGTGCGGTGGGGGTGGCGGCCGAACCAGACCAGGTCCTCGACCGAGATGGACTCGGGCGTGACGAGGACCTGGGGAAGGATCGCCAGGAGCCTCGCGACTTCCTTGGTCGGCGTGTCCTGGATCGACTTGCCGTCGAGGATCACGCTGCCCTTGGCCGGTGGCAGCAGCCGGGCCAGAGCCCGCAGTGCGGTGCTCTTCCCAGAGCCGTTCGGACCGATCAGCACGGAGACCTTCCCGTCCGGGATCGTCAACGTGAGGTCCTTGGCAACGACCTTCTGGTCATAGGCGAGCTGGACGCCTTGTGCCTGCAGACGCATGGCGGTTCTCCTACTTTCCGGTCTTCACTAGCAGGTACAGGAAGTACGGTCCTCCGACGAC
>NZ_JBFAXQ010000036.1:0-63085 GCF_040680855.1 Kribbella sp. NPDC051952
GCGGCGCTTCCTTCGTGATCAGTCTCGCGATATTCTTCAGGATCGGACATCAAATTTAGATAAACGATGCTTTCAAGAACATCTAAACTGTCATGACGCCCGAGTCCATCTCGGTCGAGGATCTGGTCTGGTTCGGCCGCCATCCGCACCGTACGTCGCTCAAGGTGCCGAGCTCCGCCGACAAGGAGGCGGTCGAGTGGGCGATGTCGGTGACCAGTACGACGCAGTTGCGGCATCAGCACGTGGACCAACTGTCGGGTGGTCAGCGTCAGCGGGTCTGGATCGCACTCTGTCTGGCCCAAGGCACGGATCTGATCCTGCTGGACGAACCCACGACGTACCTCGATGTGGCCTATCAGCTCGAGGTCCTTGACCTGCTGCATCAGCTCAACCAGGAGCAGGGCAAGACGGTGGCGATGGTGCTGCACGACTTCAACATGGCCGCCGAGTACGCCGATCACGTCTTCGTCATGAAGACCGGCGCCCTGGTCACCGAGGGAACGCCCGAGGACGTCTTCACCTACGACATCATCCGCGATGTCTTCGGCGTCGAGTCCAAGGTCGTCCCACATCCGGTCAGCGGCAAACCCATGTGTATCCCCCTCCGAGCCGGCCTCCGCAACCAACTCACCGTGGCAACCGGCTAGAGCCTGTCCGCCCGAAGAAGCGCCCCCGCGATCACGGATCGCGGGGGCGCTTCTTTGCGTTCCAGCTAGTCAGCGTTACTATCTACTGGTAGTCAGTGACACTGAATAGCTAAGGACGGCTCGTGGGCAAGCTCGTGACGGAGATGCTGAAGGGAACGCTGGAAGGGATCGTGCTCGCGATCCTGCTCCAGCGGCCGGCGTACGGCTACGAGATCACCGCGTGGCTGCGGGAGCAGGGCTTCACCGATATCGCCGAGGGCACGGTCTACGCGCTGCTCCTCCGGATCGAGAAACGCGGTCTCGTGGACGTGGCGAAGATCCCGTCCGAGAAGGGGCCGCCACGCAAGGTGTACACGCTCAACGCCCGGGGTCGGGAAGACCTCGACGAGTTCTGGAGGACCTGGGGCTTCCTCGCCGAACGTCTCGAACAGCTCCGCGAAGGAGGGAAGTAGCAATGGCCGCACGATGGATCGAGAAGGTCACCGGACCACTCGACGAGAAGAAGCGCTACCGGCAGTACCGGGAGCGCACCCGGCAACTGCCGGCGAACTACCGGACGGCGGTGGAGGCCATCCACCGGTACCTGATGTATCTCGGGCCTGGCGGCGACGGCGCCGAGGCGCAGACGATGCTCGAGGACCTGGTCGAGCTGTTCGAGCAGAGCGCCGCGAACAACACGCCGATCCGCGAGGTGGTCGGCGCGGACCCGGTGGAGTTCATCGAGGCGTTCGTGGCCAACTACCCGGACGGGCAGTGGCGACTGAAGGAACGCGACCGGCTGAACAAGGCGATCGCGCGGGCCGCCGGCGAGGACTCCGTCGATGACTGAGGCAACGATCCGGGTACAGGGCCTCGAGAAGGCCTACAAGGAACTCCAGGTCCTGCGGGGCGTGGACTTCGAGGTTGAGCGCGGCAGCATCTTCGCCCTGCTCGGGTCGAACGGTGCCGGCAAGACCACCGTCGTACGCATCCTGTCGACCCTACTCAAGGCGGACGCGGGGACGGCGACGGTCAACGGCTTCGACGTCGGCACGCAAGCCGCGGAGGTGCGCCAGTCCTTCAGCCTCACCGGGCAGTTCGCCGCGGTGGACGAGATCCTCAGCGGACGCGAGAACCTCGTCCTGGTCGCCAAGCTGAGACACCTCGAGGGCCCGGGGAAGATCGCCGACGACCTGCTCGCTCGGTTCTCGTTGACGGATGCGGGTGGGCGGCGGGTGGCGACGTACTCGGGAGGTATGCGCCGTCGGCTCGACATCGCGATGAGCCTGATCGGCAGCCCGCCGGTCATCTTCCTCGACGAGCCGACGACCGGCCTGGACCCACAGGCGCGCATCGAGGTGTGGAACAGCGTCAAAGAGCTCGCCGGGCAGGGTACGACGGTGCTGCTCACCACGCAGTACCTGGACGAGGCCGAACAACTCGCCGACCGGATCGCGATCCTGCACCAGGGCCGGATCATCGTGGACGGCACCCTCGCCGAGCTCAAGCGGCTCCTCCCGCCCGCCAAGGTCGAGTACGTCGAGAAGCAGCCGACGCTCGAGGACGTCTTCCTTACGCTCGTCGGCGATGGCCCGGAAAGCGGAGACAAATCATGAGCGCGCAGTTCGTCAGTGACACGGCCAATCTGACCGGGCGGTCCCTGCGCCACATCTCGCGCAGCCCGGACACCATCATCACGACCGCGCTCATGCCCGTCGCCATCATGCTGCTGTTCGTCTACGTCTTCGGCGGTGCGATCCAGACCGGGTCGGACCAGTACGTGAACTACATGCTGCCCGGCATCCTGCTCATCACGATCGCCTCGGGCGTCGCCTACACCGCGTTCCGCCTGTTCACGGACCTGCAGAGCGGAATCTTCGAGCGCTTCCAGTCCTTGCCGATCGCCCGCTCCGGCGTGTTGTGGGCGCACGTGCTGACCTCGCTGATCGCCAACCTGATCTCACTCGTGATCGTCATCGGCGTCGCGCTGATCATGGGCTTCCGCTCCGGTGCGGGAATCGGTGCCTGGCTCGCGGTGGCCGGAATCCTCGTCCTGTTCACCCTGGCCGTGACCTGGCTCGCCGTGATCGCGGGCCTGTCCGCGAAGTCCGTGGACGGCGCGAGCGCGTTCTCGTATCCGCTCATCTTCCTGCCGTTCCTCAGCTCGGCGTTCGTACCCACCGGCACAATGCCCGGCCCGGTCCGCGCGTTCGCCGAGAATCAGCCGGTGACGTCGATCGTCAACACGATCCGCGCCCTGTTCGCCCAGCAGCCGATCGGCAACGACATCTGGGTCGCCCTCGCTTGGTGTGTCGGCCTGCTCGTTGTCGCCTACGCCCTCGCGATCGTGATGTACCGACGGAAGATCAGCTAGTCCCGCCCCGGCCCATGTCTGGGCCGTGTCAGGCGTATGTCAGGTCGGTCGGCGAGTGTCGTCGCATCAGCTCCACTGAAGGAACCCCGAAAGGACTTTGTCATGTTCGCACGACTGGGATCGCTGGTCGTTCGCCATCCCTGGCGCACGATCGGTGCCTGGGTGGTGATCATCGTCGCGGTGGTCGCGACGGCTCCGACGCTGACCGCCACCACGGACCAATCCGATTTCCTCCCGTCGCACTACGAGTCGATCCAGGCGGCCAAACTGCAGGAGAAGGCCTTTCCCAACGCCACCGCGCCCGCCGCGATCGTGGTGTTCGAACGGACCGACGGCGCGGCGTTGACCCCGGCCGACGAGGCAGCCGTCGGAACGGTCGCCCAGCAGCTGAACCAGGCCGGTCTGAAGGACGTCACCGGCGTCCAGGCGGTCCCGGCCTCGGGCAACCGGCTGATCCAGATCGCCGCCGTACAGATGACCAAGGTCACCAACCCCAGTGACACCCGCCAGAGCGACGCCGTGAAGGCACTGCGTCAGGCCCTGCAGGACAAGGTGCACAACACCGATTTGAAGGCCGGCGTCACGGGTTCGGCCGCGCAGACTCTCGACGCGACGGAGTCCTCGACCAAGGGCCTGGTCATCGTCGGAGTCGCCACGGTCCTACTGATTCTGGTGCTGCTGCTGGTGATCTTCCGCAGTCCGGTGATCGCCTTGCTGCCGATCGTGGTGATCGGTGGGATCTCGATGGTCGTCAACGGTCTGATCGCCATGGTGAGCAAGGCGTTCGACCTGAAGATCGACAGCTCGATCAGCTCGATCCTGTTGGTCGTACTGTACGGCGTCGGCACCGACTACATCCTGTTCCTGATGTTCCGCTACCGGGAACGCCTGCGGGCCGGAGAGGATCCGAAGACCGCGATGGTCAGCGCCGTCACCCGGGTCGGCGAGGCGATCACCTCCGCGGCCGGCGCGGTGATCATCGCCTTCATGGCACTCACGCTGTCGACGCTCGGCATGTTCCGCTCGATGGGACCTGCGCTGGCGATCTCGGTAGCGGTGGCGCTACTGGCCGGGCTCACTCTGGTGCCGGCGATCGTTTCGCTGCTGGGGACCAAGGTGTTCTGGCCGTCGAAGGCGTGGCGCACTGCCCCGAAGGGTGCTGTGTTCACGGGACTGGGCCGTGGCCTCGGTCGGCGACCGGCTGTGTTCGCACTGGCTGCCGGTGGCGTTCTCGTCGTACTGGGCCTGTTCTCGATCGGATTCAACCCGACCTTCGACCTCACGTCCGGCTCGACCTCCGACGCCTCTGAATCCACGGTGTACAGCAAGGAACTGCTCAAGGGCATGCCCGCCGGCGTCACCCAGCCGTCGGACGTCCTGCTGCAGTCGTCGAGCGCGTTGGGCAAGCCGCAACTCGACTCCTACCGGACCGCATTGACCCAGGTCGACGGTGTCGGCGAGGTGTCACAGCCGACGCTGTCGCAGGACGGTTCGGTCGCCGACTTCAAGGTCACGCTGAAGTCCGCACCGGAGTCGGATCAGGCGATCGCGACGGTCCGTGGTCCCCTGCGCGACGCTGCGCACGCGGCGGCACCAGCCGGTACGACGGCAGTCGTCGGCGGACTGACCTCCGTGTTCGTCGACTTCCAGGACGCGATGAATCATGACTATGCGGTCGTGTTCCCGGTTGCCGCGGTGTTGATCATGATCGTGCTCGCGCTGTTGCTGCGCAGCCTGGTGGCGCCCTGGTACCTGATGGCGTCGGTGTTCCTGGGCTTCGCAGCCACCCTGGGATCGTCGGTCCTGGTGTTCCAGCACCTGCGGAGCGAGTCCGGGCTGATCTTCACGCTGCCGGTGATCATGTACCTGTTCGTCGTTGCCCTCGGCACCGATTACAACATCCTGATGATCGCCCGCCTGCGGGAAGAGGCGCGGGAAGGCCACGATCCGCGCCAGGCCGCCGCCCTGGCCCTGCGCCACACCGGTCCGACCGTCGCCGCTGCGGGCCTCATCCTGGCGGGCACCTTCGCCTCGATGATGCTGGCCGGGAACACCAGCCTGTCCCAGATGGGCTTCGCGATCTCGTTCGGCATCGCGATCGCGGCCTTCGTGATGGCGATGTTCTTCACCCCGGCCCTCACGGCCCTGATCGGTCACCGAGCCTGGTGGCCGGGCCACGGGGACGCCGCCCACCCGAAGACCGAGGAAGCTCCCGACCGGGAACCAGCCAGCATCAGCTGACCCCAGGCCGGGCTGTCCCCACGGACAGCCCGGCTCAACCGGGTGTGAGGGGTTTGTTCGAGTAGTCGCGGAGGACCAGGGAGGTGCTGATCGGGCCGAGGCGACCGATGGTGTCCACAACCTGTTCGAGGCGGCCGGCGTTGGCGGCGTGAACGTCCAGGAGGAAGCAGTCCTCGCCGGTGAGGCGGTAGGTCGCGGTGACCTCGGGAAGGGTTTCGAAGAGTTCGATCGCTTCTGGTATCCGGGCGTGGACGGTCCGAAGGCGAACGACGGCATGGATGTTGAGGCCGATCCGCGCGGGGTCGACGACGGCGCGGTAACCGGTGATGACGCCGGAGCGCTCGAGGCGCTGAATGCGGGCCGATACCGCCGGCTGGGACAGGTTCACCTTACGGCCGATGTCCGCGCCGCTCAGCCGCCCGTTGGTCTGCAGGATCGCCAGGATCTCCCGGTCGACGTCGTCCAATGCATTCGTCGTTGATTCGCTCATCCGCCTTCATTCCATCAGTACGGCGTTCCTCAGCCGATGACCTCGTCCATGATGACAAGACCTGGGCGGCGCGATCCCGCCCTCTCCTCTATCACTCCACAGGACACTCACCATGCCCTTCGTCATCGTCCCCGGCATCGACGGCTCCGACCACGACCACTGGCAGTCCCACTGGGAAGCCGACTGGCTCCCCGATGCGACCCGGATCGAGCCCTCCTCCTGGACCGCTCCCCTGTTCTCCGAATGGACCGAGGCCCTCACGACTGCCATCGACCAGACCGGCCCCGACGTGGTCCTCATCGCCCACAGCCTCGGCTGCCTCACCGCCGCGCAGTGGCTCAGCGCCAACCCCGGATCAGCTGTCCGTGGCGCGTTCCTCGTCGCTCCGCCTGACGAGCTCGCATCCACCTTCCCCCATGAGCTCCTGCAGACCTTCACCGGTTCGGAGCCGGGTCCGCTCGGCGTTCCCGGCGTACTGGTTGTCAGCGACAACGACCCGTACTGCACGGTCGACGCAGCGACCCGTCTCGCCGCCGGGTGGGCCGTTCCGCTCATCACCGCGGGCAAGCTTGGGCACATCAACTCCGACAGCAACCTCGGCGTCTGGCCGCAGGGGCAGGATCTCCTCACAGCTTTTCTTGCTGGACTCGGGTGTAACGCGTTCGGACCCTCGTGACACTGGGCGGTATCAGTGCCGGGCGGTCGCCTGGCGGTTCTGGAGGGGGTCGGATGTATGAACCAGCGGTCGCTGTTCTGTGACGTCGGGTTGGCGGAGCGGATCGAGCGGGTGGAGCGGGACCTGATCGAGATCTCGGCGCGGGCGGCGCATCGTCGTACGGGCGATGGACGAGGCTTCGTGATCCCGGTTGCCGGTGGGCTGGCGAGCTTCGCCGCCGACGACTCGCCGTTCAACAAGGTGGTCGGGCTCGGCTTCGGTGGCGTGCCGACCGCCAAGGAGCTGACCGAGATCGAGGACGCGTACGCCGGTTGCGGCGCGCCGGTGCAGGTCGAGCTGCCACATCTCGCCGATCCGGAGATCGGCATGCTGCTCACCGACCGCGGCTATCGGCTGGAGTCCTTCGAGAACGTGCTCGGCATTGCGATCGAGGACCGGTACGACGCGACCGCGCCGGACGGAATCGTGATCCGGCCGAGTGGCGACGACGAGTTCGAGAGCTGGCTCGAGGTGATGGCCGACGCTGTCGCTACCCCGGACACACAAGGTGTTGCGTGGCGGGAGGAGTTCCCGCGCGACGTCTATCTCGCGGCCGAACGCGACGCCGCCGCGGCGGACATCGCCCGGTACGTCGCAATCCGGGACGACAGCATCGCCGGCGGAGCGGGACTACGGACAGCCGAGGGCATCGCCCAATTCGCCGGGGCTGGAACGGCTCCCGCACACCGGCGGCACGGCATCCAGTCCGCCCTCCTCTCAGCCCGCCTCGCCGACGCCGCCGCAGCCGGTTGCGACGTCGGCGTCATCACCACCCAGCCCGCCTCGAAGTCTCAGCAAAACGCCCAGCGCAGCGGCTTCGACCTCCTCTACACCCGCGCCGTACTCGTCAAACACCCGCCGAGCCACCGCGGATAGGTGCTCCTTCTGGCCAATCAGTCGGTGCAGCAGGCGTCGGTGCAGGTTGTGGTGGGAGAACAGCAGCCTTCGCCACGCCAGGCTTCGACGCCCTCGCGGGTGGCGACCGCGGCGATGATCAGGCCGGCGATGGGGTCGGCCCAGCCCCAGCCGAGGGTGGCGTTGAGGACGAGGCCGACGAGCAGGACGGCCGAGAGGTAGGTACACAGGAGGGTTTGGGTGCCGTCGGCAACGACTGCGTTGGAGCCGAGAGCCTTGCCGGTACGGCGCTGAGCCCACGAGAGGACCGGCATCACGATCAGCGAGGCGATCGCCAGGCCGATTCCGACCCGAGACGTGTCCGCGTGGCTGCCGGTGATGAGGGACCGGATCGACTCGAAGGTCACGTAGGCGGCCAGGCCGAAGAACGAGAAGGCGAGCAGCCGGAGGGCCTGGCGTTCACGGGTCTCGGGCAGGCGATGACGGAACTGCCACAGGATGATGAGGCCGCTGGAGACCTCGACCACAGAGTCCAGCCCGAAGCCGACCAGCGCGACGGAACCGGCGGTCAGGCCGGCGCTGATCGCGATGATCGCCTCGATCACGTTGTAGGTGACTGACGCGCCGGCCAGCAACTGGGCGCGACGGCCGAGCCGGCGCCGCTGCTCGGGATCCACGGTCCACGTGCTGGGCGGGACCAGCGGTGTGATGGAGAGCTCGACGCTGGTGGACTGGCGTCGTACCGGATCGGTCATCGCGCGGCCTGGCCGTAGTTGGGGCAGAGGGCGACCGCGTCGCCGGTGAGGCCGAGGAGGCGCTCGGCGGCGGAGAGTAGTTCGATGGTGGCTTCGGGGTGGGTGAGGCTGAACAGCGACGCCCTACCCTGCGGCCTCGACTCGACCAAACCGCAGTCACGCAGGCAGGCCAGGTGCTTCGAGACGGTCGACTGCGCCAATCCGAGATGCGCGGTGAGGTCGACGACGCGATGCTCACCCAGTGCGAGGTGCCGCACGATCGCGAGTCGCGACGCGTCACTGAACCCATTGAACAGACAGGCAGCCACGGACAGCGCCGCGGCCTCGTCGACGGACGGCTCGATCGCCGGTGGTCTCATCGCCATGTGGCGATGTTATCGACACATTCGCCAGGATGGGAAGAAGGGCTTGCGTCCGGTACCTAGGTACGAACTTACCGTCACCGTATGACGATCTCCGACTGGGTCCCCGAGGCCTGCACCCTGCCAACCGCCGACCAGCCACTACGCCTGGCCGAGTTCGACGACCTCTTCACCACCGCACTCCGCGCCATCACCCGCACCAGCCCGACCACCCTCGAGCTGGTCCTGGACGCGGTGGCGGAGGAAACCGCCGCTGACCTCACCACCCGCGAAACCGCCTGCTGCTCCTTCTTCACCTTCACCTACACCCCAACCGCCGACGGCCAGCTACACCTCGAGACCACGGTCCCCCCGGCCCACACCGCCGTACTAGACGCCTTGGCCGCCCGAGCGACAGCTTTGAGTACCTTCTGAGCATGACCGTCGCGAAGTCGATCGTGTTGTTCGTCCTGGCAGCCATCGCCGAGATCGGCGGCGCCTGGCTGATCTGGCAGGGATGGCGCGAACACCGCGGCCTGTGGTGGATCGCCGCCGGAATCGTCGCCCTCGGCGCCTACGGTTTCGTCGCCACCTTCCAGCCCGACCCCAACTTCGGCCGCATCCTCGCGGCGTACGGCGGCGTCTTCGTGGCCGGTTCTCTGCTCTGGGGTGTGCTCGTCGACAAGTTCCGTCCGGACCGGTACGACCTCACCGGCGCGACCCTCTGCTTGCTCGGCGTAGCGGTCATCATGTACGCCCCTCGGGGGGCCTGAAATCGGGCCGCTGAGCGGATAGCGCGAGGGCGGGGGTTCGGTGCATTATGGTCCTCGCGTTGGCTCCGGAAGGTGGGTGCGCACCGTCTTTGGTGACCCCTGGGAGCAGTGAAATGCCGTTCGATCCGCTGGCCGAGACTTTCGGGCGTCTGGCCACCGAACTCTTCGACCTCGGCGGCGTGGAAGAGACAGTTGACGCCGTCGTCCAGTTCGCCCGGCAAGCAGTCCGCTGCAAGCACGCCTCCGTCGTACTGATCACCCACGGCCGACGGCCCGAGGTCGTCGCCCTCACCGATCCGGGCCTCGCCGACCTTTACCAGCTCCAGATCGCCGCCGGCGCCGGACCACTGCTCACCACCATCGAGCACGAAGAAGTCCTGCTCATCACCGATGTCGCCACGGAGACGCGCTGGCCGGCGCAGTGGGTCGAGGTGGTCACGGGCGCCGGCATCCGCTCCGCCCTGCACGTCCCGTTGATGCTCGCCGGCCGCGCCCAGGCCGTCCTGAGCCTGTACGGCGAACAGCCCGACAGCTTCGACGACGACGACGTCGCGGTTGCCCACATCCTGGCCCGCCACGCCTCCGTCGCGATCGCCTCCGCACGCCACGAGGCGTCCATGGCCCAGGCCGTCGACGCCCGCAAACTGGTCGGACAGGCCATGGGCATTCTGATGGAGCGCTACGACCTGGACAGCACCCGCGCGTTCGAGGTCCTGAAGCGGTACTCGCAGCACAACAACCGGAAACTCCGCGACGTGGCCCAGGAGCTCATCAACACCCGTCGCTTGCCGCACAGCGACTGACGACAGGTCTACTGTGAGCCTCGACCGCGAAAGGGCGTGACTCATGCGATCAGACATCGTGCCCGGTGCCACCTTCCCGGACTACGAGCTACCCGACCACGAGAACGTCCCGCGCCGGCTCAGCGACCTGCAGGGTGACGACCCGATGATCCTCACGCTGGCCCGCGGGCACTACTGCCCGAAGGAACATCAGCAGCATCTCGAGCTCGCCGCCTTCTACCCCAAGATCGCCGTGGCCTACACGAAGATCGTCACGATCGCGACGGACGAGCACCACACCCTGCAGGAGTTCCGCGCCTCGGTCGGCGCGCAGTGGCCGTTCCTGTCCGACCCCGACCGGATCGTCCAGCGTGACCTCGACATCCAGGAGTACACCGACCCCGACAACAACCCGATGATCCCGTACACGCTGGTGCTCGGGCCGGGCCTCGTCGTCCACAGCATCTACAACGGGTACTGGTTCTGGGGCCGCCCGTCGATCTCCGACCTGTGGACCGACCTGCGCGAGGTCAGCCGCCAGGTCCGCCCCGACTGGGACCTCGGTAGGCCGGGACTCCGCGAAGCGTGGACCACCGGTGACCTCACCTCGTTCCACGGCTGGAACAAGAAGTAGCCCGACCAGCCGGCCGTGAAGTGGTTCACATCCGGTTACAGATCAGGTGAGGCTCTCGTCATGAGGGCATGGACAACTCGGAACAGACCTCGGTGTTGATCACCGGGGCGAACAAGGGACTTGGGTTCGAGACCGCTCGGCGACTCGGGGAGCTGGGCTGGACGATCTTCCTCGGCTCGCGCGACGAGGGCCGCGGAAAGGCTGCTGCCGACAAGCTGATCGACGGCGGCGCGAAGGTGATCATGGTCCCGCTGGACGTGACCTCGGACGAGTCGGTGGCCGGCGCCTTGAGCCTCGTTCGGGAACATACCGACCGGCTGGACGTGCTCATCAACAACGCGGGTGCGCCGGGACAGGGCATCGCGCCGGCGGAGGCGACGGTCGAGGACATTCATCCCGTCTTCGACACCAACGTGTACGGACCGATCCGGGTCACGCAGGCGTTCCTTCCGTTGCTGCAAGCGTCCGCCAACCCGCGGGTCGTGATGGTGTCCAGCGCCGGCGGTTCGTTCGCGGTCGTGACCGATCCGGAGCAGCCCTTCTCGAAGATGCACGAGCTCGCCTACAGCACGTCGAAGGCCGCGCTGAACATGCTCACGGTTCGCTACGCCCAGGCGCTGCCGCAGATCAAGTTCAACGTCGTGACTCCCGGCGAGGTCAGGAATCGCACCTTTGCCGCCACCGACATGAACAACCACACCGGCCAGTTGACGGTGACCGAGGGCACCGACTCGTTCGTCAAGCTCGCGACGCTCGACGCCGACGGTCCGACCGGCACCTTCATCGACCGCCTCGGCCCGGTCGCCTGGTGACTAGGTAGCAGTTTCGGGGGCGGTTCGCGGTGGTTCGACGTCGTCGTACAGGCGGACTGCGGCGAGTCGTCCCTGCGGGCCGCGCTCGAAGACGGCCAGGCCGGCTTGGGGAGGTAATGGGTCGCCGCCCCACGCGAGGAGGTTGTACTCCAGGGCGCAATTCGCTCCGTCGTCGAGAGTTGCGCAGTACTCGAGTTTGATCCCGCCGTCGCTGAACCACCTGCTGTACAGCTCGCTGAGCTCGCCGGAGCCGCGGTGTACGTCGTCCGGCCCGATCGGCTCCCGCAGATAGCCATCCGGCGCGAACGTCTTGACGATCGACTCCGCGTCACCACCGGCGAGCGCGCTCAGGTACTGCGCAACGATTTCCGGCGTCTCGACCTCCCCCGCCTCGAGGACAGGTGGCCGCACATGCCGGCGCCCGTCGACGGGCCATTGACTGCAGTACGTGCGGAAGTCCACCGACCGCTCGTCCGTGGAATCAGCCACGACCGCCATCGGCCACGCCACCTCACGACCCTCGTGCAGTACATGCGCCTCGAGCTCGACCACAGCCCGTCGGCCGACGCTGATCGACGTCAGCACCGAGATCCGGGACTGGTGCTCGCTCAGCCAGACCTTGTTGCTGTGCACGAAACTCCGCAACTCCCGATGCCCGCGCACCTCACCCGCCCGGGGATCGTGGATGATCACCTCGCCGGGCCACACCCGCTCCAGCGCACCCGCTCTGCCGTCCTCGAACGCCTTCAGGTACTGCGCAACGGGATCGCTCTGCCCCGCTTCCTTCGCATCACGCCGCGCCAGTTCGATCGCAGTCGAAAACTCCGGGAACCACGGCATGACCGCCCCCAACGTCCGAAAGACATCGTCAACGTACGGTACTCCCCGGACCACCGGCTCAGGCGGCGCGGAACCGTTGCTCGAGGCTGTCGAGCAGGCTCTCGACCTGGCGGTACGTCTCCGAGCTGTAGGCACCGATGCTGCGCTCCGCGACGAGAGCCTCGCGCATCGCGTCCAGGTAGCGACGCTGCAGGACGAGCGTCTGCTCGATGGCGTCCGGTCGCGCCTCCCGCGTCTGCTGACTGGCGGAGACGATCCGCGGTACGACGCGATCCTTCATCGCGCTGACGACGTCCGGATCGATCGGTTCGCCGTCCACGGTCTGCTCCTCCAACGGGCCGAGCGTGTCGATCGCCGACTCACCGACCTGACGCAGCAGGGCCTGGACCGAGTCCCGCTTGTCCGCCGCGTCCTCCGACCGGAAGTTCATCCGCGCGATCACCGCCGGCAGGCTGAGCCCGAAGAGCACCAGGGTGATCAGCGCGACGAGAAAGGCCGCGAGTACGACGGTGGCCCGGTGTGGCGTACCGGCCGGGATCGTTTGGGCAGCGGCGACCGTGACCACGCCGCGCATCCCGGCCCAGGCCAGTACCAGGAGACCGCGTCCGGTGATCGGCTCGCGCTCCTCGAAGTCCACGTCCGCCTGGCTGCGTGCGAGTCGCTTGCGCGCCCAGGCGAGGCGGTTCTCGGCCCGCTCGGTCTCCGGCGTCATGGCGTCGAGCCGCTCCTCGAACTGACTCAGCTTGGCCCGAGCCTGCTCGCCGCGATCACCCGGATTGAGCCGGCTCAGCACCGCGGGCCAGGCCAGGCCGAGGAACCGCAACGCGATCAGCAGCACCACCACGAGCACGACCAGGAAGGTGATCTCGCCGACCGTCGTGTCCGCTCGGGCGTCGTCGACCAACTCGGGCAACTGGTAACCCATCGCGAGGAAGACGCCGCTCTCGAGGATGAAGCTGATCGTCGTCCACGTCGTCGCCTGGGTCTGCCGGTCGCGCGCGCTGAACCGGCGACTGCCGACGGCACCGGTCAACAGGCCGGCGACCACGACCGCGAGTACGCCGGACGCGTGCGCCGCCTCGGCCGGGAAGTACGCGAGGAAGGGCACCGCGAACGAGATCGTGGTGTTGAGCACCGGATCGTCGAGACGCTGGCGCAGCCGTGCTGTCAACAATCCGACAAGCACCCCGATCAGCCCTGCGCCGACCACTGCCCAGACGAAGTCGAGGATCGTCCCGCCGAGGTCGAACCCCGTGGTGGCCGCGATCGCGGCGATCGCCGTACGGAGGACGACGAGGGCCGACGCGTCGTTGACGAGGCTCTCCCCCTCCAGCACGGTCATCAGGCGTGGCGGCAGCCCGACCCGATGGCCGATCGCCGTCGCCGCGACCGCGTCCGTCGGACTCACCACCGCCCCGAGCGCCGTGGCCAGGGCGAACGAGATGCTCGGGAACACCGCATGCACCAGCGCGCCGATCGTCAACGCCGACACGATGACCATCACGACCGACAACCACGAGATCAGCCCGAAGTTCCGTCGTACGTCGAGAACCGGCAACTGGACCGCCGACGAGTACAGCAGCGGTGGCAGTACGCCGGCCAGGATGATCTCCGGCTCGATGTGAATCACCGGCGTACTCGGCAGGTAGCTGGCCGCGATCCCCAAGGCCACCAGCAACAACGGCGCCGCCACGCCGGTACGCCGGGCAAAGACCGACGCCGCGATCATGATCGCCAGCCCGGCTCCGGCAACCGCCAGAAATTGATGCTCCACGCAACGAGACTCTAGGGCAGTCTACGAGACCTTGGCGGCAGCGTGCAGGGCCAGGCCGTCGGTGGCGGCGATGTCGGCGCGGAACCAGCCGCCTGAGTCGACTGTATACGTCGGACCGCTGCAACTGCCGGATGTGTAATCGCCGTGGAAGACGTCGCAGTACACCCCGGCCGGAAGGTCGGTGTGGAAGCCACGGCCGGTCAGTGCCGAGCTCTCGTCGTTCAGGACGAGGTAGCCCTTGTTGCCCCGGCCGAACGCGATCGCGTCGTTGCCGTTGTCCCACCACTGCGTCACAGCCGTTCCCCGGACGGTGTTGTGGAAGCCGACCATGTTGGCGATCACGCGCCAGGCGTGCTCACACCGCCATCGGTTGGTGAAGCAGGTCGAGTCGACGGTCTTCCCGGTGCTCGTCGACGGCGGTCCCTCGTCGTTCGAGCTGTACTCGTAGCTCGACATCACCTTCGGCGTCCCGTACGTCCACGCCAGCATGAACGCGTTCGCCATCGCATAACGGCCGTTGTCGCGGAATGTCAGTACGCCGCTCCCCCGCTGGGTGTCGTGATTGTCGGTGAACACGACCGCGTCATCGGACGGCAACGGCTCGGCGAACGTCTTCAGGTAGGCCAGTCGCTCGGTGTGGAAGATCTTGGCGAGGTCCTTGCCGTAGCGGAACTCGAGTACGTCGCCGTTGCCGACGTACTCGTCCGGTGTGATCGGCTCACCCGCGCCGTAGATGACCTCCTGGTACAGGTACGCCGGACGCGACAACCGGGACTTGATCGCGGCGATGTCCTCGGCCGGCATGTGCTTGGACGCGTCCAGCCGGAATCCGTCCACGCCGATCGACAGCAGATCGTTCAGGTACGCCGCAATCCGCCCGCGCACGTAGTCGGTCACGGTCGCGAGGTCGGCCAGGTCGACGAGCTCGCAGTTCTGCACCTCGTAGCGGTCGCCGTAGTTGACGATGTCGTCGTTCCCGTTGCGCCCGCAGTGATGGAAGTCCTGCGTCTGGTACGTCCCCGGGTAGTCGTAGTGGGTGTACGACGAACCCGCACTACCGACCCCACCCGACGAGCCGCCGGTCATGTGGTTGATGACGGAGTCGACGTACACCTTGACGCCGGCCGCGTGGCAACTGTTGACCATGGCAACGAACTCGCTGCGGGTGCCGCGGCGGGTGTTGTCGAGCTTGTAGCTCACAGGCTGGTAGTCCTGCCACCACGGATACCCGGACCCCGGGAGCACGACGTGTTCCTGGGGCGGCGAGACCTGCACTGCGCCGTACCCCTTGGGGCCGAGCGTTGAGCCACACTCCCGCCCGACGCTGTTCCAGTTCCACTCGAACAGCTGGACGATGACGTCACGGTCTCCGGGTGGCGCCGCCTCCGCGTTCAACGGGACCAGCGACAGGCACAACAGCAGGACCAAAGCTCTGCGGATCATCGGACTCCCTCGGGGCGTAGGGAAAGGTTCGGCTACCTCCTGTGCGCGAACGCCATCAGCAGGACGGCCAGCGCCACTCCCCCGGCGAATCCGGGCAGCGGCGGCTTGCGCAGTACGTCGCGATCACCGTCGCTGCTCAACAACGACCACCGCGACCGGGCCGACAGCGCCGAGCCGACGGAGAGGACCGAACCGGCGGAGAAGGCCGACAAGGTCGAACCGACCGAAGCCACCGACAGGGCAGAGCCGACCGACCCGATGCTCAGGACCGAACCGGCCGAGCCGATCGACAGGACCGATCCACGGCTGGCGATCGAGAGAAACGAGTCTTCCGACCACAACGAGAGACTGCGCACGATCGGAGTCTGGCACACGAACCGGCCCCAGTGTCAGGGTCAGTCCGGAAGTGGGAGGCCGCCTGGGGTCTTGGTGTAGCCGAGTTGTTCGCGCACGCGTCCGTCGCTGACCCGGGTCACGTTCACGCCGAGCACGGATTCGGCGTCGGTCGGGCCGAAGCGGAAGCGCCAGCGGACGGTGGCCCAGTCGCCTTCCGAAAAGACGTGCTGGACTTCGAAGGTCGTCGACTCGTCGTCCATCAGTTCGGCCCAGAACGCGACGCAGGCGTCCTTCCCGACGTACGAGGCGCCGTCCGGGGCCGGCTGTGCGGCCACCATCACGCAGTCGTCGTGGACGAGGGCGGCCATCGCCTCCTTGTCGCGAAGCCGAAACGCCTCGTTGAAGCGGTCGATGGTCTCAGCGGTCGTGGTCATGTGATCCTCCTCAGATGTAGACCGATCGATCTACTTTCTCGACCGTATAGACTGATCGTTCTACTGTCAATCGGAGGACGCAGATGAGCTCGAAGACGGGTCCGCGGGAGCGGCTTCTCACCGCGGGGCAGCAGCTCTTCTACACCCAGGGCGCTGCCGTCGGCGTGGACGCGCTGCTCAAGGAGGCGAACGTCGCCCGGAGGTCGCTGTACGAACACTTCGGCGACAAGGACGGCCTGATCACGGAGGTGCTCCGCCGTGCGGCTGACGAAGACCTCGCCTGGTACGAGACCGCGCTCGCAGGCCCCGCCGACCCCCGAGCCCGTCTCCTCCAGCTCTTCGACCGCCTCGACGAACTCACCGCAACCCCGGATTTCCGCGGCTGCAGATACTTCGCCACCGACCTGGCCTTCGCCGACCCGGGCCACCCGGCCCACGCGGAAACGGAGTCCTTCCGCCGGCGCCTCCGAGCCCTCCTCGTCCGCGAGCTAGGAGCGCTCCCCCACCCCGAGGCCACCGCAGAACAGCTCCACCTACTGATCGAGGGCACCCTGGTCATGGGCACCACCCAGGACAGCCCGCACCCCGCCCGCGCGGCCCGAGCCCTCGCCGCCACCATCCTCGGCGAGATCGCGTAGGAACCGGGAAGACGTGCCGGCCTGGTCGATGTAGCCGCGGCCTCGATAGAACGCGTGGGCCGCTTGGCGGTGATCCGAGCTGGTCACCTCCATACGCAAGCCTCCACGACTCATCACGAACGACTCCGCTGCCAGCACCAACTGATCGCCGATGCCCTCCCCCCGCGCGTGCTCGGAGACGACCAGCGCCACGATCCGTCCCCAGGAGCCCGCACGCTCGAAGAACGGACAGACGTGAACCGCCACCACGCCGAGCACCTCGCCGCGAACTTCGGCCACGTACGCCGCGCTCGACGGGTCCTCACCCCAGCTCCCGACCCGATTGACCGCCCCATAGCCCAACTGCCGGAGCAGCTCCGTGATCGCCGCCGCATCGGTCGCGCGGGCCGGTCGAATCTGCGCGCTCATCGAAGCTTGCCCGTCACCGCCAACGACACCATGGCGTCGATCAGCTCGGACATCGACATCCCGGCGGCTGCCATCATCCGCGGGTAGCGGCTGTACGACGTCATGCCGGGGAACGTGTTGACCTCGTTCAGGACGACCTCCCCCGCGTCGGTGAGGAACAGGTCCACCCGGGCCAGTCCCTTGCAACCCAACGCCCGATAGATCGCCTTGGCAGTGTCCTGAACGAGCGAGCGCGCCGCCGGCGAGATGTCAGCGGGGACCACCGGAGTCGAGTTGTCAGAACCCGTTTCGGGCGAGGCCTCCTGGTGGATCTTGAAGAAGCCGTGCGTGAGCGCGATCCGATCCACCTCGCCGACGACCAGGTCCGGATCGTTGCCCAGGACAGCACACCCGACCTCACTGCCGACCACGGGCGCCTCGATCAACACCTTCGAGTCGTACTGCGCCGCGAACTCCAACGCACTCGCCAACTCCTCCTTGCTCAACACCTTGCTGACCCCGAAGGACGACCCGGATCGCGCCGGCTTCACGAAGATCGGATAGGTGAACTGGTCGGCATCGACGCTCTCGTCCGCCGCGACGGTCCAGAACTCCGGTGTAGCGATCCCCGCGCTCCTGACAACTGTGTAGGCAAGGGTCTTGTCCAAACACAGCGCCGAGCTCTGGATGTCGCACCCGGCGTACGGAATCCCGGCGAGCTCCAGCAGGCCCTGAATCGCACCGTCTTCGCCGAACTTGCCGTGCAGCACCGGCAGCACCGCGTCCAAGCTGATCGTCTCGTAGCCGTCCGGCCTCAGAACCAGCAGTCCATGGACATCCCGGTCCGGCGACAGTGCGACCGGATCGCCGTTTTCCCAACCGGCGCCCGGGCCGTCGCAGAGCCTCCAGGCTCCGCTCTTCGTGATCCCGATGAAGTACGGCTCGTACTTGTCACGGTCGAGATGCTTCGCCACCTGCTGCGCGGACTTGATCGAAATGGGGTGTTCTTCGGAACAACCGCCGAAGATGATGCCGATCTTCATATCCATTGCTGCTTTCTGCGTTCGAAGTTCAGACAATTGGTCAGGGAGTTCTCAACCGTGTCGCTCAAGGCACGGTCGGTGTAGAAGGCGGTATGCGGACTGATGATCACAGTGGGCAGCTCGTGCAGCCGCAACAACAACTTGCTCTCGATGGGTTCATTTCTGCGATCGGCGTAGAAGATTCCTTCCTCCTCTTCGAGGACGTCCAGCGCGGCACCACCTAATCGCCCGTCCTGCAAGGCCGAAACCAGCGCCTCGGTATCAAGGAGAGCCCCACGTCCGGTGTTGACCACGAAAGCGCCAGGCTTCATCCGCTCGATCCGGCGACGATCCAAAAGGTGGTGGGTATCCGCGGTGAGCGGCGTATGGAGCGTGACGATGTCGCTCTGCTCGAGCAATTCATCGAGCGGAACGTAGTCGGCGGGGGTCGTCGGAAAGTTGTCATGAGCAAGTACCCGGCTGCCGAAGCCCCGGAGCCGATCCATCACTGCGCTGCCGATGCGACCGGTTCCGATCACCCCGACGGTCAGATCGCGCAGTTCCCTCCCGCGCAGCTCACTCAGCCGATAATCGTGAACTTCGGTACGCCGAAGCATCGATTTCGCGTCGCGCACCGCCATCAACATCAGCATCAACGTGTAGTCGGCCACGCTGTCGGGTGAGTAGTCGACGTTCTCGACGAGGATCCCGACGCTCTCGGCGTACGGCACGTCGAGGTGGTTGTAGCCGATGCTCCGCGTGGAGATGTACTCCACGCCGGCCCGGCTCAGCGCCAGCAGAGCGGCGTTGGTGATCGGAGTCTTGTGACCGACGCTGATGCACCGATTCCCCAACGCCAGTTCGGCATTCACCTCAGTGACGGCCGCCGCCGTGAGGTTCGGTACGACGCCAAGCCGAGGTGCCAACTCCCGGAACAGGACCGCCTCGTCCGACCCGCAGCCGAACACCGTGATCGGCACGGCCGGGGAGGACGCGGACGCCAGCCATCGGCGCAGAGCCGCTGGTTCGCTGTAGGTCATCCGCCTAGTGAAGGACGCCGTACCTATCGTCGGCGTATTGAAATCCCGATACGTTCCGGCAACACCGGTCGTTCTTGGGTGGACGCATGATTCCGATCAGCCTCAGCGAGATCGCCTCGGTCGTCGACGGGACGGTCACGGGCAACGGCTCGGTGACAGTGACCGCGCCCGCCGTGCTCGACAGCCGGCAGGCCGAGCCGGGCGGGCTCTTCGTGGCCTTCGCCGGCGAGTACGTCGACGGCCACGATTACGCAGACCAGGCCGGCCGGGTCGGTGCCGTCGCCGTGCTCGGCTCCCGGCCCACGGCGCTGCCGACCGTCGTCGTGGCGGACGTCCAGGCCGCGCTCCAAAAGCTCGCCGCTCATGTCGTGGCTCAACTGCGTGACAGCCTCGTCGTCGCCGGGGTGACCGGCTCTCAGGGCAAGACCAGCACCAAGGACCTGCTGGCTGCGGTGCTCTCGAGCGCCGGGCCGACGATCGCGACGATCGGCTCGCTCAACAACGAGCTCGGCGTACCGCTCACCATGCTGCGCGCCGATGCGGCCACCCGGTTCCTTGTCCTCGAGATGGGTGCCCGCCACATCGGTCACATCGCCCACCTCGCAAGCCTGGCTGCGCCCGACATCGCCGTCGTCCTCAACGTCGGCCGGGCTCACCTGGGCAAGTTCGGATCGCGTACGGCGATCGCCACGGCCAAGGGCGAACTCGTGCAGGGGCTGGCGCCCGGCGGCACCGCCGTACTGAACGCCGACGATCCGCGGGTGGTCGCGATGCGCGCGCTCACCGATGGGCAGGTGCTGACGTTCGGTCGGGCAGAGCATGCCGACGTACGGGTGCTTGATGTGACCCTGGACCGGCTCGCCCGACCGTCTTTCACACTGCAGACCGCCGACGCCGCGGCACCTGTGGCACTGCCCCTCCTCGGCGCCCACCAGGCGCTCAACGCGTCGGCTGCCGCGGCGGCGGGGCTGGCGGCCGGCATCACTCTCGACGCGATCGCCAAAGCCTTGGCCACAACCACGCTGTCGAAGTGGCGACTAGAGCTTCGCGAGCTGGACAGTGGCGCGACGCTGCTCAACGACTCGTACAACGCCCACCCCGAATCGACCCTCGCCGGCCTGGACGCACTGGCGGCGATCGAGGGCAAGCGCCGCATCGCCGTACTCGGCGAGATGCTCGAGCTCGGCGACGACAGCGAGGCCGAGCACCGCGCTATCGGCGAGTACGCCGTCTCTCGGGCCGACGTCGTGGTCGCGGTCGGCACGGGCGCCGGCGCCATCGCCGGCGGTGCAGGTGAGCGAGGCGTGCCGCTGGCGGACAACGACGCGGCCATCGATTGGCTGCGCAATCACCTCGCACCCGGCGACGTCGTACTCATCAAGGCTTCTCGCGGCGCACACCTTGACGAGGTCGCCGCCGCGCTCGCGTGATCACTCAACCTCCGCTCGCGCGCGCCGCCTCAGGGTCTCGCGTCGCCGCATGTACAGGTCGAACGCCCGGTAGACGATGGGTCGTAGCGGGAGGTCCCACTCACCGACGTACCGTACGGCCTGACCGCCCGTGCCGACCTTGAACTGGATCAGCCCGACGTGCGGGTCGTCGGCGTCGAGGGTCGGTGTGATGCCGCGCAGGTTGTAGACGTCACAGCCGGCCGCCAGCGAGTCGCGGATCATCGCCCACTGGCAGGCGTTGGACCCACGCACCTCACGCTTCTCCGTCGAGGAGGCGCCGTACGAGTACCAGGCCTGCGCACCGACGCGGACCAGGATCGTCGCGGCAACGAGATCGCCCTGGTGCCGGGCCAGGTAGAGGCGAATCCGATCGCGGTCCTCAGGAGCCATCGCCGCGAACATGGTCTCGAAGTACCGCAGCGGCCGGGGGGTGAAGTGGTCGCGCTCGGCGGTGTGGACATAGAGATCGTGAAACGCCTTCAACTCCTCGCCAACCGTCACCTCGACGCCCTCTTTCACCGCCCTTTTGAGGTTGCGCCGCCACAACTGGTTCATGCCCGTGAGCACATCATCTTCGGTCCCACCTATCAGCGGAAGCTCGAAGTTGTACTGCGGATGCCCCGCACCGAACCCGTTCTCCGGACTCTGTGGCAACCACCCACCATCACGCAGCTGCCTGGTCACCCGAGCACCAACCGGGTCGACCTCCTGGCTGGGCAGGTCCGTGAGCCGCCGAACGGCCGGATCCGCGATACCTGCTTTGACCTGCGCAGCGCTCCACGTATCCGTGCGTACCGGCGGACCGAGCCGGATCGCAAACGCGCCCTGCCCCTTCAGGTACGCCGCCAACGGGCCAAGCCACTCGGAGATCTCACCGGTCCAATCGATTACCGGCCCCTCAGGCAGATAGGCCAACGTATAGCGCTCAAACCGAGGTACCGGGCGATGCAGGACGAGCCCAACCCCGACCAGCCGCTGCCCATCGAACCAACCAAGAGACTCGCTACGCCACTCCGTCTTGACGCCACCCCAGGCTGGCGTCTGCAGAAAACTGACCGACCGCTGCCGCTGCACAAACTCCAGATGCTCGCCGGCGTGGATCTGCCGCACGGTCAGAGTCACCGCTGCATCCTCGGATCGTGCGAAGGGTCGGCGTACATCGGTGGACACCCGTGCTCGATGGCCTCAGGCCGCAGCTCGTAGTGCCACGGCTCGTTCTTGTAGATCTGACACAGCCCGTACGCAGCGCCATGCTTGGACAACCACGCCAACGCGTCAGACCGCCCAAGGTCAACCGCGTGCCCCGACACATGCGGAGACGTCTCCGGCGTGGCCACCCACCGAGCGGCCTCCTCCTTCGACCCGTACTTCGAGATCGCCTCGTTCAGCAGCTGCTCCTGGTACGCCGGAGAACGCCAGCCACTGTTGACGAAGAACTTGATCCCGGCATCGGTCGATGCCTGCCGCAGCGCGCCGAGCAGCGACGGGTCGAGATTCGCCACCCCGGCAACCTCGTCGTCGAAGACCGTCGTGCCCTCAGGTACGGCGCCGTCCGCCTCCCCCAGCGCACGCTGGCCGGAGCCGCCGCCCGACAGGACCGGAGCCGAAAGTGTCTGATGAATGAAGATGCCGATAAGCGCTACGTTGGCGACCACGAACGCCGCGCGGAGGGCCAATTTGGTACGGCGGCCTGTTAGCTGTGCCGGTTCACTGACGGACATGCCATCCAGTCAAGGCAGCGCGGTGTTGTCAGTACGTATGGGGTTTTGGATACGCCGACGATATGTTCGCCTCGTACCATCGATAGTGTGCGTGTGTTGATCGTCGAGGACGAACCCGAGATGGCAGACGCCATTCGCGACGGCCTGCGGCTGGAAGCGATCGCGGCCGATATCGCCGGTGACGGTGACACCGCGCTGGAACTGCTGAGCATCAACGCGTACGACATCGCCGTACTGGATCGCGACATTCCGGGGCCTTCCGGTGACGAGGTGGCCAAACGGATCGTTGCCTCCGGCAGCGGTATGCCGATTCTCATGCTCACCGCGGCCGACCGGCTCGACGACAAGGCCTCCGGATTCGAACTCGGCGCCGACGACTACCTGACCAAGCCCTTCGCCTTCCGGGAGCTCGTGCTCCGGCTCCGGGCCCTCGACCGTCGGCGCGCCCACAACCGACCGCCGGTGCGAGAGATCGCGGGCCTGCGGCTGGATCCGTTCCGCCGCGAGGTCTTCCGCGACGGCCGGTACGTGGCGCTCACCCGGAAACAGTTCGCCGTCCTCGAGGTCCTCATCGGCGCCGAGGGCGGTGTGATCAGCGCGGAAGAGCTGCTGGAACGGGCCTGGGACGAGAACGCCGACCCGTTCACCAACGCCGTCCGCATCACCGTCTCGGCACTGCGCAAACGACTCGGCGAGCCGTGGGTCATCACGACCGTGGCCGGCGCCGGGTATCGCATCGACACCGGAGGGGACCATGGATAGAGCCCCCGGTTTGAGCATTCGCCTCAAACTCACGCTCAGCTATGCCGCGTGCATCATGGCTGCCGGTGCGTTGCTGCTCGCGGTCGTGTGGGTGTTCCTGCTGCGCTATGTGCCGGATGTGATCGCGGCCCCGGTGATGCGCATGCCCGACCGCTCCGACCTGGTGGCCGCCTTCGTCCCGAAGGCGGTGCTGGCGCTGGCTCTCCTGCTGGTGTTCGGCCTCCTGGGAGGGTGGCTTCTCGCCGGCAGCATGCTCGCTCCGCTGGCTCGCATCACAAGCGCCACCCGCCTGGCCACGAACGGATCGCTGTCGCACCGGATCCAGCTGGAAGGCCGCCAGGACGAGTTCCGCGAACTCGCCGACGCCTTCGACGCCATGCTCGCGCGGCTCGAAGCACACGACGCCGAGCAGCAGAGATTCGCGGCCAACGCCTCGCACGAACTACGCACCCCGCTGGCGATCACCCAGACTCTTCTCGACGTGGCCAGCAAGGACCTGGACCGCGACCCCGTCGAACTCGTCGAGCGCCTCCAGTACGTCAACACCCGGGCGATCGACCTCACCGAAGCCTTGCTCCTGCTCAGCCGAGCCAACCAGCGGTCCTTCACCCGCGAACACGTGGACCTGTCCCTCGCGGCCGAAGAAGCCACCGAAGCCCTCCTCCCCCTCGCGGAAAAGCGCGGCCTCACCATCGAAACCTCCGGTGAGATCGCCCGCACGATGGGCTCGCAAACGCTCCTCCTGCAGCTGACCACGAACCTCGTCCACAATGCGATCGTCCACAATCTGCCCGACCAAGGCACCGTGTGGATCACGACCAGCGTTCACCCCAAGACCGTCGTACTCACGGTCGAGAACACCGGCGAGAAGCTCAGCCCGTACCTGGTCTCCACGCTGATCGAGCCGTTCCAGCGCGGCACCCAACGAATCCGCAGCGACCACGCAGGCGTCGGCCTTGGTCTCGCCATCGCGAAGAGCATCACCCAGGCCCACAACGGCACGCTCACCCTCACGCCGCGCCCCGCGGGCGGCCTCCGCGTCACAGTGCAGCTACCCACCGCCCCACCTGAGCCCAACCGCTGGAGACCGAGGCGCTCAACCTCCCCCGCCCCCTCTTAGCGCGGACATTTGTACAAGACCGGACAGTCGACGGCCGCGCATCCTGGGCGCATGAGTGGACTTCATGTAGTGCGCGCCGGCTCCCGGCAGACGTCTCCGATGGTGCTCATCCACGGCTCGGGAGCGTCCGGAGC
This sequence comes from Kribbella sp. NPDC051952, assembly GCF_040680855.1. Classification (NCBI taxonomy): domain Bacteria; kingdom Bacillati; phylum Actinomycetota; class Actinomycetes; order Propionibacteriales; family Kribbellaceae; genus Kribbella; species Kribbella sp. NPDC051952. The sequence goes on from NZ_JBFAXQ010000036.1 coordinate 24,501, forward strand.
GACGTGGGCGCCAGTGATCCCGGCGCTCGCCGAGCACCACGACGTCATCTGTGTCGACCTGCCCGGGATGGGTCAGTCCGAACCCCCGACGTCGTACGACGTCCCTTCGCAGGCGAGCCGGGTGGCGGAGCTGATCGACAGCCTCGACGTCGGACCTGTCACGCTGGTCGGACATTCGAGCGGCGGGTACGTCGCCACTTCGCTCGCCGAGCAGCGTCCCGAACTCGTGAGTGCGATCGCGTTGATCAGCACCGGCCCCAGTCCCGCCGCACTCCTTCCACAGCCCGCGCTCCTGCGCGCTCTCACCAGCCCGCCGATCGGCCGGCTCGTCTGGGCACTGCGCTCGGACAAGCTGGTCCGCAAGGGAATCAGAGTGACCTGCGTCCGCCCGGTGGAGATCCCGGACGCCTTGGTCGCCGAACTCCGCGGCCTCACCTACAAGACCTTCTCGTCGGTGTTGCGACACAACGGCGCGTACATCGCCGAGCGAAGCGTTCCCGACAGGCTGACCAAGATCGACGTACCGATGCTGGTGGGCTTCGGCGGCGCGGACCCGCGCTGGGATCCGCAGTCGGCACACGAGTACGACGTACTGCCGCGCGGACGGGTCGAGCTGCTGCCGGGAATCGGGCACGTCCCGATGCTCGAGGCGCCCGACACAACGAGCCGGCTGCTGCTCGACTTCACCGCGACGGACCGCTCACGCCAGGCCTAGCATCGTCCTATGGGAGCGACCGGGATTGACTGGGCGCTGGTGGACGTCGCAGTCCCCCGGCAACCGGGGCGGCTGCCCGGCCTCAGCATGGCCGGATTCCGCCACCGGGCCGAGGCGCCCGCGGACATCGCCATGGTCGCGCACCCGTCGGTCACCCTGATCGTCGATCTGAGTGAAGGCGACGGCATCGTGTACGACGACACCCACGGCCGCCGGGCCAAGGGCAGCGCCTTCATCGGCCTGCTTCCCGGCGAACTCCGTGCCGCCGGGACGATGGGCGACTGTCTGCAGGTTCGGCTCTCACCGGTCCTGGCAGCCCGGGTGTTCGGCACCTCGATCGACCTCGCCGGGACGGTGGCGGCGCTCGCGGACGTATGGGGATCCCGCTTCGAGGACCGGCTGCGGCTCGCGCCGTCCTGGACTCAGCGATTCGACATCGTCGTTGACGTCCTCGCTCGACGGCTGGACAACTCCCCCGCCGTCGATCCGGAGGTCGCCCATACCTGGCATCGAACGTTTGACAGTCAAGGCCGGCTGCGGATCGATCGCCTGGCAGCCGAAACCGGCTGGAGCCGCAAGCGCCTGTGGTCCCGCTTCCGGTCCCAACTGGGCGTCACGCCCAAACGAGCCGCCCAACTGGTCCGCTTCGACTACGCCGCCCACCTCCTGGCCGCCGGCCGGTCCCCCGCCACCACCGCCGCGGCCAGCGGCTACACCGACCAGTCCCACCTCCACCGCGAAGTCACCGCCTTCGCCAAGGCAACCCCGGCCACGCTGGCCACCGCTCCCTGGCTGGCCATCGACGATGTCGCATGGCCAGCCGTGACCGGGCACTCTGTTGCCTAGCGCAACTATTCGGCGGCCGGCCGCACCTGGGCCTTGGCCTTGCGTGCTCTGGGCTTGCGAGCAGGCGGATGCGAACCATTCCCGTTTCCCCCGGTTTCAGGTTCGGCCGCGAAGGGAATGAAGGGCATGGTCAGCGGCAGGGCCGCCAATCGCATCAGGAGGAGGACGTTGTCGTCACCGGCGGTCTTGTTGAGACGAAGGCGGCCACAATTGGTGCATCTGTGCACGAGGACCCAACGGCCCTCGCCGCGGACCGTTACCGCGATCGGCTCCATGCCGCCGGCGCAATCGGCCTTGCGATCGCCCGGTACGTTGCGGTCGAGATGGCGCGACCACAGGCAACCCGGGCAGTGATTTCGATGGGTGGTTCCGGGGGCGTCGAGGGAGACCTCTACGCCGCAATGCTCACAACTGAACGAACGTGCGAATGCCAAACCGAAGAACCTTTCAGAGCAAAGCTGCTGGACAGGACAGACATCGGCTCTCCTCCTTCCGGTCCGCGCCGGCTGGTCCGGCGCACCTGCTCACAGCAGATCAGCACGCCTCCAGCTGGGTCAAACGATTAACAGCTGAGCCCGTCGCGACTCCTTGTCAGTAGCCCCTGTCGGTATGCCGAGATTTTCGAGACGATTGAGTCCGATCCACGGTTTCAACCCGGTTGCCCGGGGTAAGTCGGGGGAATTACACAGGACTTGGACTCGGGGATTCGATTGGGAGGGAAACCCTTGTCAACACAGCAACTGTCGGCTCGAGCTGCCCACGACCGGGACCGGCTGGTCCCCAGTGATGGGCCGTCCCCGACCCTCGAGGAGCTGCCGTTCCGAGACGGATAGCGAATCCCGATGGATGCCAACGCCCTGCAACGCAGCTGGGACCAGGTCACACGACACGGTGAACAGGTTCCGCTGTACTTCTATTCGCACCTCTTCGTGTCTCATCCCGAGGTGCGCTCGATGTTCCCCCTGTCGATGTCGCATCAGCGGGACAAGTTCGTCGGCGCACTCGGCCGGATCGTCAGCCACGCCGACCAGATCGAGAACGACGCGGCCTTCCTGCAGCACCTGGGCCGTGACCACCGCAAGTACGCCGTACTCGCGGAGCACTACAACGCGGTCGGCGCTTCGCTCTGCGCGACCCTGATGCACTTCCTGGGGTCCGAATGGGACGAGGAACTCGCCGCGGACTGGACGGCGGCGTACCAGGTGGTCGCACGGATCATGGTCGAGGCGGCGGAGATGTCGTCGGAGTCCAGCCCGGACTGGTGGGACGCCGATGTGATCTCGGCCGAGCGACGGACCATGGACCTCACCCTGCTCACTGTCCGGCCCAGACGAGCGTTCCAGTTCCGCGTGGGCCAATCGGTCTCGATGGAGATCCCGCAACGGCCGCGGCAATGGCGGTACTTCAGCCCGGCCAACGCGCCACGTCCGGATGGCTCCATCGATCTGCATGTGCAACAGATCGACGGCGGCCAGGTGAGCCCGACCGTGGTGCGATCCCTGAAAGCCGGCGACACCGTGAAGCTCGGAGCGCCCGTCGGCGAGCGGCTGACTCTGCAAGGTGCGGCGAGGGAGCTGCTCCTGGTCGCCGGTGGAACCGGTCTCGCACCGCTCCTCGCCGTACTCGAACAGATCGACAACGAGTGGCAACGGACGGGCGCCGGACCTCTGGTCCATCTGCTCCACGGCGTCCGGATGCCCTGGCATCTCTACGACCGCCCCCGGCTGCGAGCACTCGCCCAGGAGCGGCCCTGGTTCGACTACACCGAAGTCGTGTCCGACGACCCGTCCTATCCCGGACAGCGCGGGAAGGTCGGCACGGTCGCAGCCCGGCAGGTGCTGTACGGGCGTACGGCGATGGTGTGCGGCGGCCCGCAGATGGTCGCGCACACCCTCGAGCAGCTGGCTGCGGCCGGCATGCGTCCCGAGCACATCAAGTACGAGCACTTCTACTACGCAGCCGCGGGCGAGCGCACCGTCGGGGCGGCTCTACCAGGTCAGGAGACAGCAAGTGACGATCAACCACCAGCGCCACGGCTCTCGACATCAGACACCCCGGTCGATCCGGGACGAGAGATTCCAACGGCGGATGCGGGGCTTGGACGCCGGCAAGGTCTACGGATACCTCGATCTGCTGGCTGACCAGATCCAAGCCACGGAGCAGGAGCTCAACGACAGCCGGGCCAAGAACGAACGGCTCCAGTCCGAGCTGCAGCGCGGGCGCGCGGAACTGCAACGCATGCAGGCCGAGCTGGACCACTACGAGCAGGCCGGCGACCGCGTGAACGAACAGGTCGTCCAGATGTTCAGCCAGGCGCAACTCGTGGTCGAGGAGATGGTGCAGGACGTCAGCCGGGACGCCCGCGAGCGGATCGGCCAGGCGCGCGAACACGAACGCAAGATCGTCGCCGAGGCCATGGACACGGCCGGCCAGCAGGTTCGCTCGTACGCGCAGACCGCCCAGGCGCAGATGCAGTCGATCGTGAACTCGTTCGCCACCGAGGTCGACCAGCTCGGCAGCAACCTGCAGGCCGGCGATCCGGATCCCGCGGCGCCTCGCCCGGACGACCCGCTGTTCGACAGCAACCGGGACTGGCAGACCCGCTTGCGGAACGGGAACGGCACGCACTCTCGGGGAACGGATTGACCGATGCTGAGACCCGCCCAGTCACAGCAGACCTGCCCTGTCCATCACGTCGCCGCCGACCGGCCGGCGACACCGAACCGACGGCTTGTGGTTCTCCTGCTCGCAGCCGTCGGACTTGCCGCGCCCGGTGCTGCCGTCGGCGCGGTCGAACTCGGTTGGAACGTACCGCCGAGCCGCCCGGCCGTCGTCGTACTGAGTCTGGCAATCCTTCTTCTGGCCGTTCGGATCTACGCCTACCATCTCGACGCGTCGCATGGCGGCGAACGGCTGCTCCAGGTCGGGCCGTGGCACAAGTCCCCGCGGACCGGCCGGCGAGCGTCACCAGGCCCCGGTCGGGTCCGGGCGAGGGCCGACCATCCGGCGCGGACCGAGCCCCTGGTGCGGCCCGATCCCCCGGTGAGCCCGCCCGAACCCCGTCCCGGGAGCGTCGATATCGAAGAGGTTCGGGCCGCGGCCCAGGAGTTCCTCGAGCTCTTCTACGCCGAGAATCCCAAGGCCGAGCGGATGGGACCGCGGATCGCCGCGGTGATGCGCGAGATCGACCTCACCGGGACGTACTGGCACACCGCTGAGGAGCTGACCTTCGGCGCCCGCGTCGCTTGGCGCAACAACGCACGCTGCATCGGACGCCTGTACTGGCACAGCCTGCAGGTGCGCGACCTTAGGACCGTCGCCGACGCCGAGGGCGTCGCCAGGCACTGCTTCGACCACCTACGCGTGGCACACAACGGCGGGAAGATCCGCCCGATGATCAGCGTCTTCGCCCCCGAGACCCCGACCAGACCTGCCCCCCGGATCTGGAACGAACAACTCATCCGGTACGCCGGACACGAGCAGCCCGACGGGCGCGTCCTCGGAGACCCTCGCTACCGAGCCTTCACGAGCGAACTCGTCCAGCGCGGCTGGCGCCCGCCCGACCACCCAGGAGCCTTCGACGTACTCCCGTTGGTCGTGGAGACCGTCGAGGAAGGCCCGCGGATGTTCCAGCTTCCCGGACAAGCGGTGCAGGAGGTTCCCCTCGAGCACCCCGAGCTGGCGTGGTTCGCCGACCTAGGCATGCGGTGGCATGCGGTTCCGGTGATCAGCAACAACACGCTGCTCATCGGCGGCGTCTCGTACCCGGCCGCGCCCTTCAACGGTTGGTACATGGGCACGGAGATCGGCGCCCGCAACCTCGGCGACAACGACCGCTACGCCATGGTCCCCGAGGTCGCGGAACGGATGGGTCTCGACACCTCCGACGAGGCAACGCTGTGGCGCGACCGGGCCCTGGTCGAGATCAACCGCGCCGTACTGCACTCGTTCCAGGCGAACGGCGTCAGCATCACCGATCACCACACCGAGTCGCGCAGGTTCCTCATCCATCTCGAACGCGAGGAACGAGCCGGCCGCCGCTGCCCCGCCGACTGGACCTGGATAGTCCCACCCCTCTCGGGCTCCCAGACCCCGGTCTTCCACCGCTACTACACGGCCGAGGACCAACTCCCCAACTTCGTCGCCGACCCCGAAACCATCCACCGAGGCCTACAAGGAGGCCCTCCCGCCTTCCACTAGCACCCGGTCCATGGCCCGGGTGTCGATGATGTCGTCGTAGTCGACGTGCGAGACGGTCAGGCCGGCTGTGTGCAGGATGCCGGTCCACCGGTTGCACGCGTCGCGGTCGATCCGGGTCGTGGCCCACGTTCCGTTCTCGATCAGGAGATCGGTGACTTCGGAGAGGAGAGCTACGTCCGCACCGGGCCATTCCGCACGAAGGAGGTCGGCAAGGTCCTCGGTCGGGCCGTTGCGTAGCCGGGCCATGGCCTGATCGATCGAGCGGACGAACGGGATCAGTCGCGGCGTCAGCTCGTCCAGGCGCTCACGCAGCACGTAGTACACGCTGTTGGGCATCCGGCCGCCACGTTCGGCGTGCCGGAAGGAGATGTGCCCCTGTCCCGACCGCTGCAGTTCGGTGGCGGTGCCGAGGTCAGCGACGAACGCGTCGCCCAGTCCACCGACGTACAACTCGCGAAGCATCGGCATCGAGAGTTCATGGCAGTAACGGGTCTGCCATGGATCGATGCCGGCCTCACGCATCAGCCCGCGGGTGTACTCGGCAGGTGCCGACCCACCCTGTCCCGGAACGAGCAACGTCTTCCCAGTGAGCCACGAGAGTTCGAAGTCCGCCACCGGCTCGCGGGTGACGATGCACATCGGGAACCGGTCGTTCAGTTGCGCGATCGCGACCAGATCGCGCCCCCGTCTCGAGTACATCGCGGGCACCCATAGGCCACCCAGTGCGACGTCCGAGGTCCCGTCGGCGAGGTCGTGGACGATCCCGTCCCATGGGTCGCGCAGGGTGTACGGGACCTCGAGCCCGTTCTCGGCGAAGATCCCGCCGCCGCGGGCGACGTACTCGGGCAGGTAGTTTCCGCCGTGCGCCATCGAGCTGAGCCTCAACACCGCGGGGTTGCTCATACGACGACCCGATGCGGCTCGACCGACGTACGGCAGGTGAGGTTCTCGAAGCCGTCCTCGGTGACGACGTACAGGTCGCCGAGGTTCGAGCCGGCCACGAGTGGTTCGACCCACTGTGCATGCAGGACGAAGACCATCCCGGGTTCCATCCGGTCGGTGTTGTGCGACGCCACGTTGTACTGCGGCAACTTCGGCATCCCGATCGCATGCCCGAGGTTCGGGTTGTGTGGGCCGGGCGCCGCCGGCCAGACGTGCATCAGCTGACGACCCTGCGCCTCCCAGTCCGGATCCTCGACGTACTGACGCTGAACCGGCCGAGGCGACCCGTCCGGCATCGCCTCCCAGTTGAAGGGCATCGTCCGGGTCTCCTTCGACTTGAGATAACCGCGCTCGACGTACGCCTCGAAGGCCGCGTCGTGCAGTTCGCTGAACTTCACGCCGGGCTTGATCAGCGCCTCGGCACGTCGTACGGCGTCAACCGTCATCTCGAGGACCTCGTTCTGGGTGTCGGTGGCCGACCCGATCACCATCATCCGCGCCGCCTGCGCGCTGTAGCCCAGGTACGTGACGTTGGAGACGTACAGGTTGAGCAGGTCGCCCGGGCGAATGATGTGCCCGTACGGCTTACCGCAATGGGTGCCGTACCGGTTGACGCCGATCTGGTAACCGTCGCCCGTCTCCCCACCCCGCGACATCTGCGCGTACGAGAACGCCGCGTAGATCTCGTAGTCGGTCACGCCCGGCCTGGTGACATGACACGCGGCCTCGTAGGCGATGTCGATCAACTGCCCGGCCGAGCGAATGATCGCGATCTCTGCCTCCGAACGGACCCGCTGCAGCCGGAGCACGATGTCGGTCGCGTCCTTGAACGCCGTCGTCGGCATCGTGTCCCGAAGCCCGGCCCAGCAGGTCGTGGCCGTCTCGTCGCCGATGAGCCCGACCTGGCCGCCCTCGATACCGAGCCGGCGCAGGATGTTCGCGCACGCCTCGACGGTCTTGCGCAGCGGCGATCCCGGCCGGTCGACGCTCTCGCGACCGAACGGGGAGACCTGCCAGATCTCGCCCACCTCGAGCGGCTCGCCGCCCGGCGGCACGACAGCGGATTCGGTCCAGAACGACAGCAGCTCGGGAGCCTGGTCGGCATCGGTCGGCAGGATCAGCACACCCTCCCGCATCCAGTCGCAGATGTAGCGCAGGAAAGGATTCGACGTGTGGTACCAGCCGACCAGACTGGCATGAACCAGGACGGCGTCGAAGCCGGCGACGGTGGCATCGCGCCGGATCCGCTCGATCCGGTCCGCGTACTCGTCCGCGCCGAGCTGCTCTGCGGGCTCGAAGGTGAACGACGGTTCGAAGTCGTGGAGCAGCGACTCCATCCGGCGGTAATCGACAGGGGCAGAATATTGTCTCAACGGACTATGGCCTTTCAGTAGTGGACGAAACGGCTGGTCAGACCTGGCTGCGATTGATCTGCTCGAGCGTCAGCCCCTGCGTCTCGGGCGCGAACCCGGCGGCGAAGGCGAGGAAGACGTACATCACCGCGAGCATCAGGAACACTCCCGCCATCCCCCAGACATGGAAGACCGGTACGGCGATCAGCGGCATGACGGCTCCGGACACATTGCCGATGCCGTTCACGATCGAACAGCCGAGCGCGCGGACCTCCGTGGGATAGACCTCAGGAGACCAGGCCGCGAGAGTGGTGTTCAGCAGCAGGGCGAAGAATTGGAACGTGCCTCCGAGCAACAGGATCAACGCTGTTCCCGAGGCGAAGGTGGCGAACGCGACAGCAGCACCGCAGCCGAGGATCGCGGCGCTGATGACCGTCGTACGACGTCCGACCCTGCGGGCGACGAGCGCCGCGGCACACGCGCCCAGCAGGCTCCCGAAGTTCATCGTCATCGTGAAGGCCAGGCTGTCGCTGATGCTGTAGCCCTGGGCAACCAAGATGCTGGGCATCAGCACCAGCAACGTGATCTGGGCGCCGAACGACATCCACGACGCGGCGCCGATGGCCGCCGTACGTCGCAACGACCTGCCGGTGACGAGTGACTTCAGTGGCACGGACTGCCCGACCACGTTCGGTATGTCGGCGTCCGTGAGATACGGCGTCGGCGTCCCCTGGGCCTTCCGGCTCAGGCGCCCGGTCGCGAGTGCCGTCAGCGCGGCATTCGCTTCATCGACTCGTCCCTTCGACAACAGGAACCGGGGCGACTCGGGCATGTAACGACGGATGAAGACGACCAGTACGGCGGGGATCGCCAGCAGCACGTACAACCAGCGCCAGCTCGCGTCGGTGCCGCCGAGGACGTCGTTCAGCGGACCGAGCACGACCAGGAACAGACCGAACGCCACGAAGTTGCCGACTCCGCCGGACCCGATGTTCAGCGACGCCGCGACCGTGCCGCGGTACTTGGTCGCGACCACCTCGGACACCAGCGCGAGACCGACGGTGAACTCGCCACCCAGGCCGACACCCACGATGAATCGTGAGCACTCGAGCAGGAACTGCGTCGGCGCGATCGCACTGAGGATTCCGCCGAGTGTGTACAGGAGCAGGTTGAACGACAGCGCGTACCGCCGGCCCTTCCGGTCGGCCAGGTAGCCGGTGGTCAAGCGCCCCACCAGACCACCGATGATCATCACGGTGTTGAGGAAGGCGAGGTCCGAGGTGTCCATGCCGAAGCTGGCTTTCAGGCCCTCGGTGATCGCGCCGGTGGTGTCCTGCTCCAGCGCGTCGAAGAACATGCCGGCCAGGACCATCGAGACGATGACCCAATGGGCCTTGGTCCAGCCGATCTGGTCCATCACGACCGAGAGGCGGCCGCTGGACGTGTCCGTGGGCTCGTCGGCGACGCTGCCGGCAAGAGCGGGTGGCGGGTTCAGGGAATCTGAGGATTGCATCGGACCGACCTTCCCTAGGGAACGTTGTCGAGCCGAGCCGGGATCTCGGATGCTTGATGATATGATTACCAGTCGTCAGATGTTTTTGGAAGGGGGTTCCGGTGAGAAAAGTGCAGCGGGTTTCGCTGGTCGAGACGGTCGGTGCGCAGTTGCGGGACGAGATCACCAGTGGGCGGTGGGCGCTCGGTGACCGGATCCCCTCAGAGGGTGAGCTGACCGAGCGGCTCGGCGTCAGCCGTGCCTCGATCCGGGAGGCGGTCCGCGGTCTCGTCCAGGCCGGGCTGCTCGCCACCCGGCAGGGCGACGGCACGTATGTCACCGCCAGCGATGCGACTGACGTGGCGATCCGTCGGCGGCTCACGGTTGCCGACGACTCGCACGTGATCGAGGTGCGTCGCGGACTGGACATCGTCGCAGCCGGACTTGCAGCGACCCGACGTACCGAGTCCGATGTCGCGGCACTCCAGGCGGCGTTGCAGGAGCGGGCAGCGGCCGGCCAGGCTCGCGACGAGGAAGCCTTCGTCGCGGCCGACGTGGAGTTCCACCTGTGTGTCGCTCGCGCGGCCCACAACCCCCTGCTCGTCGATCTGTACTCGAGCATCGCGCGGGCGCTCGCCGAGAGCGTGCGCGACGACCGCTGCCTCCAGGTCTTCGCGAGCGGCGAGGACAGCTGGCACGACGTCCTGGCCAAGGCCATCGACGCCGGCGACGCGAGCGTCGCCTCGGCGGCATCCCTTGCACTGCTGGAGAACAGCTGACCTGACCTCAGCTGTTCTCGCCCGCACGGGTGATCGGCCATCCGGTGATCACCTTGGGCCGGGGCGTGGCGTACGTACGGACCTTGCTGGTGGTGAGTCCGAGCCGTACGAGCGACTCCGCGAGTGTGACCGCAGCCGCGACGCCGTCGACCACCGGAACCCCGGTGGCTTCCTTGATCCGGCGATCCAGGCCGGCCATCCCGCCGCAGCCGAGACAGATCACCTCGGCCCGGTCACCTTCGACGGCCGTCAGCGCCTGCTCGACGATCGCCTCGACTGCGCGGTCCGGATCCTTCTCGAGCTCGAGCACTGACAGGCCGCTGGCCCGGACCGATGCGCAGCGGTCCAACAACCCCGCCAACTTCAGCCGGTCCTCAATCTGCGGGACCGCTCGATCCAGCGTCGTCACCACCGAATAGCTGCGCCCGACCAACATGGCCATCTGTGCAGCCGCCTCGGTGATGTCGACGACCGGCACGTCCAGCAGTTCCTGAAGTCCTTCGCGGCCGTGCTCGCCGTACCCGGCCTGGATCACCGCGTCGTACGGCCCGTCGTACCTCACCACCGCGTCCATCACGGCGACCGCTGCGAGGTAGCTCTCGAAGTTCCCTTCGACCGATTCAGCTCCGAACGCGGGAGTCAGACCGATCACCTCGGTACCTGGCGACGCGTACGCCGCCGCCTGCGCGCGGATCGTCTCCGTCATCGAGGCCGTCGTGTTGACGTTCGCGATCAGGATGCGGATCGGCTGCCCGGTCATGCGCCGGCCGCCACGATCGCGTCGTACGCCGGCAGCGTCAGGAAGTCGTCGAACGCGTCCGCAAGGGCCACCTCGGCGAAGATCCGCCGGGCCTCCTCGCCGACCGAAGCGTGACTCTCCTCGTCGAGGATGCGCTGCACGAGCTCGGCGGTCGCCAGCTCACCGGTGTCGAGCTTCACCTGGTTGTGCACCCACTGCCAGATCTGAGACCGCGCGATCTCGGCCGTGGCGGCGTCCTCCATCATGTTGTCGATGGCAACGGCTCCGTTGCCTTGCAACCACGCCTCCAGATACAGCACACCGACCCGAACGTTGTTGCGTAGTCCCAGCTCGGTGACCTCACCGGGAGTCGACCGTACGTCGAGAAGCTCCCCGGCAGAGATAGGTGTTCGGTCGATCGGCTTTCCGACCTGACGCGAGTTCTGGCCGAGAGCCTGGTCGAAGACCTCGCGGCAGATCGGCACCAGATCCGGGTGAGCGACCCAGGACCCGTCGAAGCCGTCGGCCGCCTCGCGTTGCTTGTCCGCGCGGACCTTCGCGAACGCGGACTCGTTGACCGCCGGATCCTTCCGGCTCGGAATGAAGGCTGCCATGCCACCCATGGCAAACGCGCCACGACGATGGCAGGTCTTCACCAGGAGCCGCGTATAGGCACGCAGGAAGGGTGCGGTCATCCCAACCGAGTTCCGGTCCGGCAGGACGAAGTCCGGACCGGAGTCGCGGAAGTACTTGATCATGCTGAACAGGTAGTCCCAGCGACCCGCGTTGAGCCCGGAGGCGTGATCGCGGAGCTCGTACAGGATCTCGTCCATCTCGAACGCGGCCGGGATCGTCTCGATCAGCACGGTGGCGCGGACGGTTCCGTACGGGATGCCGAGCCGCTCCTGGGCACGGACGAACACGTCGTTCCACAACCGCGCTTCGAGATGGCTCTCCAGCTTCGGCAGGTAGAAGTACGGTCCACTCCCCCGGGCGATCAGCTCGGCGGCGTTGTGGAAGAAGTACAGCCCGAAGTCGACCAGTGCGCCGACCGCGGGCTCGCCGTCGATGATCAGGTGGCGCTCGTCGAAGTGCCAGCCGCGTGGGCGCATCACGATCGTCGCGAGCCGCTGGTCGGTCGCCAGCGCGTACGTCTTGCCGGCTTCGGAGGTGAAGGTGATCGTCCGGCGGATCGCGTCGTACAGGTTCACCTGGCCGCCGACCACGTTCCGCCAGTGCGGGGTGCTGGCGTCCTCGAGATCCGCGAGCCAGACGCGAGCGCCGGAGTTGAGCGCGTTGATCGTCATCTTCCGGTCGGTCGGGCCGGTCATCTCGACGCGGCGGTCGACCAGGTCCGCGGGGGCGGGTGCCACCGACCATTCCGACGTACGAATCCCGCGGGTCTCGTCGAGGAAGTCCAGCCGGCTGGTCCGGGCGACCTCGGCTCGCCGCCTGGATCGCGCCTTGAGGAGTTCGTTGCGACGGGCAACGAACTCTCGGTGCAGGGCCGCGACGAAGTCGAGCGCCGCCGGGGTCAGGATCTCTTCGCCGCGCTCGACCGGATCGCCCAGCACTTCAACGTCTGCCATCGTGGTGACTCTCCTCGTAGGTCAGTGGGTGACTGCGTCGCGCACCGCAGCGGCGACGGCCGGCGCGACGGCGGCGTCGAACACGCTGGGCACGATGTAGCTGGCGTTCAGCTCAGCGTCGGTGACCGCGTCCGCGATGGCGGCCGCGGCGGCGACCATCGCCGTGTCGGTGATCTCGTGCGCGCCGGCGTCGAGCATGCCGCGGAAGAAGCCGGGGAACGCGAGCACGTTGTTGATCTGGTTCGGGTAGTCGGACCGGCCGGTGGCCACCACCGCGGCGTGCTCGCCGGCAGCCGCCGGATCCACCTCCGGGTCCGGGTTGGCGAGCGCGAACACGATCGCGTCGTCGGCCATCGTGGCGATGTCGTCGCCCGTCAACAGGTCGGGCCCGGAAACGCCGATGAACACGTCCGCTCCGGCGAGTACGTCGGTCAACGAACCGGTCTCGCCGCGCGGGTTGGTGTTCGCCGCGATCCAGCCACGGAAGTCGTCCAGCCCCTCCTGTCCGGAGTGCACCACGCCGGTGCGACCACAGGCGACGATCTCCCCCGCGCCCTGGGCCATCAGCAGCCGGATCACCGCATGACCGGCCGCGCCGACACCTGACACGACGATGCGTACGTCCTCGATCTGCTTGCCCACCACGCGCAGCGCGTTCGTCAGCGCGGCCAGTACGACGATCGCCGTACCGTGCTGGTCGTCGTGGAACACCGGGATGTCGAGCAGGTCGCGCAGCCGGCGTTCGATCTCGAAGCAGCGTGGTGCGGCGATGTCCTCCAGGTTGACTCCGCCGTACACCGGCGCGATCGCGCGCACGATCTCGACGATCTCGTCGGTGTCCTGGGTGTCCAAGCAGACCGGCCAGGCGTCGACACCGGCGAACTGCTTGAAGAGTGCGGCCTTGCCCTCCATCACCGGCAGCGCCGCGGCCGGCCCGATGTTGCCGAGGCCGAGCACGGCCGAACCGTCCGTCACCACCGCGATCGTGTTGCGCTTGATCGTCAGGCGGCGGGCGTCGGCCGGATTCTTCGCGATGGCCTGACAGACCCGGGCGACGCCCGGGGTGTAGGCGCGGGACAGGTCGTCGCGGTGCTTCAGCGGTACTTTCGGCACCACCTCCAGCTTCCCGCCCAGGTGCAGCAGGAACGTCCGGTCGCTGACCTTGCGCACGACCACACCCGCGGTCGCGGCCAGCGCCTTCTCGATGACGGCCGCGTGGTCGGCATCGACCGCATCGCAGGTCACGTCGACGACGATCCGGTCCGCGCGGGACTCGACGACATCGAGCGCGGTCAGGGCTCCGCCGGCCTGGCTGACGGCGCTGGTCAGGGACGCAGTAGTGCGCGGGGAGGCCGGAGCCTCCACGCGCGCGGTGATCGAATAGCCCGGGCTGGGTGTCGGCATCGCGGTTCCAATCTCTGGGGTGCGTTGTGATGAGTGTGTCTCGCCTGCCCGATCCCGGCGAGCAGACGAGACACACGTCTTCGGGTTGGATCAGCGCAGTCTGAGCTCCACGCCGAGTCCGGTACGTCGTGCCGCGTCGACCGCGAGTCGTGCCGCGGCGACGTCCTGGATACCCAGTCCGACGGAGTCGTAGAGCGTCACGTCGTCGTCCGTACGGCGTCCTTTGCGCGCACCCGTGATGACGTCGCCCAACTCGGTGCGGAAGTGCTCGGCGGTGATGGCGCCCTCGCTCAACGGGACCAGCACCTCGCCCGATTCGCGTCGCGCCACGTCGTAGCTGTCGACCACGACCAGGCTGCGGACGATGCCCTCGGTGTCGATCTCGCGGTGATCGGGTCGCGGCGGCGCACCGACGGCGTTGACGTGCAGTCCGGGTTCGAACCACTCGCCCCGGACCAACGGTTCACGTGACGGCGTCAGGGTGCACAGCACATCCGCCGTACGAATCACCTCTTCGGGGCCTTCGGCAACGATTACCTCGGCGACCCGTTCCCGCGCGTACGCGGCGAAGGCCTCGACGGTCGACCGGCTCCGGCTCCAGACGACGACCTTGTCGATCGGGAGCACACAACTGAGAGCGTCCAGATGTGCCCGGGCCTGAGCCCCCGCACCGACCAAGCCCAGTGTCCGCGAGTCCGGGCGAGCCAGGTGTCGGGTGGCTACCGCGGAGGCCGCGGCGGTACGGAACAGGGTGAGCACTGGCCCGTCAAGGATCGCCTCGCAAGAGCCTGTCTCCGCGTCGACCAGGACGACCGTCGACTGCTGCACGGGCAGCGATCGCTCCGCATTGGCGGGGGTATCGGTGAGCAGCTTGATCCCAGCCACGCCCTGTGGCGCGATCGCGGCGGTCATCGGCACGAGCAGCGTCGTACTGCCGGGAACCTCGATCGCCGATCGCTCGGCCTGCACCGCGTCACCGGTGCTCAGCGCGGCGTGCGCCTGCTCGACGACCTCGATCACGTCGGACATCTCAAGTGTCTTGGCGATCTCGGCCCGGCTGAGCGCGAGGATCGGACGGGACGCAGTACCTGCCACGCTCACGACGTCACCGCCGCGGCCGGTCGCGGGTCAACGAGTTCCGCATAGGGCACCGGCGCGTCGAGCAGCCCGTCCTCGGCGAGGATGCGCATCCACTCGTCGTACCCTTCCTCGTTGATCCGCAGGTCGTCCCAGAGCCCGCTCGCGCGAAGGTCGTCGACGACGCCGATCAGCACCTCGGTGTCCAGCCCCGGCCACTCGCGAGCCAGCAGGCCGGACAGCTCAGCCGCCTCGTGTGCCTTGAGCCAGTCCAGGCTGCGCTGCAGCGCGCGGCAGAACCGCTCGGTCAGACGATCCTCCCGGGCCAGCACCGCCTCGTTCGTGTAGTAGACGCTGTTGGGCATGAGCCCACCGGCGCGGTCGGCACGGACCGCGACGTACGCCTTCTGCTGGTGCTCGAGGAACGCGGCGTTCACGAGGTCGGTGACGAGGGCGTCGCCCATGCCGCCGAGGAACAGTTCGGTCAGCATCGATCCGGACAGATCGCGGACCCACCGCACCTTCGACATGTCCACGCCGGCGGCCCGCATCAGCCCGGCGGTGTGCACGTACGGCGCGGTTCCGCCTGCCCCCGGGGCGAGCACGATCTTGCCCTCGAGGTCCTTCCAGCCGAAGGCGTTCGTCCGCTCGCGGGTCATGACCGCTTTCGGGTTGCGGGCGTTCAACTGCGCGAACGCCCGGTACTCACGGCCGCGGCCGTGGTACATCGCCGGAACCCAGAGGCCGCCGAGCGCGACGTCGGCGCTGCCTCCGTCCAGGTCGGACAGCACCTTGGTCCAGTCCTCAGGCGCGGTCCGCGAGAACTCGAGTCCTTCGTCCGCGTAGAAGCCGAACTCGCGGGCGACGTACTCCGGTAAGTAGTTCGGCCAGTGCGACGTGGCGGATACATGTAGACGGTCCATGGTCAGACTCCTTGGGAGGTCGGGATCGAATCTGAGTTGTTGATGTCCTCCAGTGAGCGGCCGTGCGTCTCCGGCGCGAACCGGCTCGCGATGGCCATCACGGAGTACATGGCGGCGATCAGGACGAACACCGCGACCATGCCTGCCCGGTCGAGCAGCAGGCCGGCGAGGATCGGAACGAACGCACCGGCGACGTTGCCCTGAACGGCCACCATCGCGGTGCCGAAGGCGCGTACCCGGGTCGGGTACAGCTCCGGCGCCCAGGCGAAGATCGTGCTGTTCAGCAACAGCACGAAGAACTGGAAAAGGGCCCCGAGCAACAGAACGAGAGCCGGCGAGTTGGCCAGGAACCCGAACGCGAGCGCGGCCACGCAGGCCATCACGGCTCCGGCGGTGATCACCAGGCGACGCGGCAGGTGCAGCGCGGCGTAGGTGGCCGCGGCGGCGCCGAACAGGCTGCCGAGGTTCATCACCATTGTGAACGCGAGGCTCTTGGTGATCGTGTAGCCCTGCTCGACCAGGATCGTCGGCATCAGCACCAGGACCGTGATCTGCGCACCGAACGTCATCCACGAGATAACCGCGAGCGCGGCGGTTCGGCGCAGCAGCACTCCCTGGAAGACCTCCCCCAGCCGAACCTTCTCCGGCTTCACGGCCCGCGTAGTCGCATTCTCGACGTACGGCGTGGCCGGACGGCCGCTGTCCTTCAGCCGGCCCGAGGCGAGGCGGGTCAGCACCTGGTTGGCCTCGTCGATTCGCCCGCGGGACGCCAGGTAGCGCGGTGTCTCCGGCAGGAAGCGCCGATAGGCCAGGACCAGGATCGCCGGCAGCACGAGCAGGCCGAACATCCACCGCCAGCTGGTGCCGGGGCCGCCGAAGAAGTTGCCGAGCGGACCCAGTACGACGGCGGCGAAGCCGAAGGAGACCACGTTGCCGAACCCACCGGCGCCGATGTTCAGCGAGGCGACCACCGCGCCGCGGTACTTGGTCGAGACCAGCTCGCTGAGCATCGTCATACCGGCGGCGATCTCGCCACCGAGGCCGACGCCGACGATGAAGCGGCCGATGGCGAGCACCGTGTACCCCGGCGCGAGCGCACAGACCAGCGCGCCGATGCAGTAGACGCCCAGGTTGAACGCCAGCGCGAAACGCCGGCCCTTGTAGTCGCCGAGCGCACCGGTGACCACCTTGCCGATGATCATCGCGCCGATGGTCACCGTCTGCAGGAACGCCAGCTCGGGCGTGGAGATGTTCCAGACGGACTTGAGCGCCGGCCCGACCGCACCGAGGCTGTTCTCCTCCATCACGTCGAAGAAGGCGCCGAGCAGCACCATCAACAGGATCAGCTTGTGCGCACGGTTCAACGGGATCGCGTCGAGCGCCCGGCCGACCGCCGAGACAGCATCGCCGGCCGGCCGCTCGTCGACGACGGCCGGACCAACCTCGCTACGGGTTTCCGAACTGTGCATCGGGTCGCCCTCCTTCAAGGACAGTGATCGAGCCGAGCCGGGATCTCGGGTTGGGTGATGATATGCTTATCAGTCATCTGACCTTTGCGAAAGGCCTCGACCCGAAAACCCCCGACTCGTCTCGCCACCCGAGACCCGGCACTACAGTGCTGTCGTGTGTTGGAGACGCGGCTCGATACCGGGCGGATTCGGGCGGCGCGGCAGGTCATCGACCCGGTCTTTCTCGACAGTCCGCTGTACTGCTGTGAGGCGCTCGAGCCTGAGCTCGGCTGTGCGGTGAGCATCAAGCTCGAAACCGCCAACCCGATCCGCAGCTTCAAAGGCCGCGGCACCGAGCTGGTTGCGAGTCAGCTCGCTGAGAACGGCTCGCAGGCCGTCGTGTGCGCCAGCGCGGGCAATCTCGGCCAGGCACTCGCGTGGTCCGGTCGCGGCCGAGGGCTCGACGTCACCGTGGTGGCATCCCGGTTCGCGACCGCCACGAAGCTTGATCGCATCCGCGCTCTCGGCGCCAAGTTGGAACTCGTCGACGGCGACCACGAGCTGGCGCGCGAGCGAGCGGCCGCGATCGCGTCGTACGACGGCATCCGGCTCCTGGAGGACAGTCTGGACCTCGAGACCTGCGAGGGCGCGGCGACCATCGGACTGGAACTCGTCGACACGAAGCCGGCGTTCGACGCCGTGCTGATCGCCCTCGGTGGCGGGGCGCTGGCCACCGGGGTCGGTCATGTGATGAAGGAGTTGGCGCCCGACGTCGAGGTGATCTGCGTTCAGCCTCTTGGCGCACCTGCGCTGTCGCGGTCATGGCACGAACGACGCGTTGTCACCACCGCAACCACCAACACCATCGCCGACGGCGTCGCCGGCCGCTACCCCATCCCGGCCGTCCTGGACGACCTCCTCCTGGTCGCCGATGACGCCGTACTCGTCCAGGAAACGTCGATCATCACCGGCATGCGCATGCTCCTCCACCACGCCGGCCTCGTCGTCGAACCCTCAGCCGCACTGGGCATCGCAGCGATCTTGGAAGATCGCGCCCGCTTCGCCGGCCGGCACGTGGCAACCATCATCTGCGGCAGCAACGTAAACCCGGACACCTACCACCAGTGGGTCAGCTGAACTAACGGTCGCGTCCGTCGGCCTCGAGCAGACGGAGCCAGATCTCGCTCATGGTCGGGTAGGCGGGAACCGCGTGCCAGAGCCGGTCGAGCGGTACCTCAGCGGTGACCGCGATCGTGGCCGCGTGCAGGAGTTCGGCGACATCGGGTCCGACCGCGGTGAAGCCGATCAGGATGTTGCGGTCCTCGTCGACGATCATCCGAGCCTGGCCGCGATAGCCGTCCGCGTGCAGCGCCGCACCGGCAACTGCCCCGAGGTCGTGGTCGACGACCCTGGTCTTGAAGCCGGCCGCGGACGCTGCCTCGGCTGACAGACCTACGGCGGCGACCTCGGGATCGGTGAAGATCACCTGCGTGATGGCGCGTTCGTCGGCGGTGACCGCATGGCGTCCCCACGCCCTCACGTCGAGCTGCTCGCCGCGAGCACGCGCGGCGATCGAGTCGCCCAGGGCACGGGCTTGGTACTTGCCGTGATGGGTCAGCAGGGCTCGCTTGTTCACGTCGCCCGCGGCATACAGCCAGCCGTCGCCGACCGGCTTGCCGTTGCTGTCGACAACAGTGAGAGTGTCGTCGACGTCGAGCCAGTCGCCGGGGGTGAGACCGAGGCTGTCGAGGCCGAGGTCCTTGGAGTTCGGCGTACGTCCGGTGGCGACCAGGACCTCGTCGGCCGTCACGCTTCGACCGTCGGAGGTGACGAGGTGTACGGCGCCGTCCTCGTCCCGTCGCGCCTCGGTGACGTCGGTGCCCAGGTGGAGCGAGACACCTGCCTCTCGGAGAGCGGCAGCGACGTACTCGCCGGCGAAGGGCTCGACACCGGGAAGCAGTCGGGTCTGGGAGAGCAGCGTGACCTGCGAGCCGAGGGCGTTGAACGCGGTGGCCATCTCGGAACCGACAACTCCGCCACCGATGATCGCCAACCGATCCGGGATGGCGTGCGCGGCCGCAGCTTCCCGACTCGTCCACGGCGTCACGTCCGAGAGACCTCGGATGGGCGGCAGTTGAGCACTGCTGCCGGTGGCGACGACAACCGCATGACGCGCTTGCAGGACAGTCGTCGTGCCATCGGTGGCGGTGACCGTGACGGTCCGGGTGTCGGTGATGCGTCCGTGTCCGCGGACCAGGGTGATCCCTGCCTGATTCAGCCAGTCGACCTGGCCGGCGTCACTCCAGTCGGAGGCGAACCGGTCCCGCCGGGCGAGTACAGCGGATGCGTCCAGGTCACCGCTGACCGCCTTGCCGGCGGCCGGAAGTGCTCGTGCGGCTCGGACCGCGGCTGCGTCGCGGAGCAAGGCTTTGGTCGGCATGCACGCCCAGTAGGAGCACTCGCCGCCGACGAGTTCGCGCTCCACGATCGCTGCGCTCAGGCCGCCTTGCACCGCTCGGTCGGCGACGTTCTCGCCGACCGGGCCGGCGCCGATGATTACGACATCGAAGGTGGAGGTCACGTCAGATCGCCTTGCCTACGAGGCGGCGCAGGCGGAGCGCCGAGATCAGGAAGAAGATGCCGCCAAGAATGGCATATCCGGCGATGCCGGTGACTGAAGGCTTCGCCGCGCCGGCCATGACGATGAAACTGGTCCCGGCGAGGGTGGAGATCCCGCCGCTGAGGATCATCGCCCACTGCCCACCGAGCCGGTAGCGCTGGATCGCGACGACCAACTGCACGATGCCGGCCGTGATCGCCCAGGCGCCCCAGACCCGCAGCACGCTCGGGATGCCGGAGGCCGCGGCGATGGCCAAGCCGATCGCCGCGAGCAGGCTCAGTGCCATGTTGAGGTACAGCGGGGTGCGTGCTCGCGTCGTACCCGAGGAACGGAAGTCGACCACGGCCGCGGCCAGGTCGAACAGCGGGTAGATCACCAGCAGGGTGACGCTCACCGGGTTGAGCGTCGACGCGGTGAGCAGGACCAGGACGGCCCAGACAACGGCGAATCCGAAGCGGGCGCCGTACAGGTTGCGCAGTCCGGTGGTCGCGTTGGTGGTGCCGCTACGGCCGGCTTCGAGAGAGGTGGACATCAGATTCCTTGTCGAGAGACAGAACGATCGGTCTCTCTGAGCTTGGCTCAGGTTCTCGCCAATGTCAAGACAGACCGTTCTGTCTGCTAATCTCGACACAGGATCTCGAAAAGGGAGAGGCGGATGTCGGAACCACGAGCGAGACTGCTCACGACGGCCAGCGACCTGTTCTACTCCGAGGGGCTCCATGCGGTCGGCATCGATCGCATCATCGCTACCGCGGGAGTGACGCGGTCAACGCTGTACCGGCACTTCCCGGGCAAGGACGACCTTCTCGTCGCCTATCTCATCCAAGCCGACGAGGCGATCCGCGAGCGAATGACCACCGCGCGGACCCAGGACGCCTCCCCCGACGACATCGTCCGAACTGCCGCTCAGTCGATCGCCGACGACATCCAGCGCACCGGCTTCCGGGGCTGTGCGTTCCTCAACGCCGCCGCTGAGTACCCCGACGCGGCCCATCCCGTCCACCAGGCGGTCCTCAACCACCGCCAGTGGTTCCTCGACACGATCACCGAACTCTTCTCCGCCACCGGGAAACCCGATGCGGAGTTCGCCGCCCAGCACTTCGTCATGCTGCGGGACGGCGCGATGACGGCCGGCTGCCTCACCGATCCGAAACCCATCTGCGAGACCTTCCTGCGCGGGGTCGAGGGCCTCCTGAAGTACCGCAGCAGCCAGTCCTAGCAACGCTGCACGCCTGTCTAGCCTGCAATCTTGACAGACAAGTTTTCCGATCTGAGGATTGCTCCGCGGAGTTGGTCGACACCGAACGCGCGCGGAAGGGTCACTGTGCCTCTGAACGAGATCGCCGCCAGCCTGTACCCGTGGGACCTGGCGGACGAGGGTGTGGAGCACGTTCTCGACGTACTGAGTAGCCGCGCGGAGGTGAACTCGGCGTACCTGGTCGGCCTTATGCACAAGGAGAAGCGGCCGCTTCACGCGCGGCACTATCCGCACAATCCCGTCCGTCGCTACTACGTGCCGGAGGACAGCCGGGTGTACTGGGCGCCGGACCCTGGCAAGTACCAGCGGATCAAGCCGTTGACCACCGAGCGCGACTTTCTCGTCGGTCATGACTGGCTCGACGAGTTGGTCGCCGGTGCCCGGCAGCGCGGGATGCGCACCGGGTGCGAGATCTCCCACACGATCATCGACGCGCAGTACGCGCGGGAGAATCTGTCCGACGTACTGCAGCGCGATGTCTACGGCAACCTCGTCGGCACCTTCGAAGCGGTCGAGGCACAGCGCGCACTCCCCTGCCTGAACCATCCCGACGTACAGGAATATCTCTACGGCTTGTTCGCCGACGTCGCGGCCAATCACGACGTCGACTACGTGCAGACCTGCCTGGTTCTCTTCGGTGCCGGACGCGACGACGGCGGCACGCACAGCTTCGGCCCGACGGCCTGGCAGCAACTGCTGGCCGTGGCGACCGGCGGTTGCTTCTGCGCCGCCTGCAAGGCAAAAGCCATCGACGAAGGGCTGGACTGGGACGCCGTCGTTCGCGAGGTGACCCATCTGGCCAATCTGTCCCGCCGGATCGGGCTGGAGGAGCTGCACGAGCGCCAATTGCTGGACGAGTCCAACTACTCCGAATCGGCGCTGCTGATCGAGTACGAGGCGTTCACCGCGTGGCTGCAGTTCCGCAAGCGCTCGATCAACCGGCTCTTCGCGCTGGTCCGGGAGGCACTCGCGAGCTCCGGACGGCAGGTCGAGTTCCGGTACAACACCTACATGGCCTCGCCGGAGCGTGCCGGGCTCGATTTCGCCTCGGCGTTCGCTCATGTCGATTCAGTCCGTGAGTCCGACTACTCCGATCAGCTCGGCACGGCCGAGGGGGTGGCGACGAAGCGGGCGAAGTTGATGAAGTGCCGACGCGCGTTGCGTGAGGATCAGCAGTTGATCGCGGCTCTCGGCGTACGTCCGAATGCGACAACGCAAACGTTGACCGACAGCATCAAGGCGGCCGTCGAGGCCGGTGCTGACGGCCTTTCGTTGGGGCATTACGACGGCGCGACGATGGAGCGGCTCGAGGCGGTCCGGATCGGTCTGCGTCGGTGGGAGGCGCGGGAGCGCGACTGGCAGCCGCTGTCCGATTCGCCGACGGAGTAGCGGCATGTCCATCGTCTCTGAGGTTGAGCTGATCGAGTTCGACCACACAGTCGTGCACGGGTACGACCGGATGGGTGAGCCCCTCAGTGCAGCGACGAGCCGGACGACGCGTCGTTTCGGGGTCAGGATCCGCACCGACGAGGGCGCGGTTGGCGAGTACGTCGTCTTGTGGAGCGCACCGCCGTACGCGATCGGGCAGGTCAAAGCCATGGCGGCGAGCCTCGTCGGGCGGGACGTGCACGATCGGGAGGCGATCTGGGACAGCTTCAACGGTGGGTTCGCCAAGACGGACCGGATCGGCGCCGGCGCACTCGACATCGCGCTGTGGGATGTCGCCGGCAAACTGGCCGGGCTCGGGGTGTCCCAGTTGCTCGGGCGATTCCGTGATCGGCTTCCGGCGTACGTCAGTACTGTCGGCGGCGGGCACGGGCTGGGCACCCTCGCGACGGCGGACAGCTACCGCGACTTCGCCGACGAGTGTGCGCGCAGGGGCGTGCCTGGCTTCAAGATCCACGGTCGATCGGCCGGGACCGCGCAAGACGAGATCGAGATCTTCGGCGTCACCGCGGAGGGGTCGGCCGGTCGCAGCGACATCATGACCGACCCGGGCAAGAGCCTGCCCACTCTGGCCGCGGCCCTCAAGCTCGGCCGCTTCTGCGACGAGGTCGGCGCATTCTGGTGGGAGGACCCGATGCGCGGCGACGCCCCGCTCGCGCACCGCATTCTCCGCGAACGCGTCCGTACGCCGCTGCTCATCACCGAGTTCGTCCGTGGCCTCGAACTGCGGACCGCGTTAGCCCTGGACGGAGCAACCGACTTCCTCCGCGCGGACCCTGAACTGGACCTTGGCATCACCGGCGTCATGAAGACCGCCCACGCAGCCGAGGCCCTCGGCCTAGACCTGGAAGTCCACGCAGCCGGCCCAGCCCAACGCCACTGCATGGCCGCAATCCGCAACACCAACTACTACGAACTAGGCCTCCTCGACCCCACCACCGGCAACCCCCTACTCCCCAACGTCTTCGCAGACACCTACACCGACGACCTATCCGCAGCCGGACCCGACGGCTGCGTCGGCATCCCACCCGGCCCCGGCCTAGGCGTCACCTACGCCTGGGACCGCATCGCAACCCTGAACGCAGACCACACCACATTCCACTAGCCGAGGTCGATCTCCCGCGAGGTGCGCTAATGTCCGCAGCTATGTTCGGTGTGCGAGGTACGACGGAACATCTGGCGTGGTACCGGACCGATGAGGCGGAGGCTGAGGTCGTCTTCCTGCACGGGTTCTCCGACTCTGCGCAGTGCTGGGAGCCACTGATCGGCGCGATGCCTGGGATTCGGGCGCTTGCGATCGATGCGCGCGGCCATGGCGAGTCCGGCCTGCCAGAGGAACCTTTCGGCTACGCGGCACACCGCGACGATGCCGCCCTCGTCCTCTCGAGCCAGCCTCGCGACGGCGGAGTGGTGGTTGTCGGCCATTCGATGGGCGCGCTGTCGGCCGCCTATCTGGCCGCGTCGAGGCCAGACCTCGTTCGTGCCGTTGTCCTTGAGGACCCGCCGACTGGAGAGCCGTCTGCCGCCCGACGAAGGGGCCCGTCGTCAATGCCCGATTGGCTTGCAGAGCTCCGAGAACTCGATCTGCCGGCACGCATCGCACGCGGCCACTCCGCGGACCCCGACTGGCCCGAGGACGAGCTCGAGTCCTGGGCAGTCTCGAAGGCACAACTCAACCCGCACCTGTTCGACCTGCCATCCCCCGACCCGACCCCGCTGACCGACCTACTGGCCGAAACAACGTGCCCAGTCCTGCTGATCCACGGCGACCCTGCTCGCGGCGCTTTGATCTCCACCGAATACGCAGAACGCTGTGGCCAAGCCGCAGCCGGCGACTTCCAAGCCGCCCACATCTCCAACACCGGCCACTCAGTCCGCCGAGACAACCGCCCCCAATACCTCGCCGAACTAACCTCGTTCCTCAACCACCACCACTAACCGTCCCCGAACCTGGTCGGTGGACGATCGCTGCCCTCACCTCGGCCAATCTGCAGCCGCGGAGGAAACGCTCTCGAGCCACCGGCGGCCGCGGACGCTCGCGGTACGGCGGGCCAGCCGTCGCCAGGCTGTAGTCGCTTACTCGGTGAATTTCTCGTGCGCGGCCATCGCGGCGCCGACGATTCCGGCGTTGTTGAGCAGCTGGGCCGGTTTGACCGGAGTGGAGATCTCAAGCAGCGGCACCCACTTGTCGGCGTGCTTGCTGATGCCACCGCCGACCACGAACAGGTCGGGTGTGAACAGGTTCTCCACGTGCCGAAGGTATCGCTGTACGCGCTTGACCCACTGTTTGTAAGACAGGCCCTCATCGTCCTTCGCCGCCGAGGATGCCTTCTTCTCCGCGTCCTCTCCGTCCAGCTCGAGGTGCCCGAGCTCGGTGTTGGGCACGAGCTGGCCGTCGAGCAGCAGCGCACTGCCGATACCAGTGCCGAACGTGAGCAGAATAACCACGCCGCCGACGCCCTTGGCCGCGCCGAATCGAGCCTCAGCGATGCCTGCCGCGTCGGCATCGTTGAGCACGGTCACGTCGCAATGGGTGCTGTCGGTGAGGACCTTGTCGACGTCCGTCCCGATCCAGCTCTTGTCGACATTCGCGGCGCTCCTCGCCACCCCGTTCTTGATGACAGCCGGGAACGTCGCACCCAACTCCCCGCTCCACCCGGCCTCTTTCACCAGCCGCGCCACGACCGCGGCAACGGGCTCCGGGGTCGACGGATCAGGCGTCAGATACTTCACCCGCTCCGTCGCCAGGTCACCCTTCTCCAGGTCAACGATGGCGCCCTTGATCCCGCTACCGCCAATATCAACCCCAAAAGCCATCGACTTCGTCATCCTGGCCACCCGTTCTCTCCCGTCACCTGCAGTTGCCGCACCAGCTCAGCGCCCGCGCAGCCGTCGACCACATCAGCACACCGACGCGCATCGACCAGACACACTCCCCACCCTGCCACGAACCTCCCACCCCGTCAGCGACGCCCGCCGGAATCCTTCTCGACGCCCCACGTTTGCACCAGCCCCGCCTCCAGCCCGCCGGCCCCACCTCGTCGGGTCCACACTCTCTGTTTGTTGACACAGAAGCATCTCCCCCGAACGCTCTACCATTCGGGGCCTAACAAACCCCTGAATGTCGTTGACGAAACTCTTCTAGTCCCCGGTAATTCATACCGATACTTGTGATCTTTAGTTCAGAGGAGCATGGTCTTGGTTGCAGAGTTTGGGGGGACGTTGTCGCCGATCGGAGACAATGCCAGGTTCTGCGTTCTCGCAGGGGGTTGATCGGCCGCTAAGGCCCAGCGGTTTCACATCGCTGACTCTGACATAACCATGCGTGACCCATGCTGCCCCGCGCCAGAATTCCTGACAGCTAGAGGAGACCGCAAATGGACGAATGCCGGAAGTGCCACAGCTCGCTACACGAATGTTCCGACTGCAATGGTCAAACGAACACAACCATCCTCGGAGACAAACTCACCTGCAGCACCTGCCGATCCACCGGCAAACTGTGCTCCACCCACGGCGGCTTCTGGGAGTAGCCCTCCCCAGCCCTTCCGGACGTAGCACTGCCGTACGACGCCAGAAACTGGCTCTTCACGATCAAGGGTGTGTCGGGGTCTGAAGTCGCCAGTCTCCAGGAGTGATCGGGCGATGTAGTTGGTGAGGTTGCGGAACCCGAGGGTGGAGCCGCGGAGGTGTTCGAGGCCGCCGTTGATGGCTTCGGTGGGTCCGTTGGAGGTGCCTGGCCGGTCGAAGTAGGCCACGACGTCGGCGGCGCGCTTAGCCAGCGTCCGGCCGAGGGGGCGACCTCGCTCAGGAGGGCCGGGACGCCTCGGCTGATCGAGGCGATGAGCTGCTCCATCATCGGCCTTGGTCTGGACGCGGTCGGGTTCCACGGCCTTGCTGGACGCGGCGGCGGGAGCGGTTCAGCATGTCGCCGGCGAGGCGGACGACGTGGAAGGGGTCCATCACAGCGACCGCGTCGGCAGCTCTTGGGTGGTGGCGGTCTTGAACCCGGTGAACCCGTCCATCGCCACGAATTCCACGCCGTCGCGCCAGAACGCCGCGCGTTCGGCGAGCCACTGTTGGAACGCTTGCTTGGAGCCGCCTTCGACCATGTCCAGCAACCTCGCCGGACCGGTCCGGTCCCGGAACGGGTGAGGTCGATGATCACGGTCACGTACCCCAGCGGCTCGTGCGCCAGAGGGCGCGTCACCGGGTCCCGAGGCGCTCCCTCACACCCGCGGCGGCGACACCACCGATCCGGGGCGATGACCCGACAGGCCAGGCCTGCACGATCCCGATCGAGTCGCTGTCCGGCCACTTCAAGGCCAAGCTCGTCGAGCCGGCAGAACGTGGTCAGATCAGGGCAGGCGAAGGTAGCGTCAGACACGTCGAGGTCTTCCGGATGGGCAGTGTGAGAGCTTCCATCCTCGGAAGACCTCGATCCCTACCCGCCAACCGACGCGCCAACCGACGCGCCAACCGACGCGCCAACCGGCCCTACACCCTCAAATGGGAGAGCTCGTAAACAGGACGCGAACAAGGAGAGAGCACTCGTGCCAGAACTACTCGTAGATTTCATCACCTCGCTTGACGGTTACGGCGCCGGCGAGGGCTGGCCGGGCCATTGGGGGCTCGCCGGACCCGAGTATCTCGCCTCGCTGGAGGAGGACCCGTCGGCCGGCTACCTGGTCCTGATGGGTCCGAACACGTACCGGCTGATATCGGGTGTCGCTGCGGACGGGGCGCCGGGAACCGAGGGACTCGCCGGCTTGTCGAAGGTCGTGTTTTCGAGCTCCCTCGAGGAACCGCTGTCGTGGCCGAACACGCGGCTGGTCACGGGCGATGCGGTCGCCGCAGTGGCAGACATGAAGGCCAACGGCGCGGTGTCGATGCGCACCATAGGCAGCCTGACCCTGTGCCGCTCGCTGTTGCGCGCCGGACTGGTGGACCGCTTCCGAGTGTGCGTGTTTCCAGTCATCACCGGCAGCACCGGTCGAGAGCGCATCTACGACGGCTATCCCGATGTCGCTTTGGACATGATCAGCAGCCGTACGTTCGACGGCCGCATCCAGCTGCTCGAATACGCGCCACGAGTCCTCGATGGTCCACCCAACGCCACAACACAAGACACCTGACAGATCAGGTGACGAGATGGCTGCGACCTACACCTTTGGTGTCTTCTTCACGCTCGACGGCTACGGCCCTTACACGCCCGAGGCCGACTGCGTGGGTACCAGGGAAAGCAAGCCCCGAGCCGCCAGAGCGCGGGAGTGAGTTCTGAGGTCCGGCGAGCGTTCGGACCGGGTGCTCTGCGGCGTCAAGCGGCACGACCCACCCCAGTCCATTGCAGACCGCAACTCTGAACGTCGAATCCTGCCGGGGGCACCCACAGACATCTGCTTCGAACCTCGACCATTAGAAAGACGGCCGAGGTCCTTCGTGTTGGCAGTCATGCGGGCGCGGAAGCGTCCGCGAGCGGGGTGGCCTCGGGACACATGTTCCCTGGCCGGAAGGAACCCCGGCACGAGCAGCTGGGTCCTTGCGCTCGACCCTCAGGCCACCAGCGCTGTCACCGAAGGCTGGACGACAGGACCGAGCGCGCGGGAACGTCGACCATTCGCTGTTGGTCGATTCGGTCGAGGATCGCGCTTAATCTCTCCACAAGTTGTTACTTGATCTACATCCAGATCAATTTCGCGTATCTCTGTGCATATCCGCGCAGTGTGCTCACTTTGATCGGCCTGCGCCCGCCATGCAGGGAGAACCCGGCACAGCCTGGGCTGTAGCACGGGACGGCACACTGGACGGTCGGCGTCAAGGTTCGTCGGGTGAGATGCCGCGCACCAGCAGGCCAGGTGTCGCGCCGGCCGGGGCCTCCCAGCGGGTCGCGTAATGGTCGAGGAAGATCTGCCCGACCAGCTCGCCCCGGCTGCGCACGCCGGTCTTGTCGAAGATCGACTTGAGGTGGTCCTGCACGGTGTACGGCGACATGGTCAAGGCGCGGGCGATCTCCTTGGTTACCCGACCCTGAACGCACTGCACGGCCACCTGGCACTCCCGGTCGGTCAGGCCGTACGAGAGGGCGATGACCGGCGCGACATCCTGCGGGGTAGCGGGATGAATGATCACCGCGGTCCTGTCGCCGGAGCCTCCGCTGAGCCGGGTGCCGTACAGGAGGAGCCAGGCGCCGGAGCGGGTCCGGACCCTGGCTCGGGCGGCCAGCTCGAGGGGGTCGGTGCCGGGCGTGATCGCGCGGGCGCGGGCAGCGATCGCCTGCACGGTCTTCGACTCGCTCGGTGAACTCGGTGGAGGCTCTTCGACAAGCTCGCCGATCCACCGCTCCGCGGCACCGGAGATCGACTCCGGCTCGCCGTGCTCGTCGAATACGACCACCCCTGGGCCGTGGTCCACCGGCCCTCCGACGTACGGCGAGATCGGCCGCGCCAGCATGGCGCGGCGCAGACCAGTCGCGATCACGGGAGCCAACGTGGCCAGCGTCTGCACCTCGCCCTCGGTGAACCAGGCTTCGCCGGCTCGACGCAGGAAGGCCGCCGCGCCCCAGTAGATGCCATCGGCAACGAGCGACACGCGCAGCTCGTCGCCGAATCCGTGGTTCTCCTGGGACCGGTGCCGAATCGAGCGGGACAACTCGCCGTGGGTGTCGATGCTGGTCGCACCGGCGATCCGGCCGCTGCGGGCGAGGAAGGACCACTTGTTGACGTCCTCGATGACGTACTCGTGATGGGCCAGCCATGAGCCGGAGCAGCCGACGTTCCGGTTGACGCTGCCGGTGAACAGGATCGTTCCCGGGTCGACCGTGTGGCAGCACCAGGCGTGGAAGGGGATGGCGGTCGCGAGCACATCGGCTACAGCGGAGCCGAAGTCCACCCACGTCATTCCGCCGCCACCCAGCCGGTGGATCTCGTCGCGGATCCGCGGTGCCAAAGTCCCGGTCACCTCTGCAGAGTACGGCGCGGCCCATGTCCGGCGGCACCCCCAGAATCGTGGGATTGCGGCCATCTGAAGCCGCTCAGCACGCTGAGGGCATGACGACCACAGACACACCCTCCACGGGGAATCTCCGCGACATGACGCCGAACCGGATCTTCGAGATCGCGCAGGGCTTCATGGCCAGCAAGCACTTGTTCGCGGCGTCCGAGCTCGGCGTGTTCGAGGCGCTGGGCGAAGGGCCGGTGGATCTCGCCGGTCTCGCCGCCCGCACCGGTCTCTCCCGGCGTACGGCACGCATCAGCGCGGACGCCATGGTCGCGATCGGCCTGCTCGAGCGGCATGGCGACCGCTACGCGAACAGCTCGGTGGCGGCCACCTTCCTGTCCGGAGCGACCCCGGCCGACTTCCGGCCGCTGCTCAGGTTCTGGGACCGGCTCAGCTACCCCGCCTGGGAGGACCTCGCCGGCGCCCTCGGCCGCGGCCGACCGGCCCATGAGATCTTCGAGATCGACGACGACCTGGTTCCGATCATGTCTGCCGGCATCGCCGCCGCCACCGCCGCGGCCTGCGATGCCCTTCCCGAGGCGGCCGCCCTGCCTGCAGGAAGCCGGCTGCTGGACGTCGGCGGCGGCACCGGTTCCTGGTCGATCGCCCTGGCCGCGGCCGACCCGGCCCTCACCGCAACCGTCCTCGAACTCCCCTTCGTTGCGCCTGTCGCACGGGAACAGCTGCGCGCGACGGCGTACTCAGACCGCCTTGACGTCCACGTCGGTGACATCCTCGTGGCCGACGACCTGCCGCGGGGGTACGACGCCTTCCTGCTTGCCAACCTGGTGCACTGCTTCGCTCCGGAGACCAACCAGTCGATCCTGCACCGGATCCGCGCCGCTGCCGAACCCGGGGCCCGCCTGCTGCTCGCCGACTTCTGGACCGACCCGACCCACACCCAGCCGCTCCCGGCCGCGCTGATGGCAGGCGAGTTCGCGATCCACGTCAACGACGGCGACGTGTACAGCGTCGAGGAAGGCACCGCCTGGCTGCACAACACGGGCTGGCGCCGTCTCGATCACCGCCCCCTGGCCGGACCGATCAGCGTCATCGTCGCCGAGACCGCTTGAACCCGGAATGCGTGGGCGGCGCGGAATCGTCGTTACGGCCACCTCATTCGCCTTACCGGGTGCCGCGGCTGACGCTTGCAGGAAGGGAGTTTCGCGACGATCTCGCACCAGGTCCAACAGGGCCGGACGGAAGGAGTCGTCGCGTGTCCCGCCCGGCCCGACTCGTCGCGGTCCTGCTCAGCCCGCGCCTCCACGGATGCTCGGCGAACCACGCCCACTGGACCACGGAGCGGTCAAGGGCGCGCGCCAGCGCGCAGCCGCCGGCCGTCCGGCAACAGCCGGGGGTTGGTGGGAGCGGGCGTAGCAGGTGCGGGAGGAGCGGAGCGACGGAGCGCCTGCGTAGCACGCGTGGGATGAAACCCCTTATCTGATGCGCATGCCCGAGATGCCTCGGGAGATGCTAGGCGTTGACTTTCGCTGGTCCCTTCGAAGATGGTGTAGATCTCTCTACCCTGGCGGCCATCTCCATTAGGACAGGCCTGTTTGCCATCTGACCTGCAGTTTGGTCCTTCGTCCATGATCAACAGTGGTCTGCGTTTGTCAGCGTCTTACGGAGTTGTGACGGAGCAAGAATTTGCCTGCAGCAACATTTCGAGCCTGCTAGAGGCTTGCGAATAGGAGCGAAACTTCACTCCGAAAAGCGGCCTGACCAGGCTCGCGGCGGCGACAGTCGCCTGGCTCTGGGTCCCCCCGTTGCGTGGAGACATCCCCTTGAGGCGAGGGCGATGGCTGAGGCGAGACGGAAGTTTGATCAGTAGTTCCGGCAGGGCGCGGCTCGATTGTCCGAGAGACCGGTAACCGATCGCGCAGGTGGCCGGCGAGCTGGGGGGCAATGCGCGAACGCTGGCGAACTGGGTGGCCAGGAACAAGAAGGCCCACCGCAGTGACGGTTCGTCGACCGAGGACGAGCGGGCCGAGCTGGCCAGGCTGCGCAAGGAGAACGCGAAGCTAGCGAAGGAGCGTGATGTGCTCAAGCGCTCGGTGGCCCCTGGGTCAATGAGGCGACGGGTCGGTAGCCGTGGCCTGCTTCACTGCGCCCAGAGGGGTGCCGCACGGGACCAACTGCTGGCGCTGGGGGTCAACCCGGCGTAGTTCCACAAGTGGCGCCACGGCGACGCCTCGCTCTGGCACGCCGGTGGAGCGGTTGCTGGCCCGCACGCCAACCGCAAGCTCGCGCGACGCGAGCAGTTGACGGTGGCGACCAAGCGGTGGTTCGCCGCGCCCGGGACTTATGGGTCGCCCCGGATCACCGCGGACCGGCGCGACGAGGGCCGGCGAGGCAGCCAGAACACCGTCGCGCAAATGATGTGTGAGCTCGCCCAGCGCTCAAGCCCGCCTTGGATTTTCCCTGGATGAGTCCGCCTGACTTTCAATCACATGTAGTGGGCGTAGCGGCCGGATACAGGTGCGTCGGTTCCATGGTGGCGCAGAATGTTGCCGACGGTCCTGGCAGTGCGCAAGGTGATGGGGATGCGGCCGTCCAGGCGGGTCTGGTTCCAGTTCATTTTCGTCAGTGCCAGCACCTCTGTGGCGAGCCTCTCCGGCGACGATTCGGTGTCGACAGTGCGGATGCCGAGCGGCTGGGGTACGTAGTGGCCCGGGTACGTCTTGTAGAAGGGAACGGCGCCGGTGGTGTAGAGCAGATGCCGGTCGTCGTCGAGGGTGAGCATTGTGCCGCGCAGTGGTGGTTGTTGGCCCGTGCGGTAGAGGCGGATGTGGTCTGAGTTGGTGAGCCATAGCAGTTCAAGGACTTCTAGGCGCTCAGTGTTCGCGGCCTGGTTGAAGCCGGCCATCTCGGCCGGAATGTAGTTGCTGGCCTTGTGCAGCACTATGCGGGCCGGGGTGTTGCGGTGTTCTGCCCTGTAGCGCTGGAGGGCAGTTTCAAGAAGGGCATAGGCGTCCCCCTCCGTCAGGTGGGGCTGGCGGTCTTCTTTGGAGATGGTGGCGGGGCCCCCGCGGACGATGATGCCGTCGCCGCGTTGGTTATAGATCTGGGCGACGCTGGTATGGAGGCTTGTGTCCGCGGACTTGTAGAACGTGATGCCGATGTAGCAAGAGGTGAGGTCGGCGGGATCGCGTGGGAGACGCCAGGGGACGCCACCGTTCTTGTAATACAGAGCGGTGTGCAGGTTCCAGGCGCGGGTCGCTTCGTCTTGGTTGGCGCCGACTCGGCTGGTGTGCGGGTCCTTGAATTTCGGGTCCCAAGTCGAGCGACGCACGATTTGGATGGGCTGTTTGTAACGCAGGGAGCGTGCTTTCAGCAGTGCGTGGAAGTCGCCGATCAGCCCCGAGTCCTTGCCGCCTTTGGTCGACCCGTCGACCTCGACGTCATCGAGGTCTCTCGGTGCACGGGATAGGGCAGCGTCGTTTAGATTGTCGGGTCTGCACACAATGACGACATCACATGATGGTTCGTCGTGCAGCGCCTGAAGCTCGCGGTCGTACAGATCGACTGCCTTCGAAACTGCCTGCAGCGGATTTAGTCCGTCGAGAGCGTCGAGGTCGCGTTTGCTAACGGATCGGGTCAGGCGCGGGCTGAAGTTGATAATGGACCGGAAGCCCTGATGGACGTCGAACCCGGGGAAGGGCACATACAGGTGCGTGAGGTGCGTGTCGGTGAGCGCGCCGATTCCGCGGCGGCATTTGTCCAACCATGTCTGGAGGCCGTCGATGGATGCTTGCGGGCCGATGATGGCAGCCCTGACCACCCTGGGAGTTGGGTCTTTGATGTCGGCAGGCCCGTAGTGCCACACACCGTGCTTGGGGTCGATGTGGCAGCCGCCACCGGCGAACTCCAGCAGCGGCTCCTCGATGAACGCTGCCTTCACAGTTCCGCCTCCTCGTCCTCGTTGAATTGCAGTAGACCTTCAAGATGCTCGAGTTCTTGGAGGTCCGCATCGACGTCAGTTCCCGCGGGGCCGAGCGGTTCGCCATCCGCGGCTGGAGAGGCCAGCCAGTGCTTGTCGGTGATTCCACGCTCCAAGTCGAATCGGAGCGGAGCCCCGAAGTCGAGGATTTGTTCGGGCGCTTCGTAGAACAGGTCCGGTGCGGTCTCTCCCATGAGGAAGCTAGCCCACAGCAAGGTTTCCCCGAGACGCGCCGGGTTCTTCTCGATCCGCTTCATCTTCGCGAGGTTCCGGTCCGCGAACCGGAACTCCTTGTACCCATCGTCGGTGAAGAAGTAGTCCGGGAGGAGTTCGCAGAACCACTCGTCGCCGATGCGGGAGAACTGGGCCCGCAATGCTGCATGTCGATAGAACTGCGGACGCGACGGGTCGTCCTTACGCTGGTAATAGCCCTTGAACACCAGCCGTTCCCGGCCGGACATCGAAACTATGTGCCGCTCGGTCAGGTCCTTGGTCGGGCGGAAGTGCAGAAACTTCCTGCTGTTGTTCCAGCGACAATCTGCGCGCACGTCGTGCTGGAGTGCTGCATTGAGCAGCCACACGGCAAGCCGCTGCGAATCCGCATCACTCGCGACCAACTCACCGAACGGCAGCGACTCCACCGAGCCGGACGGCACCACATCAAGCGCAGTCCCCGCGGCGGGTGACCACATGTAGATGCGGCCCCCTTTAAGGACGAAGTCGGATCGGAAAGACCTTCCGGAGTCCGTCTGGACGGCGTACACCGCCCCAGGTTTCGTGTGCTTGGTCTTCGCGACGTAGATGACGTCAGGCACATCAACTGGCAGCAGATTCGAGCATAGCCATTCGTTCTTCGTCTCCGCGGCCGGCGTGTGCGCGACACCGTGCGGATCCACGATCGCGAACAGCTTCCCGGTGAAGTCCCCGATGAACGCCTGGGTCGCCTTGTTGAAGTCGATACGGCGAGACGCACGGTTCGACGGGTTCTCGAACCAGGGCTGCACGTGCAACCACCAGGCCTGGCGTTCCTTCGGATGGGAGCAGATGAGGATGACCGGCACCTCGGACTTCATCCAGTACTCGATGTCTTCCTCATCGCACAGGTACCAGAACCCGTCATTAGTCTCCCCCGAAAATGTGGCGTCAGATGCCTTGGATTGCACCATCACGTGTCGGTTCGACATCTCCCCACTGTCGGGATCACGGAGTTCGATGCTGCCGTCGATGCCGGCATCGACAACCCGGTCGTGCCACACGTGGCCCATCTCGTAGATGAGCATGTGGATGAGCCCGATGCCGCCGTCACCCTTGTGCTGGCTGTCGGTAATCCTCTTTGGCCCTCGTCCCATCGACCCTCACCTAAGAACGTGTTTTTCCAACACCCCATGGTAGGAAGCAGTACCGACAGATTTTGCGGCCAGCCTTGGTCGCGATCATTGTCGGGTGGCCTCCTCCGATATCGTCATCGACGACAGAGGCTCCACCCATGCGGAGCCCCACCGCAGCGCATCGTTTGTCCGGCGCGAATTCTCGGGCTATGGAGGTTCTCGGCGAGCAGGCACGCCCAGCTCTACGCGTGGGAATCCGTCCAGCGACTCTGGAACACCTTCTGGATCGAACTGGCGAGTAACAACCTAGGACTGGTCACTTCTTCTCCAGCACCTCGAGTGTCTACAGCATGACGTCCAACGGTCCGTAGTCTCTGGAACGGTCAGCCCGGCGCACGAGACCAAGCCGAAGCTCGAGGACGACATCTCCGACTGGCTCAGCAAACAGTTCGGAGCTTCGGCTCACCTCACGTCGCATCGACCGCGAGATCCGAGGACGCCGAACCGCGGCAGCCGGCGTCACTACATGCAACCCGCTGGGTTGTTCCATCGTCTACATCGTCTACTGGGTTGCTCCTGCGCTTGCGCCCAACGTCCTGCAAGCGCCACCACCCAGATCCGCCACAGTCCAGACCGCCATGTCGAGGTCGTCGTACTCGACATGGCGGTCCACAGTCTGACTTGAGCTCCTAAAGCCCGCACATCGGCACAGTAACTATGAGGAATCAGCCCGCAACCAGCACCATTCAGGTGCTACGGATCGGGCTGGCCAGCAGCGAGTCGCGGGAGAGCGCGAGATACGAGTCGTCGGTAAACAGATCTAGATCGGCTTCAGGCTGCTCGAGTTCTGGAGCATCCAAAACAGGCTCGTCGGGTTGCTCGGCCGACTCCGCCTCGTCATATGCGGCTTCAGCGGCGACTCGCTGTGCAATCAAACTCAGCCTGTCTACCTCGGCCTTGAATGCCGCGAGTTCCACGTCAGCGTCAAGCCACCGATCAGTCGCAGGCGACCGACCGAGCCCTCTGTATCCTTCAGCTCCAGGCGTGTGGTTAAGGTGCGTGTTCGGCCTCGGACTCGCGCCTTAACCATGCGGGGCCAGCGGCGACCCAGATCGACATTCTGTTCGATGGCGGGACGTTCCACGGCCGTTGTCCGGAAGACCCATCGGCGCAGTTGCCGGTTGCGGACGTTCCGGCGCTTAGCCAGTGAGCCAGTCTGGGCAGGCGAGATCGCCGTCATCGAGCCACACGGTGCCGGACGTGTCTTTGTGTAGGCCCTGGTGGTAGCCGAGGACGCACGGATCGTCGGTGTTTGGGTGGCGGCCGTCGCAATCCAGTTCTTGTGCTGAACGCAGCACTGGCCAGTCGCCCGTCGTCTGCCTGGTCAGGTTCACCTTGTCGTCCTTCGATCGCAGCTAGCGCTTGGATCGGTCAGGGCGACAGGGCAGGGGAACCGCGTACCGCCCTACGCACGCTCGGGGCTCACCCATCGCCCTGACCGTGGTTAGACGGTAGGAGTTCGGGAGGCTCCGAGCCTACGAACTTGCACGTGCTTGCAGGACTATTCGAGGACTTCGAGGGCGGTGGCAATCAGGCGCCGCGCGCGGGCTCCGACTACGGCGAGTTTGGACAGGCGGGCGAAAGCGTCGGCGTACATTGCGACCTCGCCGGGCTGGGTGATGGTCAAGTAGCCAGAGATGAGTTCGACGTTGACCTGGGCGTCGTCGAAGATCCAGAAGTCCTCGACTGGTGGCATCGCTGTGCGGTCCGCGCCGAGGGGCAGGATGCCGAGGGAGACCGAGGGCAGCTCGCTGACGGTGAGGAGGTAACCGAGTTGGCCAGCCATGACGTCTGTGTCGCCCATGACGTTTCGGAGGACAGCTTCCTCGATGAGAACAGCGAACGTTCTGTCCTTCTGGTGAAGCAGCTGCAGGCGCTCGTTTCGCACCTGAACGGCGCCTTCGACGTCATCTGGGAGCCCGCGGCGGGCTGCGGTGCCGCGAAGAAGAGCGCGTGTGTAGCTCTCCGTCTGTACTGCGCCGGGAATCAACCAAGGTGAGTAGGTCCGGAAGCGTCGGGTGCGCTGCCAGATAGGCATGACTGACTCGTGGGCGCGCCGAAGGCCACCGCGTTCCATCCGCCTCCATTGGATGAACATGCCCTCAATCGCTTCCAGAGAGGCGATGAGATCGGCGGTCTGGTCCGTGGCTTCACAGCGTGAGGCCCACCGGCGAATGTCGTCGGCTGACGGCGACGTCTTGCCGTTTTCGATGCGTGACACCTTTGACTCGTGCCAGCCGCAGGACGACGCGAGCGCCCGTGCGGTGAGTCCGGCAGTCTTCCGGATCTCACCTAAACGGGCACCAAAGTCGCGTTTAGCCTTCTGGGCGTTCGAGAAGGCGGGGGGTGTCGGCAACGGTTGCAGGCCTCGTGTCAGCTCGGTTGGTACTCCTTGTGTGGGATTGCTCGATTCCACACAGCCTCGAATGCTGCTACGCACAACTTAGCCAGATCCGGATCGTCGGAGCGCTCTTCGCCTACCCAGGTCCCATCGCCGTCGCAGAAGTTCCAGAGCACGATCTGCTCGTCAAAGATCCAGAAGTCGTTCGGTGGGACCAGCAGGCCGGCTGTCTGCTGTCGCGGTAGCCACCGCACCTCCTCGCCGGCGGCGATGTTGTGCGGCTCGGTGACGTCGTACTCGAACCTCACGTAGTCACTGATCGGCTCCGAGACGATGCGGGCGCGTCGGATCTCCACTCCCCTGCCGGTTGTGTCGCGCACCAGGTCGTGGAACACCTGCCAGCGGACGGCAGGGTCGAAATGGTTGCCCGCCTGCCACTCGTGCCAGTCCGGGTCGTTGGGCTCGTACAGATCGCGAGTCTCGAGGTGCTGCGCGCTGCGTTGAGCTGAGCGGAATAGCTGGAAGGCAAGAGGTTCAGCTGTCACCCATCGCTCCTCTCAGGACCGATGCCATTCGAGCCGGGATTCGCACCACCGCTTCGTTCTCCTGAACTGGAGCTGTTGCGTTGACTTCCGTCATCGCCTCAGCGTCGAGCTTGTATCCCTGAATCACCAAGCTGCCGTCGACATCGTCGACCCACACGGTCGGACAGTTCGTGTTCGGGCAGGTGGTGTCGGTGCCGACGTATCGCAAAGCCATGATCTCTACCCCATCCCGTAGCTTGCATGGACTTGCAGCATAGATCGAACAAGGCCCAGACGGAGGGGTCGTGGCGTGTCCCACCTGGCCGACTCGTCGCGGTCGTGCTCAGCCTGCGCATCCACGGGTTGGCTCGCGAACCAGGTCCCGCCGGACCACGGGGTGGTCGAAGGCGCGCGGCAGCGCGCAGCGTGCGGGCGACAGCCCGCTGACGTCGGCGACAGCCGACCAAACCGGCGACAGCCGGGGGGTGGGTGGGAGCGCGCGTAGCAGGTGCGGGAGGAGCGGAGCGACGGAGCCGCGCCTGAGCGCTTGCCTTCTGCGCGTCTCAGGG
>NZ_JBFAXQ010000037.1:0-62274 GCF_040680855.1 Kribbella sp. NPDC051952
CGTACTCGTCGCGACCCGCATCGTCGGCGCCTTCGTGTACGCCGGGTTCTGGGCGGTCGCGTCCGTCACCGCCATCCAGCTCGCCGGTCCACAAGCGCGAGCCAAGGCGATGAGCGTCCTCGCTGGCGGCCTCACCGTCGCAACGATCGTCGGGCTGCCGGCCGGGACCGCCCTCGGCCAGCACCTCGGCTGGCGCTCCGCGTTCTGGGCTGTCGCCGTCCTCTCGGCCCTCGCGATGATCGGCGTCATCGCGACCATTCCCGCGGGCCGCACCCACGACGCTCCGCAGTTGCGCCAGGAGACGCGCGTCCTGGCCAATCCCCAACTCTGGCTCGCCTACAGCACCACTGCTCTCTCGACCGGGGCGATCCTGGTGATCTTCAGCTACCTCGCTCCCCTGCTGACCGAGACCACGGGCCTGTCCGACGGCTGGGTCCCACTGATCCTCGCCCTGTACGGCGTCGGCGCGCTGATCGGGATCTCGATCAGCGGTCGCTTCGCCGACCGCCGGCCGTTCACCACGCTGACGGTGAGCCTGACCGGCATCGTCGCCGCCGCGGTCCTGCTGGCGCTCACGACCGGCACACCGTGGCTCGCCGTACCCGCGATCGTGCTGGTGGGCACGTTCGGATTCGCCAGCAACCCCGCCGTCAACTCGCGGGTGTTCACGGTCGCCGGGTCCGCGCCGACGCTCGCGGCGGCATTCAACATCTCGGCCTTCAACGTCGGGATCACGGTCGGACCGTGGCTCGGCGGACTCGCCATCGGCGCGGGCGCGGGCTATCCGGCCGTCGGCTGGATCGGCGCGGTCCTCGGAGTGCTTGCTTTCGGCACCATTCTCGTCGCCGCGCGGCTCCCGGCGAATCAGCGCGCGGACGGGACGGCGAGCTCGATCACCGGTGCGTAGGCGGCGCGATGGGCAGGTGTCCACACCTGGGCGCCCTGGGCGAGTTCGTCGGTTGCGATCCGGTAGATCAGCGCGCGAACGAGCATCTGACCCCACTCCGGCAGGTGTGACCATCGTTCGGCCAGGTCGGGCTTGGCGCCGTACCAGCACAGCGCGTCGACCACCGCGACGGCCGCTGCCCACGCGGGCGGCCGCCAGTACACCGGCCAGTCGATGATTGCCGGCGGCAACCCGTCCGCGAACATCACGTTCCCCGGCAGATCACCATGCACCACCTGGGCGACGAGCTCGACCGGCCGACGCGCCGCGACCAGCGGCGCGACCACCTCCTGGTACGCCGGACTGCCGTCGATCGACCGCTCTTCCCACGCGACCCGATCGCCGTCCGACCAAGGATCGTCACGCTCGTCGATGAACCCCGGCCGAGGCAGATCAGCCACGGCCGCATGAAACGCAGCCCCAGCCGTCAGTACGTCGTCCTGCCGTCCGGTATCCGTTGCTCCGGGCAGCAACCACGACGCCTCCCACCCGAAGGCGATCCACTCACCGTCGCGAGTCCGCACCGGCCGCGCCACCCGGAACTCACTGGACTCCGGCAGCCCGTCCAGCACTTCCGCGCGCCAGGAGCTCTCCAACTCGGCGCGCTTGAGCACGATCCCCTCGGAGCGCCAGGTCTCGCCCTGCCCACCCGGCAACAGGACGGCGGGTTCGGACAGCCCGAAGGCGTCCAGGACAGCTTCCGTCGGCGCAGTCATGGAAGCACTCTTTCATCGCTAGGGTGTGGAATTGGCAGTTGGAGGGCGGATGGCGGAGAACGAGGAGCGTTTGGACCCGGAGATCGAGGTCCGGCTTCTCGGTGCGTTCGGGGTCCGGGTCGAGGGTGCCGAGCTCCCGATCTCCGCACCGCGACTGCGCGATCTGCTCGCCGTACTCGCGGTGTCCGCCGGTGACACCGTCTCGATCGAGGCGATCGGCGACCGGGTCTGGACCGATCAGCCGCCGGCCCGGCTCCGGTCGGCCGTGCAGACCTGTATCTCCCGGCTGCGGACGATGCTCCCGCCCGACGTCATCGAGGCCCGCCCGGAGGGTTACGCCCTGGCGCTCCCCCGGCCGAGTATCGACGTACTGCGTTTCGCCGACGAACTCGATCAAGCGGCCCGGATTCCGGTGCCGGGTGACGAGCGGCGAGCCTTGGAGGCCGCGCTCGAGCTGTGGGTGGGAGCGCCGTTCGCCGACCTGTCCTCCGACTGGTTCACCGAGGCGATCCAGCCCGGCTTGATCGAGCGCTACCTGACCGCCCGCGAGCGCCGGATCGATCTCGACATCGCCGGCGGCACCCTCGAGCCCTTGCTCGCCGAGGTTCGGGACCTGACCAGTCAGTACCCGCTGCGCGAACCACTGTGGGCACGCCTGATCCGGCTCCTCGACGCCACCGGCCGGCACGCCGAGGCCCTGGCCTGTTACGACGACGTACGCCGTCTGATCTCCGAGCAGCTCGGGGTCGATCCAGGAGCCGAGCTGCGCGCGCTGCATGCGGACCTCCTAGCGGCCGACTCGGATGCCAACGCCGCGCCGGCGCCGATCCGTCAGGCAGTCGTGCCGAGGCAACTCCCGCCCGAGAACACCCGCATCACCGGCCGCGAGGACGAGCTCAAGGCCCTGAACGAGCTCCTCGAAGACCTGGACGGCGACGACCCTCCGACCGTGGTCGCTGCGATCTGTGGAGTCGGTGGCGCGGGCAAGACCACGCTGGCCGTGCACTGGGCGCATCAGGTCCGGCACCTCTTCCCCGACGGTCAGCTCCACCTCAACCTGCGCGGGTTCGACCCCGCCGAGGTGATGTCGACGCCTTCGGCTCTTCGGTTGCTGCTCAGCGGTCTCGGGGTTCGCGCCGAGCGGATCCCCGTGGATGAGGCCGAGCAAACCGCGCTGCTCCGCAGCACGCTCGACGGCCGCCGGATGCTGTTCCTGCTCGACAACGCCCGTGACGCCGACCAGCTCCGCCCACTGCTTCCTGGCCGTGGCTGTCTGGTCATCGTGACCAGCCGGGACCGCCTCCGCAGCCTGGTCGTCCGCGACGGCGCCCACCGAGTCACGCTGACCGAGCTCACCCCGGCCGACTCCGAGCGACTCATCCGCTCGATCGCTCCGGACGCGGACTCGGACGTCGCGGAGCTCGCTCGCAGCTGCGGTCATCTCCCCCTCGCGCTGGCGATCGCGGCCGAGCATGCGGCCGGCCGTACGCCGGACGATGTGGCCACGCTGATCGGTCAGCTCCAGGCGGAGAAGTCGGTCCTCGACGCCTTCCAGACCGACGACGAATCGGCCGACCTGCGGGTGATCTTCTCGTGGTCGCATCGCGCGCTCCAGCCCGCGACTGCCCGGCTCTACGAGCATCTCGGCATGTTCCCGGCCAACGACTTCGCCGTACCGGCTGTTGCAGCGTTGCTTGGGGCAACCAACTCGGACGCGCGCCGGTTGCTGAACCGGCTCGCCGACCTGCACCTCGTGAAGGACGCCGGCCACGGCCGGTACGAGATGCACGACCTGGTCCGGGCGCACGCCGCCGAGCTCAGCCAGCGGCTGCCGGACGCAGCGGAGGGGCTCGACCGGCTCCTCAGTTGGTACGTCTACACCGCGTTCAACGCCCGCGTTGTACGCGACGACCGCGGAACCCTGCGCGAGCTGCCGCCACCACCGGCTGGCGTCACTCCACTGACTTTCGAGCACGCGGCCGACGCGGTCCAATGGTTCGACGACGAGCGGCAGGTGCTCGCGGCCGTGATCCGGCTCGCGCATGCCACCGGCCACGACCGCCACACCTACGAGCTCGTCGAGTCCTGCGAGGGGGACTTGAGCGGCCGCGACCTCGACCTGCTGACCGAACTCCTGCACCTGGCGCTGGACAGCTGCAGCCGGCTCGATGACCCGTTGCCCGCGGCCTTCACCCACAACAGCCTCGGGCTGCGCTACGAGGACCAGGGCGACGACTGCGAACGGGCGATCGTCCACTTCGAGCGCGCACGGGCGCTCTTCACCACCGCGGGCCACGACATCGGTGCCGCCCGCGCGCTCGGCAATCTGGCCATCGCCCACGACAAACTCGGCCGTATCGACGAGGCGATCGCGCTCAACCACCAATCGCTGGAGATCAAGCGCCGGATCGGTGACGAGGCCGGTGAGGCCCGGACGCACGGAAACCTCGCCGCCTGTTACCACGCCGCCGGCCGGTACGACGAGGCTGCCGCGACCGCCGGTGAGGCGATCCGCTACTACCGGCGCAACAACAGCCGCCGCGGCGAAGGTCCGGTGCTCGACACGCTCGGCACCATCGAACGCGCCCGCGGCCGGTACGACGAAGCCCTCAGCTGCCACCTCGAGTCCCTCCGCCTGCACCGGGATCTCGGCTACCCCTGGGGCGAGGCCGTCGTACTGTCGAATCTCGGCCACACCTACTACGCGGCCGGGCGGACGTCCGAGGCCGCCGACGCGTGGCGGCAGGCCCTCGCCATCTGCGAGCGGATCAACGCCCCGCGCTCCGAAGACCTCGACCGAGACCAGCTGATCACCCTCCTGTCCCAGGTCAGCTAGCGCGTTGCCGCAACCTGCGGGGTTACCGAGCGCGCTGCCATCAGCCGGCTGTTCGCCGCCACGCCGATGAGCAGCGGCAGGAGGCCGGTGAACGTCCAGATCAGTCCGACCGCGGCCGCGAACCAGCCGACGATGGCCGGTCCGATCAGGACACCGGCGTACGTGAAGGTGGTGAGCCGCGACACCGCGGTCGCGGCCTCGCCGGTCCGGCCGATCGCGCTGAAGATCAGCGGGAGCAGGACCGATCCGCCGAGCCCGACCAACGCGAAGCCGGCGATCGACACCGGCCACAGGGGTACGGCGACGACCACGGCCAGCCCGATCACCGCCACCAGTGC
This sequence comes from Kribbella sp. NPDC051952, assembly GCF_040680855.1. Classification (NCBI taxonomy): domain Bacteria; kingdom Bacillati; phylum Actinomycetota; class Actinomycetes; order Propionibacteriales; family Kribbellaceae; genus Kribbella; species Kribbella sp. NPDC051952. The sequence continues at coordinate 4,837 of NZ_JBFAXQ010000037.1, forward strand.
GCAGCTCCGGAACAATGCGGCGGCGCCGTACCGCTCGGTCAGCCGGTCGCCGATCAAGCGCCCGACGGTCTGGAAGGCGGTGAACGCCGTGAACGCGAGGCCGGCCGTCGCGAGGTCCGCACCGCGCGACTCGTGCAGCAATACACCGCTCCAGCTGATCACGGCCGCCTCACCCATCATCACCACGAACCCCATCGCGCCGAAGATGAGTACCGGCCGGGTCCAGCCCGACGTCCACCTGGAGCGCGTCACCCGGTCGGTCTGATCAGCGCCGGGCGGAAGCAACCCACGCGTGACGACCTGCCCGGCCACCAGGAGTACGGCGGCCACGATGACGAACTGCGTACCCAGGCCGACGTCGGCACGGGTAGCCGCCGCACTCAGCAGCGAGGTCAGCACCGCACTCACGCTCCAGGCCGCGTGGCACCCGCTCAGGATCGGCCGGCCGCGCAGCCGCTCCACCGTCACCGCATGAGCGTTCATGGCCACATCGACCGCACCATGCACCAGCCCCATCAGGAGGACCGCAGCACCGAGTTGTAGAACGTTGCGCGCCAGACCGACGCCCGCCAGCAGAACGGGAAGGATTGCGAGCGCGATCCGGATCAACCTCCGGCTGCCCACCCGAGCCACCAGACCGCCGACGAACTGCATCGACACCAGCGCCGCAGCCCCGAACAACGTGAGCACGATGCCGAGCTGGGCCTCGGTCAACTGGTGCTCGGCCTTCAGCGACGGGATGCGGGACAGGTAGGTGGACACCAGGCATCCGTTGACGAAGAACACCGCGGTCACCGACCACCGTGCGCGTCCGACGTTCATCTTTGACCTCCCTCCTCGGGCGCGCCCTCTGCACGCTCTCGGGGGCGACGTCGGAGCCGATCCGCGGATGTTGCCAAAACGGTCCGGCGGGTCGGTCGGGGGTCCGCGGGACGGATCGAACTAAGATCTCGCGGTGACTGATCTTGACCCGTTCGGGGACCTCGACACCGCCGCCCTACCGGAGCGGCAACAGCGGATCCTGGTGGTGATTCGGGACTGGGTGACGCGGTACGGGTATCCGCCCAGCAGCCGGCAGCTCGGTGACGCGGTCGGGCTGCGCTCCTCGTCGTCGGTGTCGAAGCACCTGGCCAGTCTCGAGGACAAGGGCTTCCTGCGACGCAGCCCGTCGGTCTCCCGGCCGATCGACGTACGGATGTTCCTGCCGGAGCAGGCCGCACGCGAGTCCGAGGACTCGGTGCCGGTGCCCGTGGTCGGCGATATCGCGGCCGGTACGCCGATTGCCGCGATCGAGCACGTGGACGACGTCATGCAACTCCCCCGCGGGCTGACCGGCGGCGGGAACGTTTTCGGCCTGCGCGTCCGCGGTGAGTCGATGATCGACGCCGCGATCTGCGACGGCGACCTCGTCGTGGTCCGGCAGCAGTCCGAGGCGCATTCGGGTCAGATCGTCGCCGCGATGATCGACGAGGAGGCGACGGTCAAGGTGTACCGCCGGCGCAACGGCCACGTGTATCTCGAGCCGCGCAACCCGGCGTACGACGTGATCGACGGCGACAACGCGGTCATCCTGGGGATTGTGGTGTCGGTTCTTCGGAGCGTCTGACCCGTTTGACGCCAAGCAGCGTCGACACTCCGGGCAGCGCGGACAAGAGCAGCGCGAGGGCCGCCGACACCACGAAGGCAGCCGGCATCAGTACGGCGTACTTGGTCCAGATCCCCGCGTCCCACTGCACCACGAAGTAGGCGATCGCGAGAATGATCGGCTGATGCACGATGAAGTACGGCATCGCCGCGCGCGCGAGGGGGACGGGTAGCGGGCGCCGGAACGCGGCCAGTCGCATGCCGCCGCCCAGGACCGCGGTCAGCCAGCCCCACACGGCGAGAGTGATCAGCGGCGAGTACCAGAGGTACTGCCACGAGTAGCCCGGGTCCTCCCACCAGCCCTCGAGGAAGTCGATGATCCCGGTGACAACCCCGAGCACGAAGGCGCCGATCCCGAGGACGAGTCCGGGCAGAGCATCCCGTCGTACGGCCGCGACCAGGCGCTGGTCCGACATCACCAGGAACCCGACCACGAAGAAGTCGAAGAAGAAGATGAACTCGCCCCACCCGTGATCCGGACCGGGCGCGGCCAGCAGTAACCAGTGGATCGGAATCAGCGGGATCGCGAGCAGCAGGATCGATCCGCGCCGCTCGCACCGCCGCGCGATCCAGTCCTTCGGCCGCCCCCGCAACCAGAGGAACAGCGGCAGGCCGAGTACGGCGAACTGGATCAGGTACACGAGGAACCACAGGTGGTAGGTGTCGCGCAGCCAGAGTGGCGCATCACCACCGAGGTCGCTGAAGAACGTCTTCGCGTCACCGAGGAACGACGCGGTCGAGCGGCCTTTGTGGTGCTCCTCGATGAAGTACTGCAGTGGTGACAGCACGACGTACGCGATCACGAACGGCACCAAGAGCCGCAGACTGCGCTCCTTCAGGAATGCGAGCGCGGTCCGCCAGCGGAGGGCGAGCCACGCACCGGCACCCGAGAGCAGGAAGAAGAACGCCAGACCCCAGAGCCCGAGGAAGGCGATCGCGATCGAGATGCCCTCGCTGGTCTCCGCGTTCTTCACATGCCAGTCACCGTCGTCGAAGGGCCGCAGGGTGTGGAACAGGAACACCCCGAACACCGCGAGTACTCGTAGCCAGTCCAGGAACCACAGCCGTTCGCCCCGCCCCAGTTCACCCATGCAGCCAGGATGGTGGGTTATTGGGCCAGCCGCTCCTCCAGCAGGCCGAGTTGCGCCGGATTGGTGGTCAGCGACGCGGCCCGCTCGTCCGCAGCATGCGCCTCGGCGTCGCGGCCGAGGTCACGGAGAAACTGGGCCCGGGTCGCGTGGAACAACGGATAGGCCCGAAGCTGGGTCTCCAGTTCGTCGAGCTCGGCGAGAGCGCGCTTCGATCCGTTGACGAAGGAGAGCGCGACAGCTCGATGCAGGCGGGTCACCGGTGTCGGCTGGAAGGTCAGCAGCATGTCGTAGAGGACGAGGATCTGCTCCCAGTCTGTTTCCGCCCAGGTCGGAGCCTCGCTGTGGCAGGCGGCGATCGCTGCTTGCAGTTGGTACGGACCCGGTGCATGGTGGCGCCGCGCCGTACGGGTCAGCAGGGTGGTCGCGTCGGCGATAGCGGCTTGGTCCCAGCGGCCGCGATCCTGCTTCTCCAGCAGGATCAACTCGCCGGAGGTCGTGAAGCGGGCCGCCGTACGGGCTCGATGCAGGCGGATCAGCGCGAGCAGGCCGCCTACCTCAGGCTCGTTGGGCAGCAGGCCATGTAGGAGGGCGGTGAGCCACTCGGCGTCGTCGACCAGGTCGCGGGAATGGACACGCTCGGCGGTGCTGGACAGGTAGCCCTCGTTGAAGAGCAGGTAAATCACTGTCAGCACCTCGGCCAGGCGTTCGGCAACTTCGTCATCACGCGGGATGCGGTACGGGATCCCGGCGTCGGTGATCTTGCGCTTGGCCCGGGTGATCCGCTGCGCGACGGCCGACTCCGACGCCAGGAAGGCTGCCGCGATCTGCGCGGTCGTCAGTCCGCAGACCACGCGCAACGTCAAGGCGATCTGAGCCTCGCGGGCGAGCGCCGGGTGGCAGCAGGTGAAGATCAACCGGAGCCGGTCGTCGGGCGCGGGCTGGGCCGGCCATTCCAGCTGGGCCAGCTTGGCCCGGTAGTTCTGCTGTCTCCGCAGTACGTCGAGACCGCGGCGCTTGGCGACCGTGAACAGCCACGCATCCGGCCGATCCGGGATGCCTTCGACCGGCCAGCGGCGCAGCGCGATCTCCACCGCGTCCTGGACCAGGTCCTCGGCGGCGGAGAAGTCGCCGAGCATCGACACCAGCGCCCCGGCCAACTTGCCCGCGTGATCACGCACCACGCGGGCGAGTTCGTCTTCGGTACTCATTCCGGACAACACGTACTTCACCCGTGTGCCTCCATGCACCCAGTTTCACCCACCCGACACTCTGCAGACGATCGGCCCCGGCGCCGATCCGACACGTGCGACCCTGGCCTCATGCGGATGGTGATTGCGCTCGGGGGGAATGCGTTGTTGCGGCGGGGGGAACGGCCGGACGCTGACGTGCAGGTCGCCCACTTGGCCGCGGCGGCGCCGGCGTTGGCGGCGGTCGCGGCCGAGCACGAGGTGGTATTTGTGCACGGCAACGGTCCGCAGGTGGGCCTGCTCGCGCTGGAGAGTACGTCGGATCCGGGGCTGTCGAAGCCCTATCCGCTCAGCGACCTCGTCGCGGAAACCCAAGGGGTGATCGGGTACTGGATCCAGCAGGCACTCCACAACGCAGGGCTGCCACGCCCGGCGGTCACCCTGGTGACGCAGACGGTCGTCTCCGCGAGCGATCCAGCGTTCGGTACGCCGACCAAGTTCGTCGGGACCGGGTATCCGGAGGAGGAGGCGCGGCGGCTGGAGTTGCGGACCACCTGGTCGTTCCGGCCGGACGGTGATCAGTGGCGACGGGTCGTTGCCTCGCCCGAGCCGCAGCAGGTGGTGGAGCTGGATGCGGCCGAGGTCCTGCTTCGCAACGGGGTTGTGGTGATCTTGGCGGGTGGCGGCGGGGTGCCGGTTGCCGAGCGCGCCAGCGGGTTGGCCGGGGTCGATGCGGTGGTCGACAAGGATCTGACTGCTGCACTGATCGCTACCGAACTGCGGGCCGATCTGATGGTGATGCTGACGGATGTGCCGGCGGTCTACCTCGACTACGGGACTCCGACGCAGCGCCCGCTGCGGGAGATCGGGGTCGCGGAGCTGGCGGCGATCGGGTTTCCGGCGGGATCGATGGGGCCGAAGGTGACCGCGGCCGCACGGTTCGTGGAGGCCACGAAGGGACGGGCCGCGATCGGGTCGCTCGACGATGCGGCGGCGGTGATCAAAGGCGCCGGCGGCACCCAGATCGTCCCCTAGTTGTGGCCGGACTTGTCGTCGGAGGAACCGGACTTGCCATCGGAGGAGCCGGACTTGCCGGAACCTGATTTGCCGGAGGTGGGCTTCGAGCGGTCGCCGCCCTTGTCGTCGCCGGGCTCGGTGGTGCGCGAGGTACTGGACGACGTCCTCGGGCTCTGGGTCCGGTCGCCACCGTGATCATCCGGCGTGGTGGCGTGAGTCTCGGGTGTGCGGGTGCGGTCGCCGCCGTGGTCGTCCGGCGTTGTGGTGACCTTCGAGCTCTGGGGAGCGATGGTCTCGGGTGGCGGGAACCACAGTGGCGCCGGCGAGTTGCCCGGCGTACCGGGGTCGAACGCGGACCAGACCGCCGTACCTCCGGCGACCAGGCCGGCCGCGGCGACCAGGCCGAGCAGCCCGGTGCCGGCCCAGGCGAGGTAGCGCACCGACCGTCGGGCCGGCTGTGGGTCTTCTGCGCCGGTCTGCAACACAACCGGTCGACGGCGTACGTCTTCCGAGTCCATGCCTCGATCGTGTCCTACGCGGCCCATGAGCACCATCGGACCTTGGTACTAGTACCTACTCGTCCCGTCGCTGCTGGCGCTGGGCCCAGAGGGCCGCTTGGGTGCGGTCGGTGACGCCCAGACGCTGGTACACATTCGTGAGATGCGCCTTCACCGTGCGCTCACTGATCCCGAGCCGGCGCGCGATCGTCTTGTTCGGCAGGCCGGCGCCGACCATGTCGAGCACCTCCTGCTCGCGATCGGTCAGCTTGGTCTCCGGCCCCGGACTGCGACGGTTCGTCAGCAGCACCCGCGCCGCCTTCGGATCCAGCGGCGACCCGCCGGCCACGATCTCCCGCACCCCGGCCAGGATCACCTCAGGCTCACTGTGCTTCAGCAGATACCCCTCGGCACCCGCCTGCAACGCGTCCAGGATCCGCGACTGGTCGCTGAACGACGTCAGCACCAGCACATGCGCCGCTGGGACAGCCGCCACGATCTGCCGGGTCGCCGCGATCCCGTCCGTACCGGGCATGGACAGATCCATCAGTACGACGTCCGGTTGCAGCTCGGCCGCCATCGTCACCGCCTCGGCACCGTCACTCGCGGCCCCGACCAGCTCGATGTCGTCCGCCGTACCGAGGAGCTGGGACAGGCCGGTTCGTACGATTGCATGATCGTCGACAATCAACACCCGGATCACACCGGCACCTCGGCTTCCACCCGTGTCCCCTGACCGGGCGCGGCCCGGACTGTCAGCGTGCCACCCGATTCCGCGAGCAGGTCGCCGATCGAGCGTAGCCCGAGGTGCCCGTTGCTGCTCCGCTCATCGAGCCGCGATTCGTCGAAGCCCCGGCCGTCGTCGTCGACAATCAACAAGGCACGCCCGTCCACCCGCTGCGCCTTGATCAGCACCTCGCGCGCACCGCTGTGGGCAGCCACGTTCCGCACCACTTCCTGCGCCGCCCGGAACAACAACGCGGCGGTTGCGGGCGGCAACTCCTCGGCGGTGTCGGTCTCGAGGCGTACGTCGATCCCCGCCCGCTCGAGCCCGCCCGCCAACTCGGCCAACGCCGACGCGAGCCCTTCCTCGGCCAGATTCGGCGGGTAGATGTCCACCAGCAGCGACCGGAGCGACCCGATACTCCCCCGCAACCGACCTGCGCTCTCCGCGATCAGATCGGCCCGCTGTCCCTCGGTCGGATTGCCCAGCCGCATCGCATCCAGCGCATAGTTCAGCCCGGTCAACTCCTGCACGACGCCATCGTGCAACTCCCCCGCGATCCGCCGACGCTCGGCATCCGACGCGTCGACCGCGTGCTGCAGCAACCGCTCCCGGTCCCGCTGCTGCCGCTGCACCCGTCGAGCCAGCGACCACGCGAACGGAATCTGCACGAGCTCCAGCACCAGCAAGGCACCCAAGGTAGGTGGCGCGAACCGCTGCCACGCGGCCTGACCCGCCTCGGTCACGGCCTGGTACTGGAAGTACGCCTCGAACAGCAGCGCTTCTCCGTTGGTCCCCCGCACCCCGACGTACACCTCGAGGAGCTTCTTGTACGGGATCTCGAACCGGTTCTCCGGCCGGCTCAGGTCACTGACCTCGGACGCGCTGCTCCCCTGCAGGCGGAGCGCCTCGAGCTCCTCGGCGCCGAGCGGGAACTGTTGCCCGATCAACCGCTGCTCGTCGGAGTAGACAATCCGACCGTCGGCATTCCACAACTTCACCCGGACGAGCGAGCCCTGCAGGACGTACTTCCGCATCGCACTGTCGAAATCCTGCAATGCCGCCTGCTGACCGGCGACCACGGCCGGGGTGAGCCGCGGCTCGACCACCCCACGCGCGGTCACGAACGTCACCTGCCGGGCCGAATCCGTCGCCTGCTCGACCCCGGCCTGTCGCGCCACGAAGGCGATCAACGCGGCCAGGGAGAGCAGCACGATCAGTCCGGCCGCGGTGAAGCGCACCAGCAGCCCGACCGTCGAGATCGGCTCGCGGTCCCCGCGCGGACGTAGCAGTCTCACCATGTCTGGGATCGTAAGGGCCCGGGTACGGCGAAACAGCCCCGACGACAGTCGTAGTACCAAGGTGCACTACCGGCGCCGACCATCCCGCGACGACTGTTGACGGCATGAAGCTCCCGCTCTCACTCGCCGTCGCCGGGCCTGCCGCCCGAGTGCAGCTGCCTGCACTCGCCGCCGCGGCCGGCCTCGTCGTACTGCGAGTCGGCGCGGTGCTCGTCCGCCCCTGGCCGCTGGCCCTCGCGGTCGACCATGCCCTCGGCCCGAACCCGGCCGCGGATCCGCTTCTCGTCCTCACGCTGGCCGCCCTGGGCAGCGTCCTATTGTCAACAATCATCGGATTGCTCGATATGGCGAGCCTCCGGACGGTCGAAGGTGCTGCTGAGCGGATCGGCGCGTCGCTGCGCGCCATGATGTTCCAGCGCACGATGACCCGATCACTCCGCTGGCACGACCGGATGCGCAGCGGCGAGCTGGTATCCCGTCTCACCACGGACGTCGGTCGGCTGCTCGACGCGGTCGTCGCGGTGACCACGTCGTTCCTGCCGGATGCGGTGATGCTGATCGGTGTTCTCGCGCTCCTGTTCGCCTTCGACCCCGAGCTCGCCCTCATCGGTCTCACGGTCGCCCCCGTCCTGGTCGCCTTGGCGGTCCGTCAGCGCCGGCTGATCCGCACGGCTCAGCACGACGCCCGGACCGAGTCGGGACGGTTGGCAGGGGCAACGACCGACCTGCTGCGGAACGTCCGCGCCGTCCAGGCCTTCGGCCGGATCGACCGAGCCTCCGCAATCTTCGGCACCCGGAACCGCGCCGTACTGGATGTTGAACTGCGAGCGATCGACGTGGATGCACGCTGGACCCCGATGGCGGACGTCGTACTTGCGATCGGCGCCGCGCTGGTGCTCGTCCTCGGCGGACAGCACGTCCTCGCCGGAGCGCTCTCCGTCGGCCAACTCCTCGTCGTACTCGCCTACCTTCGCGACCTCTACTCCCCCGTCCGCGGCCTGACCCGGCTGTCCGTCGTACTGGCCAAGGCCGGCGCCAGTGCTCTGCGGGTCCGCGAGGTCCTGGACTGCGACGAGGCAGTCGAGGATCGGTACGACGCTCGCCCGGCCCCAGCACTGCGCTCCGGCGTACGGTTCGAGCGCGTGTCCTTCGGCTACGAGCCCGGCCGACCCGTACTCGACCACTTCGACCTCGACATCGCGGCCGGCGAGACCGTCTGCCTGCTTGGCCCCAGCGGCATCGGCAAGAGCACCGTGCTCCAACTGCTGCTCCGCCTGTACGACGTCGACGCCGGCCGGATCCTGATCGACGGGGTCGACGTCCGCGACTGCGACCAGCGCAGCCTGCGGGACCGGTTCGCGTTCGTCCCGCAGGACCCGTGGTTGCTGGACGCAACCGTCGCCGAGAACATCGCTTTCGGCAACCAGAACGCCACCCGGGCCGGAGTGATCGCGGCCGGCCGGTCGGCACTGGTGGACGAGTTTGCCGACCGGATGCCGTACGGCTACGACACACCCCTCGGCGAGAGCGGCATCCGTCTGTCCGGCGGCCAGCGCCGCCGGGTCGCCCTGGCCCGCGCCGCGGTCTCCTCCGCCCCGATGGTCCTGCTGGACGAGCCGACCGCCTCCCTCGACCCGGTCTCGGCCGCAGCCGTGATCGAGGCCATCCGGACCACGACCGCGCGCCGCACGGTGCTGCTGGTCACCCACGATCGCGACCTGGCGGCCATCGCCGACCGGGTCGTCAGCCTGTCCGAACACCAACTCAGTGGAAGGAGGTGACCACCATGCTCCGCATCAAGCCGGTCATGCACCACGGCCGTGGACGGTCCCGTAGCCGGTCCCGTTCGCGCAGCCGCAGCCGTTCCCGCAGCCGCTCGCGCAGCTGACCCACCAGCCTGCCGCCGGCTCATACCCGGCGGCAGGCTCACACCTCGTGATCAGGAAGGCCGACCATGAACGTCGACACCGAGGACGGACTCCCCGTCTGGGACTGGGCCGAGGGCTGCGAGTTGCCGGGTGGAGTGTTCGCCCTCGACCGGCTCGGTGTCGGCCACCGCTGTGAGACCTGGCTGGTCTGGTCGGCCGACCTCTGGTGTCCCGCCGTACTGAAGGCCGCCCGGCCGCACCAGATCCAGCACCCCCGCGCCGTGAAGACCCTCCGCCGCGAGACCACCGCCCTGGCCGGCAATCACCACCCGGCACTCCCCCGGCTCCTCGCCGACGGCACCGACGACGCGATCCCACACCTCATGGTCGAGTACGTCGACGGCCCGACGCTGGCCGACGAGCTCGAGGACAACGGCGTACTCACGGTCGAAGAGACCGCTCTCCTCGGCGCGCAACTGCTCCCTGCCCTGATGGCCCTGCACCACCGAGGCCTCGCCCACCTGGACGTGAAGCCGGAGAACGTCGTACTGCGGGACGCCCGGCCGATCCTGATCGACTTCGGCACGGCCCGGCGGCTGGGTAGCGAACAACCGGCCGGCCACCCGGTCGGAACCATCGGCTACGCCTCGCCCGAACAGGAGGCCTGCGCCCCGGTCTCGATCGCGATGGACCTCTTCAGCCTCGGTCAGACGCTGATCGAAGCCGCGAAGGAATCCTTCCCGATCCTCGACCGACTGATTGAGCCGGACCCTCGGCACCGCCCGACGACCCCCGATATCCTGACCGCGCTCGCCGAGGCCTCGGGCGAGCTGCGGCCCTGGCCGGAGTGGCTCAGGGCGTGAGGTCCTTCGCGGCCTGACCGGTCTCCATGTAGGTCGGGAACGACACCTGGTCGTGGACGATCATCCACTGGCCGTCGAGCTTCTGCCAGGCCGCCGTCCAGCGGACCCAGTACTCACTCTTGATGCCGTTCGCCATCGTGCCGCTGATCTGGTTGAGGCTGTAGACGACGGCCAGGTTGCCGTCCACGAGCACGGTGAGGTCGCGGACCTCGTACCCGATCGGCTGCTGGTAGAAGCTGAAGACCCCCTCCCAGTTCTTCCACTTCTTCTCCGCGCCGAGGTGCCGCAGCGGCGCCTCCACGTCGAACGAGACCAGATTCGGCGCGAACATCGTCTTCAGCGCCTCCAGGTCTCCGGTCATGATCCCGGTGCGCAGAACCTCGATCCGCTCGCGGATCTCCACCTCGTCAATTGCCTGCTGTGTTGTCATGTCTGTACGACGAAACGACCGGCGAGACTGTGAGACCTCACAGTCGGGTACGGAGTTTCGTCGTACCAGGGACGGTGGATCTGACCGAAGGGAAGCATCATGACCGGGGACGAGCGGCTCGATCCGGGACTGAGCGCGATCATGAGCGAGCGGCGGCAGCTGATCAACCTCGCTTACCGGCTGCTCGGCTCGCTGGCCGACGCCGAGGACGTGGTCCAGGAGACGTACGCCCGGTGGTACGCGATGTCACCCCGCGAGCAGGAAGCGATCGACGTACCCGGTGCCTGGCTGTCCAAGGTCGCCAGCCGGATCTGCCTCGACCTCCTGAAGTCGGCCCGGGCGCGGCGCGAGCGGTACGTCGGTGAGTGGGTCCCGGAGCCGCTGCCCGAGACCTCCGAGTGGACGACCAGCGCCGATCCGGCCGACCGGGTGACCCTGGACGAGTCGGTGAACATGGCGTTCCTCGTCGTACTCGACGCGATGACGCCGGCCGAGCGGGTCGCGTTCATCCTGCACGACGTGTTCCGGTACCCCTTCCCGGAAGTGGCCGAGATCGTCGGACGGACTCCGGCCGCCTGCCGTCAGCTCGCCTCCTCGGCCCGGCGCCGGATCAACTCCTCGCAGAATCCCCCGCCGCCGACCGCCCAGCGCTCCGAGCTGATCGGCAAGTTCAAGCAGGCCTGGGAGGCGTCCGACATCCAGGCGCTGATCACGCTCCTCGACCCCGAGGTCACCGCGACCGCCGACGGCGGCGGTGTGGTCACGGCCGCCCTGTACCCGGTCCACGGCAACGCCGAGGTCGCGCAGTACTTCGTCGGCCTGCCGATCATCGCCTACGGCCGCACCCTGCTGGAGCGGACCGTGAACGGTCAGCCCGGCCTGGTGATCGAGTTCGAGGGCGTGATCGAGACCGTGATCGCGTTCGACATCGCCGACGACCGGATCGCGAACATCTGGGCCGTCCGCAACCCGGAGAAGCTGCGTCCCTGGACGACCTAACTGGTCGCGAGCATGGTCAGGACGGTCTCCTGGGCGCACGCCTTGTTGATCCCGATCCCACCGCGAGCGCCGCGTTTGATCCAGCCCGCGACGTACTGTCCGGGCCGGTCGACGACGGCGCCGCGGACGTTCGGTACGACGCCACGCTCGGCGTCGAACGGCAGCCCGGCGACCGGCTTGCCCTCGAACCCGATCGCGGTGAACAGGTTGCCCGCAGCAATCGTCTCGCCGGTGTCGAGCTCCAGCCCGGCCTCGCTCCACCGGGTCGGCCGGGCGTTGAACCGCAGCTGAGCACCCGGAAACGCCGACAGCTCGTCCAGTGCGGAAGCCGTGTACGCCGCCTCTTCCGGACCGCGACGACCGAGCAGAACCACTTCCCGGATCCCGCTCGCCGCGAGAGTACGCCGTACGTCGTCCCGCAGCTCCATCTGAGCCAACCGCGTCTCATCGCTCAACAGCACCCGGGCCAGGTCGAGAGCGACGTTACCGTTGCCGACGACAACCGCCCGCGGACCGGTCAGCTCCACCGGCAGCACGGCGCCAGGCCGATCGTTGTACCAGGCAACGAAGTCCTCGGCAGCGCAGGCGGCTTCCTCACCCGGGATCCCCAGCCGCCGGCTCTGGTAGGCGCCGACCGCGTGGATCACTGCGTCGTACCCGCTCGCGAGCCCGGCCGCGTCGGTCCCCGGACGCCATCGCACCCGCGGATGCTCCGCGATACGTTCGAAGGTGGAGATGATCTGCCGGGTCCGCGGATGATCCGGCGCGACACCGAACCGCGCCAGCCCACCGACCTCGGCCAACCGATCCACCAGCGTCACCTCGGCCGTGGTCCGGAGCAGCAACTCGCGCGTCGCGTACATCCCGGCCGGCCCCGCACCCACGACGAGCACGCGCCGCGGTCCCCCACCCCAGGTCTGGTACGCCGGTGCCTGCCAGGCGTCCAGGTCCGTCCCGTCGAGCGGCTCCCGGTCCGCGTAGTACGCCGCGTTCCGCTCGACATCCTCCGGCGCGGACTGATCCACCGGTTTGGCCGCGTCGACCGGGCAGATGTCCGCGCACGCACCGCAGTCGATACACGTCCGCGGGTCGATGAACAGACTCGCCCCGGCCCCGAATCTAGGCTCTCCCGGTGACGGATGAATGCAGTTCATCGGACACACCGCAACACAACTGGCGTCCGAGCAGCACTCACCGGAGATGGCGTAGCTCATAACAACCCGGTACGCCGATACACCCGGGCCGCAGCGGGAGTCAGCAGGCCGACAGACCCGAGGAAGTCCATCAGGTTCGCGCAGCTCGTCCGCAGCAGCGACCGGTGATGCTCGTTGTGCCGCGCCTCGCGAACCGCCCGATCCACATCCAGACCGACGTTCGCGTACACCTCACGGCCGACCATGCTCGACACGATCATGTCCGCCGCGATCGCGATCACCAGCGCGCTGACCCACCGCCGGCCGCGGCCCGCACCGGCGAGGCGCTCGCGGGTCTCCTCGCGCGCGAACACCATGTGCCGCGACTCCTCGACCACATGGATGTGGTTCACCTGCCGCACCAGCGGTTCGACCCGGCGATCCCGCATCCAGCCGCGCTGCATGACGTCGAGGACCTCCTCGGCGACCAAGATCGCGGCGTACGCCGACTCCCCCGTCGCGACCGTCTTGAACGCGCGGCCGAGCTCACGCGCCAGCAGCCGCGGCCGGTACGACGGCTCGACCATCCGGGCGGTCGCCTTCGCGAACATGATCGAGTGCCGGCACTCATCGGCGATCTCGGTCAGCGACCACTGGAACTCGGCGCTGCGGGCCGGCTTGTCGTACACATCGCGCAGGATCAGCTGCTGCAGGATGAGCTCGAACCAGATCCCGGTCGTCGCCACCGACGCCGCCTCGTGCCGGGTCAGCTCCCGCCGCTGCTCCTCGCTCAGTTCATCCCAGTACGGCGTGCCGTAGAGCGTGCTCCACTCCGGACTCAGGCCGTACCCGTCGCCGACCGGAGCATCCCAGTCGATCTCGGTCTCCGGATCCCGGGACAGCATCGCCGCGGAACCGAGCAACCGTCGCGCAGTCTCGTCCGTGCCCTGCATCAGCACCTCCGTGATGCGATATGACATCTCCTATGTAACATAAGCGATGTCTCGCAGGGAGGCAACCGTCAGACGCCGCCGCGCTCGAAGCTGAACAGCCGTCGACCCAGCTCCAACGGCCGCGTCTCACCCGTGAACCGATGCACTCCGACACCGAAGCCGGCATTCGGATCCGAGAGCCACACCCGCTCGAACCCGCGCGTCTCGAACCACTCGCAGATCTGCGGCGCGAGATCCGGCTCCTCCCGGTGCCGAGTCCAAATCAGCGTCGCGCCCGGACGGCAGAACTGCGGACAAGCAGCGATTGTCTGCTCGATGTCCGCAGCCGAGATGTTGCCGAACACCCCACAGACGAGGACCAGGTCCGCCGGCACCATTCCGTCGTACTGGTCCGTCAATGACGCGTCGCCGGTCACCACCTCCACCTGGGGCAGACCGTCCGCCAGCTTCTCGGCGTACGCCGTGTTGCGCGGATCCAGTTCGACCAGGCGCGCGCGGACATCGTCGCGGCGCGGGTGATCGGGCAGCACCTCCAACAGGTCCCGGCCCTGGCCCGCACACAGGCTGATCACTTTCAACTCACCCGGCGGACACCGATCAAGGCCGGCCCGGACGTGCTCCTGTACGGCGGCCAACCGGCGCGCCAGTTCCGACCCGGGCTCGTCGTACTTGTCATGCCATCGCTGCCAGTCCATGCCCGGAAACCTACCCGCGCGGCGGGCCGATCCGAGCGCTCGGTAATCTCGCGGTGACGGAACGATGGTTCGCTCTCACGGAGCGGAACTTCCGGGGATGATCAGCAGTTGTCTTCCATGGGTGCCGAACGGATTCGGCCTGCCCGGAGGGCGTCGTGAATGAAGGAGAGTCATGAGTAGGCGTGTCGAGCAGAAGGCCAAGGCCCGCGAGCGCATCGCGGCACAGCTTGCTGCCCAGCAGCGGGCCGAGCGGCGTCGACGGCTTCTGCTCGCACTCGGTGCCGTGGTGGTCGTGATCGTCATCGTCGGCGGCCTGGTCACGATCCGTCTGGTCGGCGGCGGCAAGAAGAACGACGCGACCGGAGCCTCCGGTGTCGCCAGCGCCGAGATCGTCTCCGCGCTGAAGTCGGTTCCGGAGTCGACCTTCGCCGCGGTCGGCACCGCCGGGGTCCAGGCCGGGCCGTCCGCGATCACCGCGCCGGCACTGACCGCGAACGGCAAGCCGAAGATGCTCTACTTCGGCGCCGAGTACTGCCCGTTCTGCGCGGCCGAGCGCTGGCCGGTCACGGTCGCACTGTCCCGCTTCGGCACCTTCAGCAACCTCGGTACGACGCACTCGGCCAGTGCCGACGTCTACCCGAACACCGCGACCCTGTCCTTCCACGGCGCGACCTACACCAGCCAGTACCTCTCGTTCACCGGTGTCGAGGAGCTGAGCAACGTGCCGGCCGGCAACAGCTACGAGCCGCTCGACACTCCGACCGCCGAGGACCAGAAGATCGTCGAGACCTACAACAAGCCGCCGTACGTGCAGGGCGACGGCGGGTCGATCCCGTTCGTCGACCTCGGCGGCAAGTTCGTGTCGGCCGGCGCGTCGTACAGCCCGGACCTGCTCGCCGGGAAGACGCAGGCCCAGATCGCCGACTCGCTCAAGGATCCGAACAGCCCGATCGCGAAGGCCGTGGTCGGCTCCGCGAACGTCTACACGGCGGCGATCTGCGCGATGACCAACAACCAACCGGCGAACGTGTGCTCGACCGACACGGTGAAGTCGGCCGCCGCGAAGCTCGGGAAGAGCTGAGCGGTGAGCAGCACGACACAACGCTCCGAGACCTCGACCGGGCTGGGCTGGCTCCCGTGGACCACCCTGGCCGTGTCCGTCGCCGGTCTCGCGGTGGCGGCGTACCTGACCTATGAGCACTTCACCGCCGGCACCACGCTCGCCTGCCCGGACACCGGCGTCGTGAACTGCCTGAAGGTCACCTCGAGCGAATACTCGAAGCTCTTCGGCATCCCGGTCGCACTCCTGGGCCTGCTCTTCTTCGTCGGGATGACGGTGCTGTCCCTGCCACCGGCCTGGCGGATGCCCTCCCCCTGGCCCGGCCGGCTGCGTCTGGCCGCCGTACTCGTCGGAGTCGTCTTCGTCTGCTACCTGATCTGGGCGGAGCTGTTCCAGATCGACGCCATCTGCCTGTGGTGCACCGTCGTCCACGCCCTGACCCTGGTCCTGTTCGCCCTCGTCCTCGTCCGTCAGGCGCTGGCTCCCCCAGCTACCTGATCGCCGTCTGGGTACCGGCCCAGAAGGTGCGAGCCGCCGCCTACTCGAGTAGGCGGCGGGCCTGGGCTGCCATCGCCAGGTCCTCACGGGCGGGTAGGACGTACGCCGTCACCGGTGAGTCCGGCGCGGTGATCACCGGCTCGGCCGTTTCGTTGCTCTTGGCATCAAGCACGAGACCCAGCCACGCGAGCGCACGACAGGTGGCCGCGCGCACCGGCGCCGAGTGCTCGCCGACGCCGCCGGTGAACACCAGCGCGTCGAGCCCGCCCAGTGCCGCGACCATCCGGGCGATCTCCCCAGTGAGCCGATGGATGTAGACGTCGTACGCGAGCCTGTTCGCCGCCTGGTCCGACGCCTCCACGATCTCCGCCAGGTCACCGATCTTGTCGGTGAGTCCGCGAAGCCCCGACCGGTGTTCCAGTGCGTCGCCGAGCTCCTCGGCGGTCAGCCCACCGTTGGTCTGCAACCACAGCAACAGCCCGGGGTCGACCGAGCCGGAGCGGGTCGCCATCACCAGGCCGTCCAGCGGGGTGAAACCCATCGTCGTGTCGACCGACCGTCCGCCGTCGATCGCGCACAAGGACGCACCGGCGCCGAGATGACAGCTCACGATGCGCCGTGCGCTGACCGTGCGAGCGACGTACTCGTGCGACAGCCCATGGAAGCCGAACTTCCGCAGGCCGAAGCGAGCCCGCCACTCCAGCGGCAGGGCGTACGTCGCGGCCGCATCAGGAATGGTCCGGTGGTACGACGTGTCGAAACACGCGACCACCGGGCGATCGTCACGGCGCGACGCCCGGATCAACGAGAGCGCATGCGGCTGGTGCAGCGGTGCCAGCGGGACCAGCTCCTCGATCGCCGCCTCCACCTCGTCGTCCACGATCACCGCTCCGCCGAACCGTGAACCGCCGTGCATGACCCGATGCACGACCGCCTCCGCCTCCAGCTCGGACAGCGCGTCGGCGGATCCGTCCCAGTCCGAGATCGCTCGCTCGTCCTTCACCTCGTCGTCCGGCGCCAGCACCCGGAGCTTGAGGCTCGACGAGCCGGCATTCACGATCAGGAGGTCCATCAGGACACCCACCGCCAGTCCCGCACCTCCGGCAGGTCCTCGCCGTACTTGATCACGTACGCGTGGTGGCGGGTTCGCTGATCGGCGAAGTACTGCCGGGTCGTCACCGCCCGGCTGCGCAGCGACGGGACCCGATCGATCACGTCCATCGCCAGGTGATAGCGGTCGAGGTTGTTGCGGACCACCATGTCGAACCGCGTGGTCGTCGTACCCTCCTCGATGTAGCCGCGGACGTGCAGGTTGGCGTGCCCGTTGCGTCGATACGTCAGCCGGTGGATCAGCCACGGATAGCCGTGGTAAGCGAAGATCACCGGCTTGTCGGTGGTGAACAGGGCGTCGAACTCGGCATCGGGCAAACCATGCGGATGCTCGGTGGCGTCCTGCAACCGCATCAGGTCGACCACATTGATCACGCGGATCCGCAGGTCCGGCACGTGCTGGCGGAGCAGATCGACCGCGGCGAGCGTCTCCATCGTCGGTACATCGCCCGCACAGGCCATCACCACGTCCGGATCACCGTCGTCGTTGCTGGCGAAGTCCCAGACACCCAGCCCGCGCGCGCAATGCAGGGCGGCCGCCTCCCAGGCCAGCCAGTTCGGCTGCGGTTGCTTGCCTGCGACAACAACGTTGATGTAGTTCCGGGTGCGCAGGCAGTGGTCCATCGTGGACAGCAGTGTGTTCGCGTCCGGCGGGAGATAGACCCGGACCACTTCTGCCTTCTTGTTCACCACGTGGTCGATGAACCCCGGATCCTGATGCGAGAAGCCGTTGTGGTCCTGCCGCCAGACGTGCGACGTGAGCAGGTAGTTCAGCGACGGGATCGGGCGTCGCCACTCGAGCCGATTGATCGTCTTCAGCCACTTGGCGTGCTGGTTCACCATCGAGTCGACGATGTGCACGAACGCCTCGTACGACGAGAACAGTCCGTGCCGGCCGGTCAGCAGATACCCCTCCAACCAGCCCTGGCAGGTGTGCTCGCTGAGGATCTCGAACACCCGTCCGTCCGGAGCGAGATGCTCATCGGTGTCCCGGCGTTCCGCGAGCCAGGCCTTCTCCGTCGCCTCGTAGACCGCGCTCAGCCGGTTCGACTCGGTCTCGTCCGGCCCGAACAGCCGCAGATTGTCGGCATTCAGGCGGAACGCATCGCGGATACGCCGCGAACACCTTCGTCGGTTCCCCGTCCTCGGCCCCGGGCGACTTCACCGGTACGGCGTACTCCTCGACCGGCGGCAGCTCCAGATCCCGGCTCAGCAGGCCACCGTTCGCATGCGGCGACGAGCCCATCCGCAACGCCGGACCGGGTGCCAGCTCGGTCAGGGCCTCAACCGGACGGCCGCCCTCGTCGAACAGCTCCTCCGGCCGGTAGCTACGCAGCCACGACTCCAACTGACGCAGGTGATCCTCGTTGGTCCGTACGCCGGACAGCGGCACCTGATGTGCTCTCCAGGTGTCCTCGACCGGTAGACCGTCGACAACCCGTGGTCCGGTCCAGCCCTTCGGCGTCCGCAGCACGATCATCGGCCAAACGGGCCTCGTAGGGCTCTGCGACTCGGTCCGCGCCTCGAGCTGGATCTCGCTGATCCGATCCAGGCATCGGTCCAGCGTCGCCGCTAGTGCCTGATGGACGGTCTCCGGATCCGAGCCCTCGACCAGGAACGGCTCGTGACCGTACCCCTGCAGGAGTGCGGTCAGTTCATCGTCACCGATCCGGGCCAGGATTGCGGGGTTGGCGATCTTGTAGCCGTTGAGCGCCAGGATCGGCAGCACCGCGCCGTCGCGGCCCGGGTCGAGAAACTTGTTCGAGTGCCATGACGCAGCCAACGGACCGGTCTCGGCCTCACCGTCCCCGATCACGCAGGCCACGACGAGATCGGGGTTGTCGGCGGCTGCGCCGTACGCGTGACTGAGTGAGTATCCGAGCTCGCCGCCCTCGTTGATCGAGCCCGGGACATCCGCGGCCACATGGCTCGGGATACCGCCGGGGAACGAGAACTGCTTGAACAGGCGGGCCATGCCGGCCTCGTCCCGCGTCGTGTTCGGGTACTCCGCCGTCCAGCTGCCCTCGAGCCAGGTATTGGCGACCAGCGCGGGTCCGCCGTGCCCGGGACCGGTGACGTACAGGAACGGAGTCTCGCGCTGCCGAATGGCTCGGTTCAGGTGTGCGTAGATGAGGTTCAGGCCGGGCGTCGTACCCCAATGGCCGAGCAGCCGCGGCTTGATGTGCTCAGGCCGCAGCGGCTCGCGGAGTAGCGGATTCGACAGCAGATAGATCTGACCGACGGACAAGTAGTTGGCGGCCCGCCAGTACGCATCGATCCCTTGCAGCTCGTCGTCGTTCAGAGGCCTGGTGTCGATCTGCTGCACGGGATTCCCTACCGGCCGACTGCCTTGGCGAGTTCGGCCTTTGTCATCGTCGAGCGGCCCTTGATGTTCTTGTCCTTGGCCTCGTTGTACAGCTGGGCCTTGGTGCGGCCCTTCGAGCCACTGTGTGAACGGAGTCCGCCGCGGCGACCCGACGAGATGTCGTGGGTGGACGAGCGGCTCTTCTCCTTGGACTCGCCGGCGCGGGCGCGTTCCTTGTTCACGGTGCGCGCGGCGATCTCCTCGGCGGTGTCCTCGCTCCGGCCGCGCTTCTTCAGGCCGGCCTTGATGTGCTCGTACTGCCGTTCTCGTTTCGGGCTGGATCCTGCAGGCATCTGCTTGCTCCTCTCGTCCACGCACCCGGTACCCGTCGCCGATCCGGCAAACACGGCGCCGCCCCCACGCGGAGGCAGCGTGGGGGCGACCAGATTCCGATGGAGATCCAGGAGCGGGATCAGGTGAAGATGCTGACGCCACCAGGACCGACCAGCAGGCCGATGATGATCAGCGCGATGCCCCACAGCAGTTGGCCGCGGATGAGCGAAACGATCCCGAAAATGACGAGGACCGCCGCGATGAGGAACAGAATGAGAGTCATAACCCTTCCCATCTGACGAGGCCGGGCCGTTGACCCAGCAGCTGACATTCCCCGTGCACCCCAACCGGTGCCCGCGCCCCTCACCCGCAAACAGCCGGGCAGAACCTCGCCTAGGCCGAGGTCAGCTCGCCGACCGGTAGTCGTGCCTTCAGCGTGTTGGTGGCCGGCGCGAGTGGGCAGGTCCATAACGGGCTGTAGGCGCAGGACGGGTTGTAGGTGAAGTTGAGGTCGGCTACCAGCCAACCTGCGCGGAGGTCGCCGCCGAGATCCGCGCCCTTGACGGTGTCGATCAGGTACCGGCCACCGCCGTACGTGCGTTGGCCGGCGAGCGCGTCCTTGACGGGGACGAACAGCCCACCGCCGTACGACTCGAGCCACCACACATCCAGGTCGCCGACGTCCGGCAGATGCAGTACGCCGATGCGCGTGAACGGGATGACGCCGTCCGTCGCTGAAGCGGCCTCCCAGCGCACTCGCTCCACGTTCGTGTCGATCTCGACCTCGAAGCGCAGTTCCGGCTGGTAGTCACCGATCTGGGCTCCGCCGTACGCCTCGCGGTCCTCCACCGGTGACGCGGGGTGGGTCATCAGCAACTCGTCGCGCCCGGCCTGCCAGATCGCGTGGGCCTTGGCCGGTTCACCTTCGGCGCGGACGGTCTCGTAGAGCGCGAACACCCTCCGCCGCCAGTCGGCGACGGCAAGCTCGGACAGATCCTGTGTCACGTTCTCTCCTCTGATCAGCCGCTGACCGCTTGGCCGGACTTGTCCCAGTTGTCGTGCAGCTTGTCCAGATACGACTGGGCCTGTGAGCCGACCTTCGTTCCCTTGGCGAACGAGCGCATGTTCCCGCCGCCGGCGTTGTAGCCGAGGGCAAGCAACTCGTCCTTGGTGTAGCGCTGGGTCTTGGTGTCCGGCAGCCGCCTGGCCAGGTCGTGCAGATGCCACGCCGCCGCCTGGATCGCCAGCGCCGGATCGTCGGGCAACTGCTCCCACTTCCGCTTCGCGAAGTCCCGGCCGCGTTTCGTGTCGTCGAAGGCCGGCTTGTGCATGTTCGCGATCCCGAACGCGGGATTCGAGTCGACCTCCGCCCACGACCGCTCGAACTTCGGGTCGTGCGGCTTGTACGCCTCGTTGTACAAGATTGCCATCAGCAACTGTGGATTGACCCCGGCCTGTTTCGCGTACCGCCGGACCTGCGGGGCGAACTGGGCCGGGTCGTAGTCGTCGTACCAGGCCTTCTTCGCGGTTGGCGTCGTACTCGGCGTGGACTTGGGCTTGGCGGTCGCCGTTGGTTGCGGTTTGTCCACGGCCTTGGTGTCGTCGTCGTTGCGCGCGACCACGACACCTACGACCACGACCCCCAGCGCAACCCACCACCAACCCTTCGCCACCTACCCAACTTACTCAATCGCGTTCAGGGACCAAGGTCTGCACCGCCGGGGCAACCGTCTCGACCCGACGCAGGACACCGAAGGCGACCAGAGCCGCGACGACCAACACTCCGGCACAGAGCGTGAACCCGAGCGCATAGCCGTTGGTGAGCGTCTCCCCCGTGACCACCTGTCCGGTGCGGTCGTGCGCGGCGGTGCCGAAGGCGGCCAGGCCGAACGACGCCCCGATCTGGCGAGAGCTGTTCAGCAGACCTGACGCCGTACCGGTCTCACGAGGATCAACGCCCACGGTCGCGGTCGAAACCACCGGTCCGAGGCAGAGTCCGAAGCCCACGCTGGCGATGAGCGACGGGAACAGGATGTCCGCGACATAGCTGCCGTCGGCGCTGATCAGGCCGAACCAGGCGAATCCAGCAGCGCTCAGCAGCGCTCCGGCAGCCAGCAAGGTGCGGGCCGAGAACGTGTGGCCGAGCTTGACCGTGAGCGTGGCGCCGGCGACGACCCCGAGCGCGAACGGCAGGAACATCAGGCCGGCCTTGGCCGGCCCGATCCCGAGTACGTTCTGGAGGTACAGCGTCATGAAGTAGAACGTCGACGCCATCGCCGCGCCGATCAGGAGGTTGAAGGCGTTCGCTCCGCTGACCGAGCGGTTCGAGAACAGGCCGAGCCGGACCAGCGGCTCGCGACGAGTGGTCTTCTCGACCACGACGAAGGCGACCAACAGCGCGATCGCGATCAGCAGAGTCGTCAGCGTCCGCGCCGATGACCACGGGTAGCGATCCGTACGGACGACGCCGTACACAAGCAGCGTCAGTCCGCCGGTCGCCAGCACGGCACCCAGCAGGTCGGGACGACCGCTGCGGGTGGTGACCCGATCGGCGTGAACACCGCGCGCGGCCAGCACGAACGCGACGGCGGCCATCGGAACGCTCACGAACATGACCCAACGCCAACCGGCGTACTGGGTGAGAATGCCGCCGGCGAGGACGCCGAAGGCACCGCCGATGGCGTTCACCGCACTCCAGATCCCGAAGGCCCGGATCCGGGCCTTGCCGGACGGGAAGGTGGTCGCGAGCAACGAGAGTGCGGCCGGCGCGAGCGTGGCGGCCCCGATCCCCTGCACGGTGCGAGCTGCGACCAAATGCCCCGGCACCTGGGCGAAGCCGCCCGCGAGCGAGGCGAGACCGAAGACCGCGAGACCGATCAGCAGGACGCGCCGGCGCCCGTACCGGTCCGCGGCCTTGCCACCCAGGAGGAGGAACCCACCGAACGTGAGGGCGTACGCGTGGATCACCCAGGTCAGGCCCAAGGCGCTGAATCCGAGGCCGGCCGCGATCTGCGGGAGCCCCACATTCACGACCGAGAGGTCCAGCGACACCATGAACTGCACCACCGCCACCGCGGCCAGGACGACCCCCGGCCGGACATCTGTCGACTTTTCGAACATGTTCCGAAAGTAGCATTTGAGTCACCAACTGCCAAGTGTCGGGTTCGTCGGGTGAGACGTCGGACGGCATGATGGGGCGGTGGCCCAACGCAGCAGCGCACCGAACGGACGCACCGGTCGACCACCGGTCACGTCGCGGGCCGAGATCCTGGCGGCGGCCCGCCGGCTGATCGACCGCGACGGGTGGGAGAAGCTCACCGTTCGCCGCCTGGCCGCCGAGCTCGGGACCGGCCCGACGACGATGTACCACCACGTCCGAGACAAGGAAGCCCTACTGCTGCTCCTGCTGAACGAGTACGCGTCCCAGATGCCGCGACCCGAGCTGCCCAGCGATCCACGGGACCGCATCGTCACCGCCACGATCGCGATCCACGACGCGCTGGCCGAGTGGCCCTGGGCCGCCGAGGTCCTCACCGCCAACGGCTTCGTCGGCCTCTTCGCGGCGTCGTCGCTGTGGCCGGTCGAGACCGTCATCGCCGCCACCGTCGAGACCGGCCGCACCCTCGAAGAGGCCGTGGACGTGTTCCGCAACATCTGGTTCTACACCGTCGGCGAGATCCTGGTGCAGGCCCACTCCCCCGACCGCGCCGTCGAGCGCGATCCCTTCTTCACCGATCTGGACCCCACCCAGACCCCGCACCTGGCCGCCATCGGCAACGACTGGCCACAACTGGCGACGCACCCCAACTACGCCGCCGGCCTCCGCGCGATCGTCAACGGCCTGCTCCCCTGAACGACAACGCGGGCCGGCGGGGATATCCCACCGGCCCGCGTCGGAGTTCGATCAGTGACCGCCCAGCACCTTGAACAGGTGGGTGTGATCGTTCGTGCCGAGGACCGCGTCCGCGCCCGGACCCTGGGCCCAGACCGGTACGACGGCACCCGTGTGCTGCATGCTCGGCGCGGTGGCCACCGGCGCCTTGCCGTCGCCGCCGAAGCCGGCGGTGCCGTAGGTCAGCGTCAGGGTCTGACCGTCCTTGGTGGTCAGGTTGGTCGACCAGCCGGTCGGCAGGCCCGAACCGCTCGCGTCCTCGCCCACGATCTGGCTGGTGTGGGAGTGGTCCGCCGACACGACGACCAGGGTGTCCGGGTGGGACCGCTGGTAGTCGAGCGCAACGCCGATCGCCTTGTCGAAGGCCACGGTCTCACCGATCTGGCCGCAGGCGTTGGTGGCGTGGTCCTGCTTGTCGATCGAGGCGCCCTCGACCTGCAGGAAGAAGCCCTTGCGGTTCTCCAGTAGCTTGATCGCCTTGGTCGTCATGTCGGCCAGGCTCGGCTCGTTCGACGGCCGCTGGTTCTCCTTGCAGGCGGCCGGCGCGTTGCCCTTGCCGAGCGACGCGGTCGGGCCGGCCCACTCCAGCGACATGTTGCTCGGGTGGAACAGGCCGAGAACCGGCTTACCGTCGTTGACCGACTTGAGCCCGTTGGCGTCCGTCACGTACTGGATGCCCTTGGCCTTCGCCTGGTCGACGACGGTCTTGCCGGCGTACGGACCGCCGGTGATCTTCTGCTCGAACCGCGCCCGGCCGCCGCCGAGGAGTACGTCGATCTTGTGGTCGACCTGCTGCTCCGCGATCGAACCGAGGCCACCCGCGGCCTTGGTCTCCTTCGGGCAGGCGGCCATGTCGGCCGGGCCCTGGCAGCCGCGCAGCGAGATGTGCGAGGAGAGCACCGCCGGCGTCGCGTCGGTGATCTCGGCGGTGGAGACGTCGCCGACCTTCATGCCGCGCTTCTGCGCCTGCTCCAGGACGGTGGCGTAGTTCGTCCCCGGCACGTTGTCCGCGCTGCTCGGGCCCTGCGAGATCCGCTCGTCGATCGTCTTCTTGCCGGTCGCCCAGCTCGAGCCCGTCGACGCCGAGTCCGGGTCGTAGTCCGGCTTGTACGGCGGCTTGGCGGCGGGCTTCACCGACCACGTCGTGTCGAAACCGGTGTACTTCGCCCGGTCGACGTTGAGCTTGTTCTGGACGCCCTGGTAGTAGCGTGCGGCGGTGATCTCCTGGGTGCCCATGCCGTCACCGAGGAGGAAGATCACGTTCTTCGGTCCGCGCGGCGACTGGTGCGCCGCGGACAGGTCCGAGCCCTGCGCCGACGAGAACGCACCGGTGGCGGCGGCCGAGGCCATGCCTGCCGCGGCGATCACCGTGGTCGCGGCGAGCGCGGCCACGACGGCCTTTTTCCTGATCATTTCGGGCCTTTCTGGTTGTCTGGGACACCCGGAACGTATGCGTGATCTCCGCACAACAGGTGACGTCCGGGCAACCAGCAGGTGACACCACGCACGTCACACATCGTGTCGACAGGGGGTAATGGGCTGTTCACGGCCGCGACTGCGGTTAGTATTGGATCGCATCGACCAGGCCGGTCGTCGATACCGACCGCTCGCGATCAGACTGAGTCACTGGATCAGACTGAGCCACTGGCCCCGCCGCACTTCAGGTACGGCGTCTCTTCGACGGCACCACGCCGTACGGTGCGCGTTTCACCATGTCAGTTCACAGGAGGATTCCTTGGCCCGACGAGGCCAGCGCCAGTCCGGCGCTACCCGACCGGCTACCCGGCGGCGGCGCCCTGCCGACGATGCCGACGGTCTGATCCAGGTGCTCGCCCGCGGCGTGCGCGAGGTCGAGGCCGCGGTCGAGCGTGGCGCGGTCCGGCCATCGGTGCGGACGAAGTTCCAGATCGTGGCGATGCTCGTGCGCGAGGAGCGGGCCCGGGTCAACGCCGACGCGAGCGCCAGCGACGCCTACCGCGCCGAGCAGCTGCGGCGGCTCGACGGGATCGCGACGATCCTGGCCAAGTCCGCCGCGCGCGAGACCTCGCTGCTCGGGCTGCTGGCCGAGGATGCCGTCATCTCCGAGGCGGCCGCGGCACTCAAGCGCGAGATGCTACTGTCCGCCGGCCTCGAGCCGCCGCGCGAGGAGCCCAAGCCGAACGAGCCGACCACCCCGGCCGAGCCGGCCGCGCGCCGGGTCGTCCCGCAGACCGTGGTCCAGCGCCAGCTGGCCAACCCCTTCCTGGCACCCGACTTCAGCGCAGCCCCGTCGCGTCCACCGCGCCCGGGCCGCCTCGCCAGCTGGGAACTGATCCAGCCGTTGCTGCGGTCGTTCGAGCGCGCTTCCGCCTCGGCGAGCAAGACACTGCCCGCGCCGACCTCACTGCAGGCAGCCAACGGCCTGGAGCTGATGCCGCACCAGGCCCGGCTGATCGCCTCGGCCGCGGCCGGCCATCGCACGTTCCTGCTGGCCGACGAGCCGGGCCTCGGCAAGACCGCTCAGGCCCTGCTGGCCGCTCGAGCTGCGGACGCCTACCCGCTGCTGGTCGTCGTACCGAATGTTGTGAAGACCAACTGGGCCCGTGAGGCCGGTCTGTGGACACCGCGGAAGAACGCCACCGTCGTGCAGGGTGACGGCGAGACGGTCGACGGCTTCGCGGACATCGTCATCGTCAACTACGAGGTGCTCGACCGGCACGTCGGCTGGCTCGGCGATCTCGGCTTCCGCGGCATGGTCGTCGACGAGGCGCACTTCATCAAGAACAAGAAGTCCCAGCGGTCGCGCAACGTGCTGCAGCTGTCCGAGCGTCTCCGCAGCCGGACCGCACGGCCGTTGCTGATGGCGCTGACCGGTACGCCGCTGATCAACGACATCGAGGACTTCACCGCGATCTGGGAGTTCCTCGGCTGGATCGACGAGACCGGACCGCGAGCCGAGCTGATGGAGGCGCTGGAGGAGACCGATCTGACCCCGGCCGATCCCGCCTTCTCGGCGGCTGCCCGGGCCTGCGTGATCGATCTCGGTATCGTCCGCCGCCGCAAGGTGGACGTCGCTGCGGACATCCCGGCCCGCCGGATCGCCGACCTGCCTGTCGAGCTCGACGGTGCCGTCGGCCGCTCGATCCGCGACGCCGAGCGGGAGCTCGCCGACCGTCTCGTCGCTCGCTACCAGAGCGCGCTCGAGACTCGGACCTCCGGCAGCAGCGTCGAAGGCATCGACCACGAGCTGGTCCGCCGGGTCGCCGGTTGGGAGCGGTCCGATCGGGACGACGCGAAGACCGGCGAGAACGTGTTCAGCCTGGTCCGCCGGATCGGCAAGGCGAAGGCCGGGCTGGCCGCCGACTACGCGGCCCAGCTCGCACACAGCGTCGGCAAGGTGGTCTTCTTCGCCCGGCACATCGAGGTGATGGACACCGCGGAGGAGCTGTTCTCCGAGCGCGGCATCCGGTTCGCCTCGATCCGTGGCGACCAGACCCCGCGGACCCGGCAGAAGCACATCGATGCCTTCGTCAACGATCCGGACGTGTCCATCGCGGTCTGCTCCCTGCTGACGGCCGGGGTCGGGCTCAACCTCCAGGTCGCGTCCAACGTCGTACTCGCGGAGCTCTCCTGGACCAACGCCGAGCAGACGCAGGCGATCGACCGGGTGCACCGGATCGGCCAGGACGACCCGGTCACGGCGTGGCGGATCATCGCGGCCCAGACCATCGACACGAAGATCGCCGAGCTGATCGACTCCAAGGCCAGCCTCGCCGCGGTGGCCCTGGACGGCGCCGACGAGGAGACGTCGTCGGCCGACATCCAGCTCGAGGCCCTCGTGACGCTGCTGACCAACGCGCTGACGGAGTAGCGGCTCGACACTCGACCGGAAGCCTCAGCGGAAAGCGCTTGCTAGGGTGAGTTCGTGATCTACGAACTGAACCATGTCGGTGGCCCTGTCGAGGATCTGGACGCCAGCCTGGCGTTCTACGACGAGATCGGCGCCGAGGTGGTCGACCGGTTGTTCATGACGAGCAGCCGGGTCCACCGGGTGCACATCCAGCTCGCGACCGGCCTGGTGGAGCTGCTCCACAAGGAGGTCGCCGATCCGGAGGCGACGTACGGCCTGAACCACGTCGGCTTCATGACCGACGACCTGGACGGGGACTACGCTCGGCTGATCTCCCTCGGGTACGGCGAACTTTCGTCGCCGAGGGTCGCCGGGAGCGGTCAGGGCAGACTCGCGTTCCTGTCCGACCCGAACGGCGTACGCGTCGAACTCCTGCAACGCGCCGAGGAGTTCCGCGTCCCACCGATCACCTCAGGCCCGGTCAGTCAGCTCTCCTTCATCGCCCTCGCCGCGCCGGACCTGGACGCGGCCATCGAGTTCTACGGCACCCACCTCGGCATGCAGCGGGTCGAGTCCGGGGACGAGGTCGTCTTCCGGCTCGGCACCGACGCCGTGAAGCTGTCCGACTCGTTGCCCCCATCAACCACCCCGATCAACCACCTCGGCCTCGCCACCACCACTCCCCTGGCGGACCGCCAGGACCCGGACGGCAACCGGATGGTCTTCACGGTTTGAGGCGACCGGTTTCGTAGGCCCACATCGCGATCTCGACGCGGTTCCGCGCGCCGATCTTGCCCATCACGCCGGTCAGGTGGGTCTTCACCGTGCTGAGGCTGATGTGGAGCTCGGCTGCGATCTCGGCGTTCGTCCGGCCGGTGGCCGCGGCGATCAGGACCTCCTCCTCGCGGGCGGTCAGTGGATCGATCGGCTGGGCCGGTGAACGACCGGCCGGTGGTTCGGAGAACGTGGCGAGCAGCCGGGCGGTGATCTTCGGCGCGATCAGGGCGTCGCCGTTGGCAGCGGCGTGGATCGCCTGGACGAGGAGGTCGGGGCCGGCGTCCTTCAAGAGGAAGCCACGGGCGCCGGCCTTCAGCGCGCCGTACACGTACTCGTCCAGGTCGAACGTCGTGATCACCACGACGGCGAGCGGGTTCTCGACGCCGGCTCCGGCGAGTTCACGAGTCGCGCCGATCCCGTCCAGGCCGGGCATCCTGATGTCGAACAGGCACACGTCGGGCCGCAGGCGGCGGGCGTACTCCACCGCCTCCAGTCCGTCGGCCGCCGTGCCGACCACCTCGATACCGGGCTGGGCGTCGAGGATCATCGCGAGTCCGGTCCGGACGAGATCCTGGTCGTCGGCGACGAGCACCCTGATCGTCATCTGGCCACCGCCGTCCGCGGCAACACCACATCGACGATCCAGCCGCGGTCCGATCCAGGTCCGGCGGCGAACGAGCCGCCGAGCAGCGTCGCCCGCTCCGTCATCCCGACCAGGCCGTAACCGAGCGGGTTCCGCGCCGCCGAGGTGGCCTCGCCGTCGTCGCGGACGGTCAGCTGGACGGTGTCGTCGTACGACGTGACCCGTACGTCGATGCGGGTCGCCTGCCGCGCGTGCCGGACGGCGTTCGTGATCGACTCCTGCGCGATGCGATAGATCGCGGCCTCGACCGCAGGCCCGAGATCCTCGAGATCACCCGAGACCTCGACCTCCACCCGCGTCCGGCCATCCACGCTGCGCGCGAGCCGCTCCAGGTCACCGATCCCCGGTTGCGGCGCGAGCGCCGCCGTACCGTCATCGCGCAGTACGCCGACCATCGTTCGCATCTCGGCGAGCGTACGGGTGCCCTCGGCCTCGATGATCGCGAGCGCGTCGACTGCCGCGTCCGGGCGGGTGGCGGCGACCGCGCGGCCGGCCTGGGCCCGGATGACGATGGCCGAGACGTGATGCGCGACCGTGTCGTGCAACTCCCGGGCCAACTGCTCGCGTTCGCGCAGACGTACCTGGTCGAGCTCACGAACCCGGGCGGTCCACCGGTAGCGGGCTGCGGCACCAAGAGTCGCGGGGAACAGCAGGAACATGCTGCCGACGACCGCTTCGACCCAACCGGGGAAGTCGCTGGCGATCCCCAGCACCAGCGCGAGCACGACGATCACCAACCCGGTACCGATCTCTCGCCCGGATCCCCAGCGGACGAGTGAGTACGGCAACAGGACCACACAGACCATCGTGTCCAGCCCGAACGGCGCGCTGCCGCTGATCAACACGGCCGTAGAAGTCACGATCAGTACGCCGAAGACCGCGGCCACAACGGCCAGCGGTTGGGTCCGGCGCCACATCAGCGCGAGCACCGTACCCACGCCGACGGCCACCGCGACCGGCCTCGCGACCACGTCGTCGCGCAGTACGCCCTCGAGCACGATCGCCGTCGTCAGCCCGGCAAACAGAACCCAGTCCCTCCACACCCGCCTGGGTGGATGTGGAGCTCGCGACTCGGCCAGTAGCGAGCGGATGGCGTTTCTCAACATGCCCTCAGCGTACGGACTCCGGACGCGGAGCGGATCGGCTCAAAGTACGGGACGCGACCCGGCTGATCGGCTGAGGCAGCTCCGGCTCATCGCCCGAGGTGCGAGTCGGCCCGTCGGCTCCAGGCTGAAGCCAACTCTCGCCGAAGGGATCCATCATGAACTCGATGCTGTACAGGCTGGGCCGGTACTCCGCACGTCGGCCCTGGGTGGTGATCGGGGCGTGGCTCGTGCTGGCGGCGCTGGTGGTCGCCGCGTCCGGTGCGTTCGGCAAGAAACTCGAGGAGTCGTTCGGCGCGCCCGGCGTGGACTCGCAGCACGCGACCGAGCTGCTCGTCGCCGCGGGGGCGGATCAGGCCGGACTGACCGCTCAGGTAGTTGTGACTCCGCTGGAAGCCGAGGGCAGGCTCGACTCTCCGGCTCTGCGTGCCGCTGTGCTGAGGATCCGGTCCGCGGCCGCCGAGCTGCCGCACGTGCTCAGTGTCAGCGACCCCGTCGTCTCGCCCGATGGCCGCGTCGGTCAGCTCCGGCTGCAGTACCCGGTGCTCGGCGAGCTGGAACCGAGCGATCTGGAGGCACTCAAGTCCCTGACGGCCGTGGAGTCTCCGCTGCGGGTCGAGTTGGGTGGGGATCTGTTCTACGCGTTCGAGGAAGGGCAGCCGGGGCTCGGTGAGGCGTTCGGGTTGATCGCCGCGATGGTCATCCTGCTGCTCGCGTTCGGGTCGATCGTCGCGATGGGACTACCGGTCGGCATGGCCGTGTTCGGCCTCGCACTGGCGGTCAGTTCGCTGTCGCTCGTCACCCATCTCATCGACCTGCCCAGCTGGGCGCCCGTACTCGGGAGCATGATCGGACTCGGGGTCGGCATCGACTACGCGCTGATCATCGTGACCCGGCACCGCGAGTACCTGGCCCGCGGCCTGGAGGTGCATGACTCGGTCGGGCGCGCGATCGCCACCGCGGGGCGGTCCGTACTCTTCGCCGGCGGCACGGTGGTGATCGCGATCCTCGGGCTGGTGGTGGCCGGCGTACCGTTCATGACCGCGGGAGGGATCGCCATCTCGCTGATCGTGCTGACCATGGTGCTCACGTCGCTGACGCTGCTGCCGGCCTTCCTCGGCCTGGCCGGGCACTGGATCAACCGCCTTCGGGTACGGCGGGTTCGGCCGGTGCCCGGGATGGGTTGGCAACGGTGGGCGGGGCATGTGTCCAGGCATGCGGCCGCGTATGCGATCAGCGCCACCGTCGTACTGCTGGCCCTGGCCGCGCCGGTGCTTGCCTTGCGGGTCGGCACGCCTGATGAGGGAGTCCTTCCGGTGCAGCGAACCGAGCGCCGGGCCTACGACCTCGTGGCTGAAGGATTCGGTGCCGGCAGCAACGGCCCGCTGGTGATCGCGATCGACATCTCGCACGACCCCGGCGTCGTCCAGCCGCTGTACGAAGCGGTCAAGGCCGATCCGGGGATTGCCTCGGTCGCGCCACCGTCGGTCAACACCACGGCCGGGGTCGCGACGATGGTCGCCGTACCGACGACCGGTCCGCAGGACGAGGCCACGATGACTACGGTCAAGCGGCTCCGTGCCGAGGTGTTTCCGTCGGTACCGGCCGACGCCCATGTCGGCGGGCAGACGGCGACGGTGGCGGATGTGGGTGCCAAGGTCAACGATCGGCTGCCGTGGTTCATCGGCGCGGTGATCCTGCTGTCCGTCGTCCTGCTCACGGTCGTCTTCCGGTCGGTCGTCGTACCGCTGAAGGCCGCGCTGATGAACCTGCTGAGCATCGGGGCGTCGTTCGGGGTGATGGTGATGGTCTTCCAGTGGGGCTGGGGCGCCGGCCTGATCGGGTTGGAGTCGACGCTGCCGATCCTGCCCTTCATCCCGATGTTCATGTTCGCCGTGGTGTTCGGGCTGTCGATGGACTACGAGGTCTTCCTGCTGTCCCGCATTCGCGAGGAATACCTCCGTACCGGGGACAACACCGCGTCGACCATCCATGGCATCACGACCACCGGCCGGGTGATCACCTCGGCGGCGCTCATCATGATCGCGGTCTTCGTCAGCTTCTCCCTGGCCGACGACCCGACCGCCAAGATGTTCGGACTGGGTCTGGCCACGGCTGTGCTCATCGACGCGACCATCGTCCGGCTGATCCTGGTCCCCGCCCTGATGAAGCTCCTCGGCAAGGCCAACTGGTGGCTGCCGGGAGTCACGTCACGGGCTGGTGATCGGTCAAGCGGCCATCGCTGAATTCCGGCCGGCGGCGAGGTAGGCGGCGTGGCGGAGGGCGTCGACCACGTACGCCGGAACCTTGAGCCCCTCCTTCTGCGCCCACAGCAACTCGGTCTCGACCCGGCCGATTTGCTCCGCGTACCGCATCAGTCCGGCCTCACCCTCGCCGGTGATCCCGAGGCGCTCCATCACCACGCCGAAGTCGCCGCGCTGGGCCTCGTCGTACGCACCGACCGGCTCGAACGAGAACCGGCGAATGGTCCTGGCCAGCCACTTCTGCCAGGCCCCCAGCTCTTCCCACAAACCTTGCGCCGCGATCTTGTAGTACGCGAAGTGCCCGGGCTCCTGGCGGCGGATCGGTCCGATCACGGTTGCCGCGACCGCCTTCTCACCCAACTGCATCAAACCCCGATGGAGCTTGTTGTACGCCAGGATCGCGGACTGCTCGGTTGCCACACCGGTCAGGTAGTAGAGCATCCGGGTCACGTCCTGGATCGCGGTCGACTTCCCGAGCGCACCCAGCAGCCGCATCCGCAGGTCGATGTGGTTGAGATTCAGCGTCGACGACGGCAACCCGACCAGCGACTGCAGCTTGTCCAGGATCAGCCCGTGGTGCGTCTCCTGCGGCAGCCAGACATCGCCGTAGAAGAACCGATCGACCGGCGGAGGCTCCGGCAGCAGCAGGTTCAGCTCGAGCACATTCCGCTCGACCTCCAGCTCGACCCGCGACATGTACGTCAGCACCGGGCCGAACTTGTCGGCCAGCACGTTCGGCCGCGCCATCGTGTAATCGACGCTGTCCAACGGAATCGGCGGGTGCTCCTCCCCCAGCCGCTCCACGTGATCGTGCAACCGCGCCTCGACCGAGGCACCACGCCGCGTCCTCGGCGTACGACGCCGACGGAACCACTCACCAACAGCAGTCACGTAGCCACCCCCTCACCGGCAGTACGATCCAACTCGAACTAAGGCCCACCTTACCTGCCCGCCTCCACCGAATACTTCCGGGTCAACGATGTACTACCCGGCAGTAGAACTGCCAGGGCGGAGGCAAGAGATTGGGCGGCCACTGATACCCACTACGGTACGGGCGCCACCCGGACGGCGCAGTAGATCTAGCACTACTGCGCGAAAAATCACGCCACCAGGCTCGGGCGGCTCCAAGTGCTCCGCGAGGTGATCACCCGGCAGCTGACGTAGATCGCGAAGGAGATCGTGGTCACGTAGGGGCTGATCGGGAGGCTGCCGCCCAGGGCCAGCAGGATTCCGCCGACCAGCGAGACGGAGGCAAAGAGGACGCTCAGGACCGGGACCAGCCAGGGCGAGGCGGCCACTCGAAGGGCAGCCGCTGCCGGGGTGACGACGATGCTGAGGACCAGGAGGGCGCCGACGATCTGTACGGAGATCGCTACGGCCAGGCCCAGTAAGAGCATGAACACCAGCGACAGCAGACGGACCGGCACACCACGGGCCGCGGCCTGCTCGGGGTCGGAGCTGGCGAACATCAGCGAGCGCCAGACGATCAGGAGTCCGACCAGCACGACGATGCCCGTACCGATCAGCCAGGACAGCTGCGGAGTGTCGACCGCGACGATCTGCCCGGTCAGCAGGCCGAACTTGTTCGCCGCGCGACCCTTGTAGAGGGCAAGGAAGAGCACCCCGAGGCCGAGGCCGAAGGGCATCAGCACCCCGATGATCGAGTTCCGATCGCGCGCCCGACTGCCCAGGACCCCGATCAGGATCGCCGCGATGATCGAGCCGGCGAGCGAGCCCGCGACCACATTAACGCCGAGCAGCAGCGCGCCGGACGCGCCCGCGAACGAGAGCTCGCTGATGCCGTGAACAGCGAACGGCAGGTCGCGCATCATCACGAAGACACCGATCAGGCCACCCACTATCCCGAGCACCACGCCCGCGATCAGCGAGTTCCGGACCAGCGCCAGCAGCTCGCCGTAGTTGGCGAAGTTGAAGATCTCGTGCCACACGGTCGACCTCACCCAGCCCGCAACGTCGTCGCGTGATGCGCATGCTCGGGCACCTCGGGAATCCCGGCCACCAGGACCCGCCCGCCCGAACGGACGACCTCGACCGGCGCCTCGTACAGGTCGCTGAGTGTGGAGGAGGTCATCACCTCGTCGACTGCGCCCGTACGGAATCGTCCGCCGGCCAGGTAGAGGACCCGGTCGACGTACGGGAGCACGGGGTTGATGTCGTGGGTGACGAACACGATGGCGGTGTGATGCGTACGGCGACGTCGATCGACCAGGCCGGAGATCGTCCGCTGGCTGCTCAGGTCCAGCGACAACAACGGCTCGTCGCACAACAGCAGCTTCGGATCCGCGACCAGGGCCTGCGCGATCCGGACCCGCTGCTGCTGCCCGCCGGACAGGATCCCGATCGGGCGGTCCGCGAAGTCCAGTGCACCAACCGATTCCAGCACCTCGTCGATCAGCCGGCGCCGCCGTCGATCAGGTCGGCCGATCCCCCAGCGATGCCCGTCCAGCCCCTGACCGACCACGTCTCGCGCCCGCAACGGGGTGAGGCTGTCGATGCGCCGGTGTTGCGGCACGTAGCCGATCTCCGTGCTGCCCCGGTGTGGCGGCGTACCGGCGACTCGGACGGTCCCGGACATCAATGGATGCAGGCCGAGGACCGCCTTCAACAGACTGGTCTTGCCCGATCCGTTCGCGCCGAGGATCGCGAGGAACTCGCCCGCCCGCTGGTCCATCGTGAGGCCGCCCCACAGCCGGCGATGCCCATATCCGAACGAGGCGTCGTCGAACTGCAGGACGGGCGTTGATCCGATCAAGACAACGCCGTACGCAGTGCGTCGAGGTTGGCGGTCATCCACCTCAGGTAGTCCTTGCCGGCCGGCAGCGTCTCGGTCACGGGTACGACAGCAACGCTGTTGGCCTTTGCCGCCGCCAGCACCTTCTCTGTCTCCGGTCCGGAAGTCTGCTCGTTGTACGCGAGCACCCTGACCTGCTTCTTGGCGAAGAGATCCAGCGTCTCCTGCAACACCGCGGCCGGTACGTCGGTCCCCTCTTCAATCGCCTCGCTGAACTCTTCCGGCGTCTTGTTCACCAGGCCGCTCGCGGTCAGCAGATACACCGGCACGGGCTCGGTGATCGCGACGCCGGCGCCATTGTCGGCGGCCCTGATCGAGGCCTCGGTCGCTTCCAGTTGCTTCACCTTCGCGGTGAAGGCGGTCGCATTCGCCGTGTACGTCGCTCCGTTCGCGGAATCGACCGTTGACAGCGTGGCGGCCAGTTGCGTGGCGAGCTTCGCCATGGTCGGGAAGTCGTACCAGACGTGCTCGTTCAGCTCGCCGCCCGCGGGTGCGGTCTTGCCGGAGAGGTCGACCACGTTGAGCACCTTGGCCGACGTGTTGCCCGCGGACTTGAGCATCTTGTCCATGAAATCGTCGTACCCGCCGCCGTTCTCGACCACGACGCTTGCCTTCGACAACGACAGCTGGGTCTGCGTGTTCGCCTCGTAGGAGTGCGGATCCTGGTCCGGGTCGGAGATGATCGACGTCACCTCGACCTTGTCCCCCGCGATCTGCCGGACGATGTCGCCGTACACGTTGGTCGAGGCCACCACCTGGATCCGCGAGTCCGCCACCGGCGTACTCCCACCCTCCCCCGATGATGACCCACACCCAGCCAGTAAGACCAACGCCCCTACCGCCGCGCCTACACGCCACCTCACAGCCCAGCCACCTCACCGTTATTGACAATGACTTTCATTGTCTCCGTACGGTAGCAGACTCCTGACTAGTCACCCAGCGGCGGTAATGAGCGGGGCAGGCCGAACCACGGGAGGGTGTGGTTCTCGAAGCGGGTCATGGCGGCTATGTGTTGGCCGGTGAGGGTCAGGACGTACAGGCCGGTGCCGTGGCGGGTGCCGGAGGACGCCTGCAGGTAGGCGCCGAAGGCGGGTTGGCCGTTGGCTCTGGTGGGGACGAGATGGAAGCGGCGGCCGCCGAGGAAGAGGCTGGCGCAGAAGTTGGCGGCGACGTCGCGGCCCTCGTACTCGAAGGGCAGGGGTGGCATGGACATGAAGACGTCGTCAGTCAGGAGTGCGACCAGGGCGTCGATGTCGGCGGACTCCCAGGCCTGGACGAAGTTCGCGACGACCGCGTCCTCGGCGGGTGAGCCGACAGGCGGAGGTGGTTCGGATCGTCGGCGCTCGAGGCCGGCCCGGGCTCGCTTGAGCGCGCTCTTGACCGAGTCGATGGTTGTGTCCAGCATCTCGGCCGTCTCGTCGGCGTGGAATCCGAGCACGTCCCGCAGGATCAGTACGGCGAGCTGGCGCGGTGGCAGGACCTGGAGTGCGGTGACGAACGCCAGCGAGATGGACTCGGTCTGCTCGTAGCGAGCCTCCGGGCCGAGCGGCACGTTGATCGCGCCGTCGAGCAGGGAGTCCGGATACGGCTCGAGCCAGACGATTTCGCCCAGCCGGGTCGGCTCGGGTGGCTCGACCCCTGGGATGTCCCATTCCTTCGCCGTACGACGCTTTGCCGAGCGCAACGTACTCAGGCAGCGGTTGGTCGCGATCCGGTACAACCACGTGCGCATCGACGCGCGACCGTCGTACCCACTGAGCCCTCGCCAAGCATCCAGCAGGGACTCCTGCAGTTCGCGCCGATGCGGCTCGGTCAACGCCCGGAACGCTTCGTCGTCCCCGGCCCGCGCCCTACTGATCAAGTCCACCTTCACATCCTGTACAGACGCCGGCCGACCTCGAAAAGGGGCGCCCCCTTTCGTGGTGCGGCGGCGTCAGTACCCGTCGGAGGAACACCACCGACGAAGGAGTACGCCATGGGAACGATCATCGTCAGCGAGAACGTCTCGCTCGACGGCGTCATCGAGGACGCCACCGGGGACGAGGGTCTCGGTCGCGGGAACTGGTTCAGCCAGACCTCCGACCGGGATCGCGAGGAGTGGGCCAAGCTCGAGTTCGAGGAGGCGCTGGCGGCGGAGGCGTTGCTGATGGGTCGGCGTACGTACCACTGGTTCATCGCCCGCGGCTGGGCTGCGCGTAGCGACGCGTGGGCCGAGCGGTTGCGCGACCTGCCCAAGTACGTCGTCTCCTCGTCGCCGGTCGAAGGCTGGAGCAACGCGACCGTCCTCACGGTCGACGAGGTCGCCGCCCTGAAAGAACGGGTCGACGGCGAGATCGTTGTCTACGGCAGCGGTCGCCTGGTGCACACGTTGATCGAGCGGGACCTCGTCGACGAACTCCGGCTCACGACCTACCCAATCGTGGTCGGCGCGGGCGCGCGGGTCTTCGGCGAGACCAGCGCCGCGAAGCCGATGCGCCTCGTCGACGCACGCACCGTCGGCGACGGTCTCGCGTTCCTGACCTACCGAAAGGCTTAGAGCGCCCGCATCCGGTTGTTGCGTGGGTTGTGCTCGAGCTCGACCAGACCGAGCGCTTCGAGGACAGGCGGCACGTAGTTGGCGAATCGGCCGCGGTATCCCTTCCGTAGGCCGTACCAGCCGCCGACCGGATTGTCCTCGGAGCGCGCCCACGCTTCGACTGTGCCGGGCGCGGCCGTCTTCTGCTCGTCGGCGTTGCCGAGCGGCATCCAGTCGCCGTAGGTCGCCAGCATCGCGTGCAGGTCGTCAATGCACCGCAGTTGGTAGCTGAGCTTCGTCGTACCCACCTGACAGACGAGCTCCCCAGCAGTCTCGTCGCGATGAACCTGGTAGGCCGAACCACCGGGCGGCGTGGTCAGCACCCACGGATCCTCAGCCGTCCCCGACCCCTTGACGTCAGCCATGTCTCCCCCTCACAGTCCCCTTTCGGTCACCGTACCGCCTGGTCCGCCGTTACGGCTCGCTCTGCGGCTGGCGTGCGATCGTAGGTTCATGGGGATCGAGGTTCGGGCGGCGTCGGTGTTCGAGGATGTTCGGAGTGTTATCGGGCCGAAGTCGCCGACGTCCACTGTTTGTTGGTGTTTGAGTTATCGGATCCCGTCCAAGCAGAACAACGCGCTGCACGGGACGGAGCGGGCCGAGCTCGTCGCTGAGTTGTGTGCCGCGGAGCCGGCGCCGGGAGTGCTTGCGTACGACGGGGATACGCCGGTCGGATGGGCTGCGATCGCACCGCGGGCGGAGACGACGTTCGCTCGGAGCCGGAAGATCCCGCACGTCGACGATCTACCGGTCTGGTCGTTGTGGTGCATCCGGGTCCGGCCCGGTCATCGCGGCAAAGGCATCTCGCACGCACTCATCACCGGCGCCGTCGACTTCGCCCGCGCCAACGGCGCCCCGGTCGTCGAGGCGTACCCGCTCGACAGCGGCGACGCCAAGGTCGACCTGACCATGGCGTACGCCGGCATCCGCAAGAACTTCGAACGCGCCGGCTTCACGAAGGCCGCCGACACCACCTCCGTCCTGGCCCGCCACCCCCGCGTCCTGATGCGCCTCGACCTACGCTGACGTCGGCGCTAGGTGGATGCTTGCTGGCCGAGTTCGGTCGAGCGATCGCGACCGGCGAGGGCCGCGGACATGACCGCGCCACGGAAGGCGTTGCGCTCCAGCTCATGGATCGCGGCGATCGTCACCCCGCCCGGACTCGTCACAGCCGCCCGCAACGCGACCGGGTCCTTGCCGAGGTCACGCAGCATCAACCCCGCGCCGGCCGCGGTCTGAGTCACCAGCGTCTCCGCCGCAGGCCTTGGGATCCCCAGCAGTACGGCGGCGTCGATCAGTGCCTCGGCCAGCAGACAGAAGTACGCCGGCCCACTGCCGGAGAGTGCGGTCACGGCATCGAGCTGGGCCTCGGGCAGTTCGATCACCTGACCCAACGGCGCGAACAGCTCCGTCACCTCGGCCAGGTGCTTGGGCGTCGCCGAGAGCCCAGGACTGATCGCGATGACGCCCTGCCCGATGGCGACCGCGGTGTTCGGCATGCAGCGAACGACCGCGACGTCGCTGCCGAGCGCCGCCTCGACCCGCTCGGTGGTGACCCCTCCCGCCGCCGTGATGACGAGCTCCGGCGTCCGCCCGGTCGCAGCCAGGTCCTCGAGCAAACCCGGGACCAGATGCGGCTTGACGGTGATCACCAACACCCGAGCCCGGACCGCCTCGGTCAGCGTGACCGCGCGTACGCCGTACTCCTCGGTGACTCGCGCTGCCTGGGCCTCGTTCGGCTCGACGATCGCCAGACGCCTGGTCTCACCTTTGCGGAGCCCGGCCAGGATTGCGCCGCCCATGTTGCCCGCGCCCACGACCGCCAGGTCAATCGAGGTCATGTCGTCTCCTGCTCTTCGGGGCGGCCTGCCCAGGCGCCGCGGATGTGGTCGATATGCCTGCCCATCACGTCAATGAGCCCGGCCTCGTCACCGGCGAGCAGGAGGTCGAGGATCGTCACGTGCTCCTCGGACGAGGCGACGAGCGCATCGATGCCGAGGGAGTCCAGGCCGGTCAGCCGGCTGCGGGCGCGAAGGTTCGCGACCAGCTCCAGCAACACCGCGTTGCCCACCAGACCGAGCAGCTCGAGATGGAACCGCCGATCCGCCTGCACCCAGTCGACCAGCTCTCGCCTCGCCGCAAGCTCGACCAGATCATGCGCGGCCGGATAGAGCGACTGCACCTTTTCGCGCTGTGCGTCGGTCAGCGAGCCGGCCAGCTGAGCCATCCCAGGTACTTCGAGCATCCGTCGTACGGCGGTGATGTCGTCGAGCTGTTTGTCCGACGGCTGGGTGACCCGGAACCCCTTGTTACGAACGGCTTCTACGAGCCCCTCGGCCACCAGATCGAGCAGCGCCTCACGCACCGGCGTCGACGAGACGCCGAACTGCTGGGACAGCGTGGGCGCGGAGTACACCGGCCCTGGATGCATCGCGCCGGAGATGATCGACGCGCGTAGGACATCACGGATCCGCTGCCGCAGATTCAGCCCGCCACCGAGATTGGGCACGTCCAAGGTGGTCATCGCAGCACGAATCCCGTCCCGAGTTCGTCGGCCGGGTCCAGCGTGAACGTGCTCCGCCCGGTCTCGTACGCCGTGCCTTCGATCTCGGTGATCACCCCGTCGGCCGCGTTCTCGACGATGCGGCCCCAGAACGTGCTGCCGACGATCGAGTCATGCCGGAGGATCTCCCCTGCACCGATCAGCCCTTCGTCGGCGACAAGAGCCAGCCGGGCCGAAGTGCCTGAGCCGCAGGGTGACCGGTCAGCCTCACCGTCGGCGAAGACGGTCAGGTTGCGTTGGTGCGGACCGGTGTCATGCCGGCCGAGGTCGTCGTACAGGATCGTGCCGTAGAGGCCGTCCAGCCGGTTGTCGGTGGGGTGGCGGACCCAGTCGGTTTCGTTCAGCGCCCATTTGACCTCGCAGCCGAGCGCGACCAGTTCGCCGTAGTGCTCGGCAGTCACCGCCAGGCCGACGGACTCGGCCCGGACCGAGGCGTAGAAGGCGCCGCCGAAGCTGATGTCGGCGTACACCGTTCCCCGGGCGGTCTCGACTTCGATGCCCCGGGCAACGACGTACGCCGGG
Source organism: Kribbella sp. NPDC051952 (assembly GCF_040680855.1). Lineage (NCBI taxonomy): Bacteria > Bacillati > Actinomycetota > Actinomycetes > Propionibacteriales > Kribbellaceae > Kribbella > Kribbella sp. NPDC051952. The sequence continues at coordinate 45,525 of NZ_JBFAXQ010000037.1, forward strand.
ACGTTGCGGAACCCGATCTGCTGGATCGCACCGTCGACCCGGTGCACGAGCGCGGTGACGCGGCCGGACGGTACGTCGATCACGACCGGAGTCACGCCGGTTTCCGGGCCGGTGACGAGGCCGGTCGCGAGCGCCCAGGCTCCGAGCGCGATGGTGCCGTGACCGCACGCGGTGGAGTACCCGTCCTTGTGCCAGAACAGCACGCCGAGGTCGGCGCCCTCGTCGTCGGGCGGAACGAGGAATCCGCCGTACATGTCGGCGTGACCGCGGGGCTCGTTGACCAGGAGCTTGCGGAACACGTCGACGTCGTCCGAGTGCCGCGCATACTCCCGCCGGTCGGCGACAGACGCGCCGGCGATCTCCGGACCACCCGAGACGACGATCCGGAACGGCTCGCCGCCGGTGTGGTAATCCACGACCCCTACCTGCACGTCAGCCTCCATCGATTCAGTGGTGTGTAATATACTACAGGCATCTGACGTGGGGATATGTGAAACTGTCGGTGGCCCGTACCAGCATGGCCGCCATGACCAATCGACTGAGAATGGGCCTGGTTTTCCCCCCGGCACTTCCACCCGAGTCGATCAGGCCACTGGCCAGGTCGGCGGAAGCTGCCGGACTCGACGACTTCTGGCTGTCCGAGGACTGCTTCAAGGAGAGTGCGGTCGCCAGCGCCATGGCCGTGCTTGCGGCGACCGAGCGGATGCGGGTCGGGATCGGCATCTTGCCGGTGCCGCTGCGTTCGGTTGCGCAGGCCGCGATGGAGATCGCGACCATCGATCGACTGTTCCCCGGACGGTTCGCCGCCGGCATCGGGCACGGCGTACAACCATGGATGGAGCAGGTCGGTGTGCGGGCCGATGCACCGCTCACGTTGCTGCGCGAGTACGCCGCGGCCCTTCGGCGATTGCTGGACGGCGAGCGGGTCAGCGTTTCCGGGCGCTACGTACAACTCGACGACGTCGCCCTGGAGTATCCACCGCTCGAGCCCGCGCCGCTGCTGATCGGTGCGGCAGGTCCTAAGTCTCTCGCCGCGGCAGGCGAACTCGGCACCGGCACGATCTTCGCGCTCGGACTCGATGTCGACGATACGAGGCAGTCGACCGCGACCACGCTGTCCACTGCTTCACCCGGCCACGAGGTCATCGCCAGCATGATCGTGGCCACCGGCCCCGATGCTCGCGAGCGAGTCGACGCCGAGCTGGGCACTTACGGCATCCCCGGCGGGCCCGGACGTGGCGCGGCGGGTGACGCCAGCAGCGTCGCCAAGCAGATCGGCGAGCTGGCCGCAGCCGGCGTCACCGCGATCTCGATCCAACCCTGCCAGGACGAACCAGACCTCGAGGCGTTCATCACTTTCCTCGGCAAAGAAGTGAAGCCGCTGGCGCTCGACACCTAGCCGCAACAGGCATCTTGGCGCGTGCGTCTCCTCGGCGGCTCGTACTATCCATGGCATGGATGAAGCTCACGAGGCCACCGAGGAGACGCAGACCGAGGTCATTGCCGACCTGCGGTCACGGATTCGGGAACGGTGGGAGGGCTTCTCGCCAGCCGCGCGCGCGGTCTGCAAGTCGCTGGCCGAGCGCTCGGCCGAGGAGCTCCTCTTCCTGTCCGCCGTCGAACTCGGCGCCGAGGCGAAGACGAGCAACGCGACCGTCGTCCGTACGGTCCAAGCGCTCGGCTACTCCGGGCTCGCGGAGCTGAAGGCCCGGATCGCGGCACCCTTTGCCCGCGCCGCGCGGCCCGAACTGCGGACCCGGCGCCGGGTCGAGTCATCTGGTGGTGACCTCGAGAACGTCTGGCAGCGAGTACTCACGGAGTCGTTGGACCGGATCGAACTCCTGCAGCCGACGTTCTCACTGGAGAAGTACCAGCACGCGATCCAGTTGCTGCTCGACGCGAAGAACACGCTGACCTACGGCTTCGGCGCCTCGTTCGTGGCGGCCGATCACCTGACTCTGGTCCTGCGCCGCGTCGGTCTCCGCTCGACCAGCCTCCAGGCCGGCGGGTTCCGTCTCGCCGACGATCTGCTCAGCATCGGGTCCGGCGACGTGGTCGTCCTCTTCGCCCCGGGCCGCTCGGTGATCGAGGTCGAGACCCTGCTCGAACACGCCCGTACGGTCGGCGCCTCCACCATCCTCATCACCGAGGACCCGACCAGCAAGGTCACCGAACAGGTCACCGTCACCCTGCACTCCCCCACCACCCCCACCGGCCTGACCGGCGAGCCCCTCACCTCGATCATCGTCGCGGACGTCCTCTCCCAAGGCATCGCCGCCGCCAACGTGGAACAGTCGGTCGAAGCCTCAGAGCACCTGACCCAACTCCGCAAACGCCTCGGCTTCTAGCTCCACACCGGCTCGCGTATCGCGAGATTCAGGATTGATCACCAATTCCGATTCTGCTAAATTGCTCACCAATCACGAGGAAGGTGGCGTGGGTGGGCGAGTTGGTGGACTGGGCTGCGCCCGTCACCGGGATGGGCGACTTGTTGGGCCGGGTTGCGGTGGTTACCGGGGTTGGTGGGGCCCGTGGGATTGGGTACGCCGTGGCTCGAGCGCTCGCTGCTCGTGGGGTGGCTCTGGTGGTCTCGGCGGCTGGGGATCGGGTCCATCAGCGCGCGCATGAGCTGCCGGACGGGACCGTCGGCGTGGTCGGAGACCTGACGCAGGACGGAACCGCGCAGTGGCTCGTCGACGAGGCAGTCTCCCGGTTCGGGCGGCTCGACATTGCCGTCAACTGCGCCGGGATGACGTCCACGACGCACCCCGACCCGGAGGCCGGACCTGTCACCGAACTCTCGTTCGAGACCTGGCGCGCCAGCCTGGCCCGCAATCTGGATGCGGCGTTCCTGTTCGCGCAGGCCGTCGTACCGGCCTTGGAGGAGTCTGATGCCGGCCGCCTGGTGATGGTGTCCAGTCTGACCGGGCCCTCGATGGCGATGCGCGGCGAGATCGCGTACGGGGCCGCGAAGGCCGGCGTGGTCGGACTCGTCCGCGGCCTCGCGCTCGACTCGGCCGCGGCCGGCGTCACCGTCAACGCCGTCGCCCCCGGCTGGATCGACACCGACTCACAGACCCCGGCAGAACGCGAGCAAGGCTTGCGAACACCCATCGGCCGCAGCGGTACGGCGGACGAGGTCGCGAGCCTGATCGCCTACCTCTGCACCCCGTCCTCGTCCTACCTGACCGGCCAATGCCTCATCGTCGACGGCGGCAACTCGATCGCGGAGGAACGCGCATGACCCAGACGTTCGACTTCTTCACCCAGCCGTCCCTCCCGGTACCGGACATCTCCGCGGACCAGGCGGCAGAGTTCGTGCGTACGACGTACGGCATCGAAGGCACCGTGACCGAGTTGGGCAGCCAGCAGGACGCCAACTTCCTGATCGAGGCCGACCCGAACACCTATGTCCTGAAGGTCTCCAACGCAGCCTTCTCCCCCACGGACCTCCTGGCCCAGGATCAGGCTGCCGCTCACGTCGGCCGGCACGAGCCCGACCTCGACCTGCCTGCCGCGGTCCCGGGACTCAACGGCGAGACCGTGCAACCCGTCGTACTCGCGGGCCAACCGACCCATGCGCGGCTCGTGACGTACGTCGCCGGCGCCGTCCTCAGCGACTCCAGCTACCTCGCTCCAGAGGTGATCGCCGCACTCGGCGAGCTCGCCGGCCGCACCTGCCGAGCCCTGGCCGACTTCGACGGCGAGGTCCCGGCTCGCGCCCTGCAATGGGACCTCCGGCACGCCGAGGAGGTCGTCTTCCGACTGGCCGACTATGTCACCGTCCCGGGCGGCCCCGACGCGGCCCGTTCGGCCGCAACCACAGCTGCCGACGCGCTCGCGCCGTACGTCGACAATCTTCCCCGGCAACTCATCCACGGCGACCTCACCGACGACAACGTGATCGCCCGCCCGGGCGCGGACGGCCGGCCGCAACCCGTCGGCGTGATCGACTTCGGCGACCTGATGGAGACCTGGGCGATCGCCGAGCTCGCGGTCACCTGCGCCTCGCTCCTGCACTACTCGGCCGATCCGGCGATCATGCTGCCCGCGATCCAGTCGTTCGACCGGATCAGGCCGATCTCCGACGACGAACTCGCCGCGATGGCACCGCTGATCGTCCTGCGCGCGGCCGCGCTGATGGTGAGTGGACAGCAGCAGACCCAGGTCGACGGCGACAACCGGTACGCCGCCGAGAACCTTGCTCGCGAGTGGCGCATCTTCGACCACGCGACCGCACTCCCGCTCGAAGTCCTCACCGAGCTCATCCGCGCCGCCGTGCGACCGGCCGAAGAACGCCGATCTGCCACCGGATCGCCTCTGCTCTGGGCCGACGGTCGAGCAATCGTGCCAGGCCAACTGGACCTGTCGGTGCTGAACCCCGACCTGGACCCGGCCAGCACGGAGTCGGGCGCAGCCGTCCACGCGATCAGCAAAGTGGCGTCGGGCGCGGTCTATGTCCCGTTCCTCCAACCACGGCTGACGCGGACGCAGCTGAATTCGTTCGATCCCCCAGCATCCGTCGGCGTCGGCGTCGAGCTGTTCACAGTCCGCGACCTGGAGCTCCGAGCCCCGTGGCCCGGAACCCTCAGCAGGCAAGGCACTTCGCTCACTCTCAAAGGCCCGGACGGTACGACGCTCTGGCTGACCACCTCAGATCTCGACAGCACCAGCGAGGGTCCCGTCGAGTCCGGCGACATCCTCGGCCGACTCCGGCTGCACGGCGAAGTCAGCACACTGCACGTGCAGGTCACCAGCCTCGACCAACAGCCGCCGTTCTTCGCGCGAGCCTCCATCGCCGAGGCGTGGGCGCAGTCCTCCGCGGACCCGACCGGCCTGCTCGACCCCGACGCAACGGCCGACCTGAACGACGGCACCTTGCTGGCCCGACGCGACGCATCGTTCGCGACCGTGCAAGAGCACTACTTCCGCGAACCTCCCCAGATCGAACGCGGCTGGCGCCACCACCTGTTCGACACCGAAGGACGCGCGTACCTCGATATGGTCAACAACGTGTCGATCCTCGGGCACGGACACCCACGGCTGGCCAAGGCGATCGAGCGCCAGTGGCGCCTGCTCAACACGAACTCCCGCTTCCATTACCGGGCCGTCGTCGAGTTCTCCGAGCGCCTCGCCGAGCTGCTGCCCGTCCCGCTCAACGCGGTCTTCCTGGTCAACAGCGGAACCGAGGCCGACGACCTGGCCCTCCGCCTCGCCTGGGCCGCCACCGGCCGGCGTGACGTCATCGCCGTCCGCGAGGCCTATCACGGGTGGTCGGACGCCACCGACGCCATCTCCACCTCGGTTGCCGACAACCCCAACGCGCTCACCACCCGGCCGCCCTGGGTGCACACGGTCGCGGCCCCGAACACCTACCGCGGTCAGTACCGAGGTGAGGAGACCTACCGGTACGCCGACGATGCCGTTGCCTACCTCAACCAGTTGGTGGAGAAGGGCACTCCCCCGGCCGCCTTCCTGGCCGAGCCGTTCTACGGCAACGCCGGCGGGATGGCGCTGCCGAACGGCTACCTCCAGCAGATCTATGCCGCCGTACGGCGAGCAGGCGGCCTCTGCATCGCCGACGAGGTCCAGGTCGGATACGGTCGCCTCGGCAACCACTTCTGGGGCTTCGAGCAACAAGGCGTCGTACCCGATATCGTCACGGTGGCGAAGGCCATGGGCAACGGTCACCCGCTCGGCGCGGTCATCACGACCCCCGAGATCGCGGCGGCGTACCGCACCCAGGGGTACTTCTTCTCGTCGGCCGGCGGCAGCCCGGTCAGCTGCGCCGCCGGCCTGACGGTTCTCGACGTACTGCGGGACGAGAAGCTCCAGGAGAATGCGCGGGTAGTAGGCAACCATCTCCGGGAGCGCCTGCTGGAGCTGTCCGAGCGCCACCCGCTCATCGGCGCGGTCCACGGGATGGGTCTGTACGTCGGTGTCGAGCTCGTCCGCGATCGCGACACGCTGGAACCGGCTCCGCAGGAGACCGCCGCGATCTGCGAGCGGATGCGCGAGCTCGGCGTGATCATGCAGCCGACCTCCGACCGGCTCTGCGTGCTCAAGATCAAGCCGCCGCTGGGCCTCGGGATCGAGGATGCCGACTTCTTCGCCGACACCCTCGATCGGGTGCTGACCGAAGGCTGGTGAGTCACCAGTCCCGGGTCAGCACCTCGTCGAGTACCGAGGTGAACAGCTCGGCGTCGTCCGCCGTGAACGTGAGCGGCGGTTTGATCTTGAGGGTGTTGCCCCCGGTCGGGTAGACGATCACACCCTCGTCCTTCATCAGCTCGCTGACCAGCAAGGCTTCCTGGACCGCCGGCTCCTTGGTCGCGCGATCGCGAACCAGCTCGAGCCCGAGGTACATGCCGTGCCCGCGGACATCCCCGATCAGCTCATGTCGACCGGCCAGCTCTTCCAGCCTGCGCTTGAGCTCCCGCCCGGTCGTCTCCGCGTGCTGCTGCAGATTCTCCGCGGCGATCTCATCGAGCACGGCGGTTCCGATCGCACACGAGACCGGGTTGCCGCCGAACGTGTTGAAGTACTTCATCCCGGTGTCGAACGCGTCCGCGATCTCCCGGGTCGTCACGACCGCGGCCATCGGATGCCCGTTGCCGATCGGCTTCCCCATCGTCACGATGTCGGGTACGACGCCTTGGCTCTGGAAGCCCCAGAACACATCACCGAACCGGCCGAAGCCGACCTGCACCTCGTCCGAGATACACAGCCCACCGGCGGCCCGGACAGACGCAAAGGCGTTCTCGAGATAGCCATCGGGATAGAAGATGCTGCCGGCCGTCCCCTGGGCCGACTCCGCGATGAACGCGGCCGGCGGCCGCCCGAGTCCATTGAGCCGGTCGATCTGGCGTTGGACATCGGCGGCGTACTTCGGTCCCGCGTCGACGTCGTCGTACCCGTAGCGGCCGCGGTACTGATCGGGCTGCTCGACCTCGTGCGTCGTCGGATCGGGACCGGTGCCGCCGGGACCTTTGTAGCGGTTGGGACTCAGGCCGGTGATCACCGACGTGTTGCCGTGGTAGGCGCCGTCGATCACGAGAACGTCCGAGCGTCCCGTCACCTGACGCGCGATCCGGATCGCCAGGTCGTTGGCCTCGCTCCCGCTGCAGACCAGGAACACGACCTCGAGCGGGTCGGGCAGCAACGAGGTCAGCCGTTCGGCGTACTGGGCGATACCGGGATAGAGGAATCTGCTGTTCGTGTTGAGCCGCTGCAGCTGCGCAGTGGCCGCCGCGACGACGCGAGGGTTGGCGTGGCCGACGTGACTGACGTTGTTGATGGCGTCGAGGTACCCGCGGCCGAACTCGTCGAACAACCAGGAGCCGCGACCGCTGACGAGATTCATCGGCTGGTCGTAGTACGAGCGTTGCGATCGGGCGAACCGCCGGCTCCTGGTCGCGAGCACCTGCTCGGCGGACCACTCACCCTCCACGCGTCGTACGCCGAGACCGAGGAACTCCTGTGGATCCGGTGACACGATCGCCCAGGCGGCCGCTTCCGACGGCGGCACCGAGGCCTGGTCGACCACCAGCGCCGCATCCAGCGACCGGAAGATCGCCACTCGAACCGCCGCGGCCTCACCCAGGACCTCACCGGCGGCGACGTAAGAACCCGCCGCCAGCGACGAGGTCAGCCCGGTCCAGCGAGACCACAGGGATCCCTCATGGCGCAGGACCAGGAACCCAGCGTTCTCTTCGACCACACCGGCGTACGGCGCGACGACCTTGAACGACTCCTCCGCCGTGATTTCCACGCCGAGCCGCTGCGTTGCCGTCTCGCCCGACACAGTCGATCGACGGCTCCCGGTGACAACCTCGAGGTGGCCGCCTACCTCAGCATCAGAGACCGTGGACCGGGCACCGAGCCCGAGCACCGGCAGCGCCGGCGCGATCGAAGCGCCGGCCGCTTCGCGGAACAACAGCTCGGCGAGTTGCGGTGGAGTCTTGGCGAGGCGGGCGATCGTCGGCCAGGTGTGTTCCATCCGGTCGTGCCCGTACGTGCCGCCGCGCGTCGTCCACGTCACGGCATTGACGCACAACCGGGCCGCCGCGAGCGGGTAGAGGACCGCGAGCTCCGCGTCGGTCAGCTCCAATTCCTCCGCATACCCGCGAACCACGGCAGTTGCCGCCGTCAACGGATTCTTCTTGCGCAGCATGGCGTACGCCACCGCGACCGCCAGCTCACTGACCCGCGTGCTGTGCAAAGCATCGGCAAAATCGAGTACGGCGTGCACGTGGTGGCGACCGTCCGGCGCGCGGCGTGCAAGCACGTTGAAGTCGTTCAGATCATGGTGCACGACCGCCATCGGCAGGCTCCCGAGATGCAGTCCGAGTGCCTCGGCGTACCAGGCGAGGATCCGCCGCACCTGCTCGTGCTGATCCCGATCGTCGACCGCATCGATGCCGGCGGCAATGGATTCCGGTGCGCGCAGGAGATCCCAGTGATGCGTGGTCGCTGCCACGGGAGCCGGCGCCAGCGCGCGGACCATCCGCGCGGCAGTCCGGCCGAGCTCACCGAGGAGCTGCGGAGAGTGATGGCTCAGCTCGGACAATGTCCGGCCCGGCAGCCACGACTGCACGGTCATCAGCCGGCCTTGACCGACCTCGAGCAGTGTCTCGCCGGTGCGCGCGGCGAAGAGCTTCGGGACGCTGACCGGATCCAACGCACCCGCCTGGCCGGCCAGCTCCATCAGGCCGTGTCGCCAGCGCAGCTCCGTGGCATCGGCACCCGGGGGCGAGATCTTCACGACCACCCGCGAACCGTTGTCGAGATCAACAGCCAGGTTCTGATCGACCTCCCCACCCAGCGGCGATGCCGCCACCGGACGAAGACCGAAGGTTTCCTCGAGGACCTCAACACCCAGCATTCGCCATCCCCACTCCGCCGGTCCTACTCTGCCATTCCCACCTGATGGTTGACCATAATTGGTCACCAATGTAGCAATGCTACCATGGCGACAGAACGCGACTACAGTTGCGCAGAGTTTGTTCAGGCGAGGAGGGGACCGCCCATGCCGGTCGACGGAAGAATCCCGACGTTGAGTCGCGGCACGACGGCCGAGGAAGTCGCGGCACTGCTGCGCGACCTGATCATGAGCGGCTCGCTCAAGCCCGGCGAGCAGCTGCGGGAGGAAGGCTTGTCGGCCCAGTTCGACGTCTCCCGGCGTACTGTCCGCGACGCGCTCGGCCTGCTCGCGCGTGAGCGGATCGTCCGGCACTACCGGCACAAGGGCTCGCGCGTCGTGCTCTTCACCGAGAACGACATCCACGACCTCTACCGGGTCCGCACCACGCTGGAAGGCAGCGCGGCGGCCCGGGCGGGCGAGTTGTCCGACGCCCAGTTGAAGGGCCTGACCGAGGCGTTCGAGGACCTCGAGTCCGCGACGAACGACGGTCAGGCCGAGGCGATCGTCAGCGCGGATCTCGCCTTCCACCAGGCCGTGGTCGGGCTGATCGGGAGCACCCGCGTCAACGACTTCTTCGCCGACATCGCGGTCGAGATGCGGTTCGCCCTCTCGATCCTCGAGTCGACGTACCACGAGTCCTCACACCGCCCCGCCGAGGCGCTGGCCGAGCACCGGGCCATCTGGGCCGCGTTCCTGGACCGCGACGTCGCGACCGCGAGCCGCCTGGTCCAGGAACACGCCGACGCCAACGAGCGGCTGCTCGTCGACGTCGTCGCCTCGACCGCGATCACGGACCTCATTCCGTGACGTCGTACACCAGCCGTCCGCCCAGGTAGGTCTGCTCGACCCGCGCTCGCAGCAGCACCTCAGGCGCACCGGTACGAACGTCCTCGCTCAGTACGACGAGATCCGCCAGCTTGCCCGGCGTGATGGTCCCCTTCACGTCCTCCTCGTGGGAGGAGTACGCCGGGTTTGCGGTGTAGGCCAGCAGCGCCTCGTCGACCGTGATCGCCTGCTCGGGATGGAACGGCTCGCCGTCCGCACGGGCCTTGCGGGTCACCGCGGCGTACATGTTGCGGAGCGGATCGATTTCGGCCACGTGCGACTTGTTGAAGGCACCGGGGAAGTCCGAGACCAGGTTGACCGTGACGTCGGTGTCGATCAGCCGGCGCCAGGCGAACGCGTTCGACGCGCGGGCCACTCCGAGCGCCTTGTCGAGACCGTTCGAGTACAGGACGAGCTGATCGGACGTCACGTCCGCGACCAGCCCGAGCTTCCCGGCCCGCGCGAAGTCCTCCTCGGCCAGGTGCCAGGCGTGGATCAGCCGGTGCCGCCGATCCCGCGGACCGTTCAGTTCTGCGGCGTTCTCGAACGCCTCGATCGCGATCCTGGCCCCACGGTCCCCGGTGACGTGCACCCCGATGTCGAAGCCGGCCGCGTCTCCGGCCTGTACGAGTTCGGACAGCCGCTGCTCCCCCACGAAGCGGTACGACCAGCCGTCGGACAGCCCGGTCCCCGGTGCGTCCGCGGGGTCGAACGGCGGGAGCATCGCCCCACTGTCGATGAAGATCTTCAGCGCGCCGTACCGCAGCCAGTCGTCACCGGACTTCGGCGAAATACCGTGCCCGGCAAGGCGATCGAAGGTGTCGAGCGGGAGAAACGCGTACACCCGGACGGACAATTCGCTGCGCTCCGAGAGGCGCTGGAAGATCTCCGCGTTGGAGAAGCTGCGCTCGAGAAAGACCGGTGGGATCACCTCCTCGGTCACCGCGGGCAGGCGGGCGATGTCCTGGATCGAGGTGATCCCGACCGCGTTCAGCTGGGACATGACACCGCGGGCGCCGAGCAGCTTCTGCTCCAGTGAGATCGGGCTGACCAACCGCTGCATGAACTCGCCGGCCTGCCCGTAGAGCATGCCGGAGAGCGTCCCGTCGGCGTTCCGGCCGAAGCGTCCGCCGCGAAGGTCCGGCGTATCGCCGTCGATCTTGGCCACCTCGAGCGCCCGGCTGTTGGTGAAGAACTGGTGATCGGCCCGACGGATCAGCAGCGGGTTGTGCGGAGTCAGCGCGTCGATCCGGGCCAGGTCGGGTTCGAGCAGTACGGGCGATTCTTCGCGAGTGGACGCGAAGTCACCGAGATCTCCCCCGGTGATCCAGACCCCGGGAGCCAGCCGCGCGGCCGTGGCCGCGACCCGCTCCTCGAGGGTCTCCTGGTCGTTCACGTCGGTGAGCGCGACCTGGAAGTACCAGTCGACCGCGTTCTCGAAGTGCGTGTGGGCGTCGTTGAAGCCTGGGCACACCATCCTTCCGTCGAGGTCGACGAGCTGGACGGAACGGGTGATCAGGGCGAGAACTTCGGCGTTGCTGCCGACTTTCACGATCCGATCGCCCGCGATGGCGACGGCCGCGGCCACGGGTTGCTGTGGGTCGGCGGTCCAGACGGTCCCGCCGTACAAGATCAGGTCGACCGATCGGGTCGGGGGTGGGGCGGTGGGCGGGGTGCTCATCCTGGGGTTCTCCTCGCTGGATGTTCAGGCCATCTGCCGTAAGGGCTGGACAGGACCGTAATCGCCGTTACAGTATTGCGTCAATGTTCCTCCATTGATCAACGAGCGATACCGAGGAGGCCTTGTGCCGAGTCCCCGCGTCATCGAGATCGTGAGTCCGTCAGCCGCCGAGCGCGGCCGGCAGTACGGGCATGCGGCCGCCGATCTGGTCGCCCAGGCGATCGAGTACTACCGAGACGGGTTCGCCCATCAGACCGGGCTGACCTGGGATCAGGTGCTCGAGCTGACCCGGCCGTGGCAGGGACTCGTCGAGCGGGACTTCCCCGAACTGCTGGAAGAGATGCGAGGCATCGCCGAGGGCGCGGGCGCCTCGCTGCCGGAGATCGTCGCGCTGAACTGCCGCGGCGAGATCATCTACGACAACTGGTTCCCGGCGCAGGCCGACGGCTGTACGTCGTTCTCCCTGATCGACGAGGCCGCCGGCGACGGGCACGTGTACGCCGGGCAGAACTGGGACTGGCGGCACGCGATCCGCGACACCGTCGTCATCCTGCGGGTCGTCCAGCCGCCGAAGCCGACCCTGATCATGCAGGTGGAGGCCGGCCAGATCGGCCGCCACGGCGCGAACTCCGCCGGGATGGCGCTCAACGCCAACGGCCTGGGCGGACGCTTCGACGACTCGGTCGGCATGCCGCAGACCGTCATCCGGCGAGCCGTCCTCGACGCCCCCAACGTCACGGACGCGCTGAAGATCCTGACCTGGACCAAGGGCCACATCCCCAGCAACGCGCTGATCACCCACCGGGACGGGTTCTCGATCGACATCGAGACGACGCCGGCCGGACACGGCTGGGAGTACGGCCAGGACGGATTGCTTGTCCACGGCAACCACTACCAGGCCTTCACTCCCGTCTCCACGGGGGCGCGGTTGATGTCACCGGACTCCCTGGTCCGCACGCCACGGGCCCGTCGCGGGCTGATCCAGGCGGCGTACGCCGAGAAGCCCGACGATGTGCGGACCGCGATCCACAGCGCGATGTCCGACCATCTCGGGCACCCGGATTCCCTGTGCACACACCCCGACGAGCGGGCGCCCGAGGTCGAGCAATGGTCGACCACGCTCTCCACCTGCGTCGATCTGACCACCGGCGAGTACTACGTGGCGGGCGGTCCGCCCTGCGAGAACCCGTACGAACTCATGCCGTTCAACCTCTACCAAGACGGGGACCGCCCATGACCGACCGGCCGATGTGGGCCCATTACACCCGGGGCAAGACGCCGATCTTCGCGTCGCAGTACGACCAGCGGCTCGGCTACTGCCTCTACGTCCCGGACGGTCTCGACGACCGCGCTCCCCTGCTCGTCATGCAGCACGGCACCGAGCGGAACGCCTCGCTGTACCGCGACCACATGGTCGCCTTCGCCGACGAGCACAAGGTCGTCGTCCTGGCGCCGCTGTTCCCGGCCGGGATCATCGATCCCGAGGACCTGCACAACTTCAAGTTCATCGAGTACCGCGGCATCCGGTACGACGACGCGCTGCTGGCGATCGTCGACGAGGTCAGCCGGCGGTATCCGATCGACCCGGAGCGGTTCTACCTGCACGGGTTCTCCGGCGGCGCCCAGTTCGCGCACCGGTTCCTCTACCTCCACCCCGAGCGGCTCGCCGGTATCTCGATCGGTGCACCCGGCCGGATCACCCAGCTCGACGACCGGCTGCCGTGGTGGCTCGGTACGGCCGACTTCGAGCGGCGCTTCGGCCGGGCCATCGACCTCGACGCCCTGCGCCGGGTCCCGGTCCTGATGGTGGTCGGCGGCAACGACGTCGACACCTGGGAGATCGACAACCCCGGTGAGTCCAACTGGATGGACGGGGCGGAGAAGACCGGCCGGACCCGGATCGAGCGGCTGCGGACGCTCGAACGGGACTTCGTTGCCCAGGGCATCGACGTACGGTTCGAGCTGGTCCCCGGGGTGGCCCACCGCGGCTCCCTCGTCCTTCCCGCAGTCCGCGAGTTCTTCGCCGAACTGCTGCAGTCCAGGCTGCAGCCGTCGGCGGACCGATCGTCCAGTACGGCCAATCCCATCCCCTAGCAGCGTCCTTCACACCAGGAGAGCACCATGTTCCAGATCCCTACGAGGGCGCGGCGGCAGTTCGCCGCCGTACTCGCCCTGATCGTCGCGACAGCCGGTCTGTCCAGCTGCGGTGCCTCGTCCACCTCGACGTCGACCGGTGCGGCACCGAACGCCAACCGCGCGGCCGCGGCCCAGGGCGTCAGCTCGGACGTCAACCTCGAGCAGTGCGGTAAGCCGACGCGGACGATCAAGCACGACCTCGGTACGACGACGATCACCGGCGAGCCGAAGCGGGTGGTGGCGCTGGAGTTCTCGTTCGTCGACGCGCTCGTCTCGGTCGGGATGTCGCCGGTCGGTGTCGCCGACGACGACAAGCCCGAGCGCATCATCGAAGGTCTGCGCACCAAGGTCGGCAACTACAAGTCCGTCGGCCTGCGGGCGACGCCGAACATCCAGGTGATCACGGCACTCAAGCCGGACCTGATCCTGGCCGACAGCGGCCGGCACAAGGCCATCTACGCGCAGCTGTCGAAGATCGCGCCGACCGTGGCGTACGCGAGTCTGAACGGCAACTACCAGCAGGTCCTGGACAGCGAGATGTCCACCGCGATCGTGCTGAACAAGTGCGACCAGATGAAGACCCGGCTGGCCGAGCACGAGAAGGTGCTCAGCGACCTCAAGGCCAAGGCCGACTCCGGTGAGAGCCGCAAGGCGCTGTTCGCGGTCTCGTCGGACAAGGAGTTCACCGCATTCCCGCCGAAGTCCTACACGCCCGGCGTACTGGCGCTGCTGGGGATCCACTCGCCGCTGGCCGACGACAGCGGTGACGCGACGGTCTCGCTCACGCTGGAAACCGTGGTCTCGACCAAGCCCGACGTGATGTTCATCGCCGGCCAGACCGGCGACACCCTGGCCGACACCTGGGAGAAGAGCCCGCTCTGGAAGACGATCCCGGCGGTCAAGAACAACACGACGTACAAGGTCGACCAGAACATCTGGTCCAGGTCACGCGGCCTGCTGGCCTCCGAACTCGTCGCCGCCGAAGCAGTCAAAGACCTCTACGGGAAGTGACATGTCCTTGTCCGCGGGCACTCTGCCCAAACCTACCGAGGATGCCGCCCACAAGCGTCCGAGGATCGTCACCAACAAGCAGCGCGTCACGTGGGTGACGCTGGCGCTGCTGGCCGTGCTGGTGGTCGGCGTCGTCTGGAGCCTGTCCATGGGTAGCCAGCACATCTCGCTCTCACGGCTGCCGGGAGCGATCTTCAAGGCCGACACCCCGGACGAACTGATCCTCCAGGTCATCCGGTTGCCCAGAGTGGTGCTGGCGCTCTGCGTCGGCGCCGGGTTGGCGGTGGCCGGTGCACTCATGCAGGCCGTCGCCGCCAACCCGCTCGCGGCGCCGGAGATCATGGGCGTCAACGCCGGTGCTGTCTTCGTCGTCGTGCTCGCGGTCACCGTCGTACCGTCGTTGTCCGGGGCACCGACCATCCTGCTGGCGTTCGGCGGTGCGGCCGCGGCCGGTGTGTCGGTGATGCTGCTGGCCGGGTCGGGCCGCGGACGGACCAGTCCGGTCCGGCTCGCGCTGGCCGGCGTGACGGCCAGCAGCCTGCTGGTCTCGCTGACCCAGGTGCTGATCATCTTCGACGAGAACTCTGCGGACAGCGTGCTGTTCTGGCTGGTCGGCGGAGTCAACTTCGCCGGCTGGCACGACATCCGCAACCTGCTGCCGTGGCTTGTCGCCGGTCTGATCGGCGCGTTCGCGATGGCTCGGCCACTCAACTTGCTTGCCCTCGGCGACGACATGGCCCGCGGGTTGGGTCAGAACGTGGAGCGGACGCGGCTGTTCGGTTCGATCCTCGTCATCGTGCTCTGCGGCGCGTCGGTGTCGGTGGCCGGGCCGGTCGCCTTCATCGGGCTGATCGTCCCGCACATCCTGCGCCGGTTGGTCGGTTCCAGCTATTCGGTGCTGCTGCCGCTGTGCGCGGTGGGTGGCGGCGTACTCGTCCTGTACGCCGACATCGTGTCCCGCTACGTCAAACCGCCCTTCGAAGTTCCGGCCGGCGTCGTGACCGCCCTCATCGGCGCACCGATCTTCGTCTACCTCGCACGTCGGCAGAAGGTGACCTCATGACGAGTACGACGATCGTTGCGCAGCACGTCCGGCGTACGTCGCTGGCCCAGCGGCACCCCGCGGTCCTGATGGGGTCGCTCGGCGTCCTGGCCGTCGTACTGAGCTTCTACAGTCTCAGCGTCGGCGCGACCGAGGTTTCGATGGGCGACGTCTTCAACGCGTTGATCGGCAACACCGCTGATCAGGCGGCCCAGATCGTGATCGACTTCCAGTTGCCACGAGTCATTCTGGCCTGGCTGGTTGGTATCGCGCTGGCCATCTCCGGTGGCGTGATGCAAGGCGTGATCCGGAACCCGTTGGCGGCGCCCGATGTGGTCGGCGTGACCAAGGGGGCCGGGTTCGCGGGAATGCTGCTGTTGCTGGCGATTCCCGGCGTACCGGTGATCGCGGTGGTCCCGGCGGCGTTCCTCGGCGGTCTCGCGGCGGCGGCGCTGGTTTACCTGCTCGCCTATCGCCGGGGGTCTACGCCGGTGCGGATCGCGCTGGTCGGTATTGCGGTCAGTGCAGCCTTCGAGGCTGGCATTCGATTCCTGTTGGTCCGCAATCCGCTGGACGTGAGTGCGGCGCTGATCTGGCTGACCGGAAGTCTGTTCGGCCGGTCGATGTCATCGGTGTTCGAGATCCTGCCGTGGGTGCTGGTGCTCGTGCCACTGACTTTGGTGTGGGCTCGCAAGCTCGACGTACTCGGATTGGGTGACGATCTCGCGGCTGGGCTTGGTGAGCCGGTCGAGAAGACGCGGCGGACGCTGTTGCTGTTCGCGGTCGCACTCGCGTCGGCCGCAGTGGCCGTGTCCGGGACGATCGGGTTTGTCGGCCTGATCGCACCGCACATGGCCCGCCGGGTGTTCGGCGGTCGGCATCTCTCCTCGCTGCCCTCGGCGGCGTTGTTCGGGGTCTTGCTGATGCTCTTCGCCGACATGCTCGGCCGTGGATTGGCCCCACCACTGGAGATCCCGGCCGGCCTCGTGACCGCGGTCGTCGGAGGACCGTACTTCCTGTACCTGCTAGTGAAGACCGGAAAACCTGCTGGTGCACCAGCTGTACGACCAGCAGGGCAACCTGCCGGCCGGGCAGATCCCGATCGTGATGCTGGACATGTGGGAGCACGCCT
>NZ_JBFAXQ010000038.1:0-53028 GCF_040680855.1 Kribbella sp. NPDC051952
GTGGCCGATTTCGTCGAGGCGGGCGATCATCCGGATCCGGTCGGCTTGGAGGCGGGCGATGGCGGCTTCGTTCGTGTCGAGAGCGGCCAGCAGTTCGTTGCCGCTCATCGACCAGATCGGCCGCTCGTCCGGGATCTCCATGCCCACAACGATAGACACCGCCACCGACAGTTTTCAAAACCCGAAACCCCTTATATCCAAGGGATCTGGTTATCCACAACCGTGTGATGATGTCCACAAGCAGGCGGTTTGTGGACCAACTCAGCCATTGTTGCTAAAAGCAACAGCCAACCCCGCGACTGTCACCAGCGGCGGGGGAGCCTGGGTTCTTGGCAGAGGAAGGAGCCGACGGCGAGTTCTAGTGCGGGATACGAGCCCCATAGGTCAGTTCGCCGTACGGGGATGATGTGCCAGCCGAGGTCGGCGAGCTCGGTACGGCGGGTCTCGTCGCGGACTTGCTGTCTCGCGGATGAGTGCCATTCGTCGCTGTCGTACTCGAGCCCCAATCGTCGGCCGTCGATCGGGCGGTCCGGGTAGCCGAGGTCGAGTCGGTAGACGCGGTTGGGTCCGTCGACGCGAATCTGTAGGTCTGGTCGGCCGAAGCCGGCGTCCAGGAGGCGCAAGCGCAGCCACGACTCGCCAGGTGATGCGGCGCGATGGTCGGCGTACCGGCAGACGCGGGCGGCTTTCGAGCAGTCGTCTTCGGGGAAGTAGGCGGCGGATGCTGTTTTGAGCTCCGTGGCGCTGACTGTTTTCGAGTGGAGCAACGCGTCTACTGCTGAGAGTGCGAAGGGCTGCTTCAGGTGCTTGGCGAGTTCGACAGCTGTTGCGGCTGGGCTGATGACCTTCAGGCCCTGAACGACAACCGTCGGGCTGGTTTCCTCGAAAGTCCATTGTGGACGCACGGTGGTCTCGGGGCCGAGGGCTGTGCTGTCGATCCCGTGGAGCCAGGCCGCCGCTTGTCCACGGACTATGGCGTCCGGTGGAACGACGAGCCGTAGCGCGTCGGCTCGAAGCTCAGGAGTGTCGGTTACCCGGACGTCGACGTACACGCCACGGATGACCTCGCGGATCTCCCCACGAGCAAGCAACCACCCAAGTTTCCGAGGAACCTGCCGAGCCGTAAAAGGAATGCCGGCGAAGTAATACGGCATGTCGTACTCAAACATCCCAACAGAATGACGCAATCCGCGAACACCCACCGAAAGTTATCCACAGGAGCCAACCAACACCCATCACGTGATCCTCAAACCACCCCGGCGATCCGAGGCCCACACAAGTCACTCACCCGCGCGAACCACGCGAGGCGACGAACGCCACCGACAACACGAACCTGGAACTATCCACGAGCCCGCGCTCAGCACGGATCAGTCAACGCGGGCGGCAGCCCGCAAGCCGCGGCGACAGCCGCGCACATCGCGCGCAAGCGCCAAGAGCGCGCGACAGCTCGCGCCGTCTTCGGGTGGGCGGGGTGGCGTAGGAGCTGCGTGTAGGACCGCGGGGTGGGGCTCTTAGCTGAAGTCGGTTAGGGCGTTTTGGGCTTGGGTTAGCCATTCTCGGCGGGCTGCTATTGCTTCGCGGGCCTCGTTCGCCTTGCGGGCGTTGCCTTGGGACTCGTGTTTGGCTGCCTGCTTCTCCAGGTCGGAGATGAGCGACTGGAGCTGCTTGACCGTAGCCTCAGCCCGCGCCCGAGCCTCGGGGTTCGAGCGGTTCCAGACCTCGTCCTCGGCGGACTTCACGGCCTGCTCGACAGCGCGTAGGCGGCCGTCGATGGTGCGCATGGAGTCGCGGGGGACCTTGCCGATCTGGTCCCAGCGGTCGAGGTAGTCGCGCAGCTGCTCACGCGCGGTCTTCGCGTCCGAGACCGGGAGGATGGTTTCGATCTCGACCAGGAGTGCTTCCTTGGCCTGCAGGTTCTCCACCTGCTCAGCGTTCTCCTCGGCCTGAATGGCGTCGCGCGCGCCGAAGAAGGTGTCCTGGGCGGCCCGGAAGCGCGCCCACAGCTTGTCGTCCACGTCGCGCGGCGCCGGCCCGGCGGCCTTCCACTGCCGCATCAGGTCGCGGAAGCGGCCCGACGTCGGTCCCCAATCGGTCGATGAAGTGAGCGTCTCAGCCTCGGCAGCGAGCCGCTCCTTGACCACGGCGGCTTCCTCGCGCTTGGAGGAGAGTTCGGCGAAGTGCTGCTTGCGATGCCGGGTGTACGTCGTACGCGCAGAAGAGAAGCGGTGCCACAGTTCGTCGTCGCTGGACTTGTCGAGCCGGGGGAGTGCTTTCCACTCGTCCAGGAGTTCGCGCAGGCGGGTGACGCCGTGGCGCCAGTCGGTGCCGGCGGCGATGGTCTCGGCCTCGGTGGCGATCTTGGTCTTGGCGGAGCGTGCCTCCTCGACCTTCGCGGCGCGTTCGGCCTTGCGCTTCTCGCGCTGCTGGGTGACCAGTGGGGCGAGCGCCTCCAGCCGGGTGCGTAGGCCGTCGAGGTCGCCGACTGCTTGCGCCTCCTCGATCGAGCTGGTCACCTTCTTCACTGCGGCTCGTGCGTCGTCGGGTGACACGGTGCCCGCCTGGACCCGCTGCTCGAGCAGATCCACCTCGAACGCCAGTGCGTCGTACCGGCGGGTGTAGAAGGCGAGCGCCTCCTCGGGGTTCGCATCCGGCCACTGGCCGACCGCGCGTTCACCGTCCTTGGTCCGTACGTAGACCGTTCCGTCCTCAGCTACCCGGCCCCAGCTCTCTCCGGCCACAACTCGCCCCTTCCGGCGGTATGTACTGCGCTCGTGCCCATTCTGGTCAGTCCCCGGTTCAACCGCGCGAACAGGGCCCTGACTGGGCGCGTCGAGCGACCAACCCGACGCTTATCCCTGAACAATCACAAACTCCCAGCCCAGGCGCAACGGTGTTGCGTCACAATCCGGTTCGAACTCACGGCCGTGACACCGGTAGCCTTGGGTGGTCCGGAACCGTTTCAGGAAGGTCTGTCGTGCTCATCGCCGGGTTCCCCGCGGGTTCGTGGGGTACGAACTGCTACGTCGTCGCCACCGGCCAGGGCGCGGAATGCATCGTCGTCGACCCCGGTCAGGACGCGACCGAAGGCGTCGAGCAGGTGGTCCGGGAGAACAAACTCAAGCCTGTCGCCGTGCTGCTCACACACGGTCACATCGACCACATGTTCTCGGTCCTCCCGGTCTGCGGGACGTACGACGCGACCGCCTGGATCCACCCCGACGACCGGCACCTGCTCGCCGACCCGATGGCGGGAATCAGCCCGGAGACGGCGCGGATGCTGCTCGGCGGGAACCACGAGTTCGCCGAGCCCGATGACGTGGCCGAGCTCAAGGACGGTCTGAGCCTGGAGCTGGCCGGGCTGAACTTCACCGTCGACCACACCCCCGGGCACACCAGGGGATCGGTCACGTTCACGACGCCGTACGACGGACCTGAAGAGGTGCCCGCGGTTCTTTTCTCCGGTGACGTGTTGTTCGCCGGGTCGATCGGCCGGACGGATCTGCCTGGGGGCGACCATCCGGCCATGCTGCATACGTTGGCCACCAAGATCCTGCCGATGCGCGACGAGATCGTCGTCCTGCCGGGTCATGGTGGCCAGACCACGATCGGCCGGGAGAAGGCGACCAACCCCTACTTGCAAGACCTGGAGATACCGAAAATATGAGCAAGGCCAAATCGTGAGCAAACTCAGCCCGCTTAGTGGGTTCCCCGAATTCCTTCCGCAGGACCGCATCATCGAGCTGCAGTTCCTCGACGTGATCCGGGAGACGTTCGAGCTGCACGGATTCGCCTCGATCGAGACCCGCGCGGTCGAGCCGGTCGAGCGCCTGTCCAACCAGGGCGAGGACGCCGACAAGGAGATCTACGGCGTACGGCGTCTCGCGGCCGGCGCCGACGAGGACGCGGCGCTCGGACTGCACTTCGACCTGACCGTGCCGTTCGCCCGGTACGTGCTGGAGCACAGCGGCAAGCTGGTCTTCCCGTTCCGCCGGTACCAGATCCAGAAGGTCTGGCGGGGTGAGCGCCCGCAGGAGGGCCGGTACCGCGAGTTCACCCAGGCCGACGTGGACATCATCGACAGCGGCGAGCTGCCGAACCACTACGAGGTCGAGCTCCCGCTGGTGATCGCGGACGCGCTGCGCCGGTTGCCGGTGCCGGAGTTCGTGATCAAGGTGAACGACCGCAAGATCCCCGAGGGTTTCTACCGTGGGCTCGGCCTGGACGACGTGACCACCGTGCTGCGGATCGTCGACAAGATCGACAAGATCGGCCCGGAGAAGGTGGTCGAGCGGCTGATCGAGTCCGGCGCGACCGACAAGCAGGCGCGGCTCGCGGTGCAGCTGGCGGACATCTCCAGCAAGGACACCTCGTTCGTGGACCAGGTTCGCGCGCTGGGCGTCGAGCACCCGGTACTGGATGAGGGCCTGGAGCAACTGAGTCAGGTGATGGCTGCGGCCGCCGAGCACGCTCCGGGCCTGCTGATGGCCGACCTGCGGATCGCGCGCGGCCTGGATTACTACACCGGCGCGGTCTACGAGATCTACCTGGTCGGCCAGGAGTCGTTCGGGTCCGTCGGTGGCGGTGGCCGGTACGATGCACTCGCCTCGGACGGCAAGACGACATACCCGGGTGTCGGGATCTCGATCGGGGTTTCCCGGCTCGTGCACCGGCTCGTCAGCCAGGGGCTGCTCAAGGGCAGCCGCAGTACGCCGACCGCCGTACTGGTCGCGCTCACCGCCGAAGAGGACCGCGCCGAGGCGATGCGGACGGCCGCACAGCTCCGGCAGCGGGGGATCCCGGTCGAGGTGGCGCCCGCGGCGGCGAAGTTCGGCAAGCAGATCCGGTTCGCGGACCGGCGGGGGATTCCGTTCGTCTGGTTCAGCACCGAGAACGGTCCCGAGGTGAAGGACATCCGCAGTGGCGAACAGGTGCCGGCCGATGCCGCGACCTGGAGCCCGCCGGTCGAAGATCTACGTCCAAGCATTGCAACGCAGGAGGAGAACTCGTGATCCGTACCCATTCCGCAGGCTCGCTGCGCGCCGAGCACGCCGAGCAGACCGTGATCCTGGCGGGCTGGGTGGCGCGGCGGCGCGATCACGGCGGTGTGGCGTTCATCGACCTGCGCGATTCCACCGGCACGGTCCAGGTGGTCATCCGTGACGAGGAGGCCGCGCACGGCCTGCGGTCGGAGTACTGCCTGAAGATCGTCGGCGTCGTCTCCCCGCGCCCCGAGGGCAACGCGAACCCGAACCTGCCGACCGGCGAGATCGAGGTCATCGCCGAAGAGGTCGAGGTACTGAACGAGGCCGCCCCGCTGCCGTTCCCGGTCGAGGAGCACCACGCGACCCCGGTGAACGAAGAGGTCCGGCTGAAGTACCGCTACCTCGACCTGCGTCGCCAGGGCCCGGGCGCGGCGCTGCGCCTGCGCAGCGAGGTCAACAAGGCGGCGCGCGAGGTCCTCGGCACGCACGACTTCGTCGAGATCGAGACACCGACGCTGACCCGGTCCACGCCGGAAGGTGCACGTGACTTCCTGGTGCCGGCCCGCCTGCAGCCGGGCAGCTGGTACGCGCTGCCGCAGTCGCCGCAGCTGTTCAAGCAGCTGCTGATGGTGGCCGGGATGGAGCGGTACTTCCAGATCGCCCGCTGCTACCGCGACGAGGACTTCCGCGCCGACCGGCAGCCGGAGTTCACCCAGCTCGACATCGAGATGAGCTTCGTCGACCAGGACGACATCATCGCGCTGTCCGAAGAGGTCCTCACCGCGCTCTGGAAGCTCGTCGGGTACGACGTCCAGACGCCGATCCCGCGGATGACGTACGCCGAGGCGATGGCGCGGTTCGGCAGCGACAAGCCGGACCTGCGGATGGGCCTCGAGCTGGTCGAATGCACGGAGTACTTCAAGAACACGCCGTTCCGGGTGTTCCAGGCACAGTACGTCGGTGCCGTCGTGATGCCGGGTGGTGCGGACCAGCCGCGCAAGCAGCTGGACGCGTGGCAGGACTGGGCCAAGCAGCGTGGCGCCAAGGGGCTGGCGTACGTGCTGGTCGGCCAGGACGGCGAGCTCGGCGGACCGGTTGCCAAGAACCTGTCCGACGAGGAGCGCGCCGGGATCGCCGACCACGTCGGCGCGAAGCCGGGTGACTGCATCTTCTTCGCCGCCGGTCCGGTGAAGTCGTCGCGGGCGCTGCTCGGTGCGGCCCGGCTGGAGATCGGCCGCCGCGGTGGGCTGATCGACGAGTCGGCCTGGTCGTTCGTGTGGGTCGTCGACGCGCCGCTGTTCGAGCCGGCCGACGAGGCGACCGCCGCCGGTGATGTCGCGGTCGGGTCGGGCGCGTGGACCGCCGTACACCACGCCTTCACGTCGCCGAAGCCGGACTCGCTGGCGACGTTCGACACCGATCCGGGGTCGGCGCTGGCGTACGCGTACGACATCGTCTGCAACGGCAACGAGATCGGCGGCGGGTCGATCCGTATTCACCGCGAGGACGTGCAGAAGCGCGTGTTCAAGGTGATGGGCCTGACGGATGAAGAGGCTTCGGAGAAGTTCGGGTTCCTCCTGGACGCGTTCAAGTTCGGCGCGCCGCCGCACGGCGGGATCGCGTTCGGCTGGGACCGGATCACCGCGCTGCTGGCCGATACGGAGTCGATCCGTGACGTGATCGCGTTCCCGAAGTCCGGCGGCGGCTACGACCCACTGACCGCGGCGCCGGCGGCGATCACGCCCGCGCAGCGCAAGGAAGCCGGCGTCGACGCCAAGCCGGAGCCGAAGGACAAAGACAAGTAGGGGTTGAGCTCCCCGGGGTTGTGGAGGAAACTGGCGGCGTCGTGGGAATGCTTGGTTAGGTTTTCACGGCGACTGCCCCTCCTACCGCCCCAGGAGTGCTCATGCGTCGTCTTCTCATTGCCCTACTCGCCGGCCTAGGCCTCACCGTCACCGCTGTGGCTCCGGCGTACGCGACTGTCTTCCAGACCTACGGCAGCGGCGTGAACGTCCGCGCCGACGCCTACCTGTCCGCCGCGGTCGTCACCACGCTGCCCGGTCCGACGTCGATCGACGTGGACTGCCAGAAGGAGGGCGACCTCGTCACCGTCTCCGGCGGCTCGAGCAGGTGGTGGGCGCACGTCCCGGCCCTCGGTGGCTACGTCACCGTCGCGTACGTCGCCATCCCCGAGGACCAGCTCCCCGGCGTACCCGTCTGTGGTGACGAGCCGCCGCCCACCGGTGACATCACGCTGGCCGACGTCCAGGCCATGTTCGGCAGCCGGATCGCGAACCCGTCGATCGTGCAGACCGGCCTCCCGTCGCTGAACCAGGCAATGCGGGACGCGAACATCAACACGCCGTACCGCAAGGCCGCCTTCCTGGCCACGCTCGTGCACGAGTCGCGGCTGGAGTACAACATCCGCGAGATCGGCGACACCCGCCCGTACGGCGGCCGCGGCTACATCCAGCTGACCGGCGACTTCAACTACGGCCCGGCCGGCCAGTACCTCGGGATCGACCTGCTCGGTAATCCCGACCTTGCCATGTCCCTGCAGTGGAGCGCGCCGATCGCCCGCTGGTACTGGACCGTTGCCCGCAACATCAATCCGTACGCCGACAACCTCGACATGGGCCGGGTCAACGCCGCCATCGGCTACCCGGCCGGCACCGAGGACCAGCGCCGCTGCGACTCGTTCATGAACGCGATCCGTTACCTCACCGGTTCGGTCCCGGACGGCGTCATCTGCACCCGCCCCGTCAACCTCACCGGCGACACGACCCACTTGACCCGTCCGCAGTTCGACGCCCTGGCGAAGAACGGCGGAGGACTCGGCTGACCCTCCTCAGCCGACGCGGCCGGCCGGACCCGTCAAGTGGGGGTCCGGCCGGTTCGCGGCTAGCTGGGGCGCGCGCGGACCCAGGTCTGGTCGAGGGTCAGATAGTCGGTCAGGGTGAGGCCGGCCGCGGCGAGTTGGCTGGTCAACTGCTCCTCGGAGAGGTTCTGGGTCAGGATCCGCTGGGACCACGTGCGGCCGCCGATCGTGTAGGTCAGCGTCGCGGCCTGGCGATTGCCGGGAAGCTCCTCGACGTCGGAGACGACCATCCGGCGATGCTCGTTCTCCAGCACCGACGGGCCGCGCAGCATGCTGGGGACCTGTTGCTGGAGCAGGACCGTGCCGCCGGGCCGAACGTGGTGCGCGCAGGTCCGCAGTAGGCGCAGGCGTTCCTCGTCGTCGGCGACGTTGATCAGGTACGACATCATCAGCACCAGGTCGAACCGGCGGTCCAGCCTGAGTTCGCCGATCGACGAGCAGATCGTCTCCGTCTCGGTCACCCGGGCGACCATGTCGGGCGACTCGTCGACCGCGAGCACCTGGTGGCCGAGTGCGAGCAGCGGCCGGGTGATCCGACCGGTTCCGCAGCCGAGCTCGAGGATGCTGCTACCGGGCTCGATCGCCGCGTTGATCAGCTGGTCCTCACCGTGCACCGGCGTGACTTCGTAGAGTTCGACAGCGCTTCCGTCCGGCGTGAGCGCTCCTGGCCCGGTCCCACTCTGTCCGACTCTCATACGATCAAGGTTCACCCGTCGGCCGGCGGTCTCCAAACCTTCGGCCCACACCGAAAGAAGGACCGCGATGACGTACCAGATCCGGCCGTCGACGAGCAAAGGGCGGGTGCCGTTCTCCGACGGCGAGACCTGGTACCGGATCACCGGTGACCTGAGCAGCGGAATCACTCCACTGGTGCTTGCCCACGGTGGACCAGGCGCGACGCACCAGTACCTGCTGTCGTTGACCGCTCTCGCGTCGAGCCGGCCGGTGATCCACTACGACCAGATCGGGTGCGGCAACTCGACCCACCTGCAGGACGCGGAGCCGTCGTACTGGACCGTGGACCTGTTCCTGGAGGAGCTGGACAACCTGTTGGATCAGCTCGGGATCGCGGACGACTACCACCTGCTGGGGCAGTCGTGGGGTGGCATGTTGGCGGCAGAGCACGCCGTACGACGTCCTGCCGGTCTGAAGCGGCTGGTGATCTCGAACTCGCCGGCCTCGATGCCGTTGTGGATCGAGGCAGCGGAGTCGTTGCGGGCGCAGTTGCCGGCGGAGGTCGAGGCGACGTTGCGTGAGCACGAGGACGCGGAGACGACGGACTCGCCGGAGTACGCCGCCGCGATGAAGGTGTTCTACGACAAGCATGTCTGCCGAGTGGTGCCGAATCCGCCGGAGGTGGCGGCCGCGTTCGGATCGATCGAGGCCGATCCGACCGTCTACCACACGATGAACGGGCCGAGTGAGTTCCACGTCGTCGGCAGCCTGAAGGACTGGACGATCGTCGATCGGTTGCCGGAGATCGCCGTACCGACGCTGGTTCTGTCGGGTGCGTACGACGAGGCTCAGCCCGTGTGCGTGGCGCCGTACGCGGAGCAGATCCCGGGCGCTCGCTGGGAGGTGTTCGCGGAGTCCAGTCACCTGCCGAACGTCGAGGAGCCGCAGCGGTACGTCGAGGTTGTGGAAGCGTTCCTGCGAGGCGAATGATGCCGGTTCCGGGGGAGTTGCTGGCGCATCTGCGGCGTGCCCGGGATGTTGCCGACCGCAACTATGCCGAGCCGCTCGACCTGGCCGGGCTGGCGGCCGCTGCCGGGGTGTCGAAGTACCACTTCCTACGGTGTTTCGCGGCCGAGTACGGCGAGACGCCGATGCAGTACGTGACCCGGCGGCGGATCGAGCGGGCGACCGATCTGCTGCGGGCGACGAACCTGACGGTGACCGAGGTGTGTGGGCTGGTCGGGTACAGCAGTCTGGGGTCGTTCTCGCAGCGTTTTACCGAGTTGGTCGGGATGACGCCGTCGGCTTATCAGCGGACCCAGACCGGTGCGCGGATCCCGGGGTGCTTCGTGTTCATGCTCGGGCTGGACTCCGCAATTCCGGAGAAGCAACCAGGAGTCTCGGAGGCCTACCGTCGTACCAACGTCGAGGAGGAACAATGATCACCAACGTCAGCCTGGTCACCGTCTACGTCAACGACATCGACGACGCGAAGGCCTTCTACACCGACAAGCTCGGGTTCGTCCTGGGGGAGGACATCACCCTCAGCGAGGACTTCCGCTGGTGCACCGTGCACCAGGCCGACCATCCCGAACTCGAGCTGGCGCTGATGCTGCCCGGTCCGCCGATGGACGAGGAGTCGGCCGGGTCGATCCGCCGGATCATGGACAAGGGCATGATGCACGGCGTCGGGCTCGCCACGGACGACTGTCACAAGACCTTCGCCGAACTGGTTGCCAAGGGCGTCGAGTACATCCAGGAACCGTCCGATCGCCCGTACGGCGTCGAGGCCGTCCTGCGCGACAACTCCGGCAACTGGCTCGTCCTGGTCGAGCAGAAGCCCTACACCCACGAGGATTTCAGCTGACCTTCTCGATGACGGCGTTGGCATAACCAACGAGCTTCTGGTCGTCCCGGCCGAAGTACGGGCCCTCGACGATGACGACGATGCTGCCGCGGTTCACACCGCACTGCCGCTTCAGAACTCCCTCGCCGAGAACCCAGGTCGCGCAGACGCCCGGTCCGACCTCGGTCACTTCCTTCGGATCGCTGAAGGCGTCCTTCACGTCGTCGATCGAGCCGTAGGCGTCCACCATGTACTCGGCGTACTCCTTGGCCGGCTTGGTCTCGCCGGGCGCGACCGTGGCGTACAGCGTGCTCCTGCGCCACTCGTACTTGCTCCCGGCAAGTACCGGAACCTGTTGGATCTCGCCGGCGTTGACCCTGTACAGACCGCCGGCGGACGCCGGGAACTGGGTGATCGGCGCAACCTTCGGCGCCTTCTTCGCGAACGGTCCCGCATCGATCACGCCGGTCCGGCTGAGCACGACCACGAGCACCAGTACGACGACCAGCGGCACCGCGATCAGTCCGAGCAGGAGCAGGCCGGCCCGCTTCCTCGCCGGTGCCGGCTGCGGTGCGTACGGCTGCTGTTGCTGAGGAGGCCCCGAGTACGACATGGCCCCTACTGTCGGGCAACGGAGGGTCACCGGACTTGACCTCTGCGTTTTGTATCAATACATTTGGTACAAACGACTCGAGGGGACGTGAGCCAGGTGGACGTGTTGTGGATCGTGGCGATGATGGTGATCGCGACCGGGATCATGTGGACGCAGCGCCGGAAGATGGCCAAGACCGAGGTCGACCGGCTGGTCGCCCGCGGCGGTCTCCCGCCGGAGCGCGATCTCGTCGAGTCGGCGCTGAAGTGGTACGAGCGTCGTCAGGCGGTCCTGCTCCTGGGCCTCCTGGCCGGCACCTTGGCGGGCGGTGCGATCGTCGTACTGGCGTATGTCGGGATGGACATCGGGTTCGAGACCGGTGCGGTGATCGATGTACGGCTGCTGACCTGGATGGTCGCGGCCGCGTCTGCCGCGGGTGGGATTGCGACCCTCGGGCTGAGCTACCGAACCGTGCGGGCGTCCCGGATCGACGGTCCCAGGATGGCGGCGCTGCGACCGCGCCGGTTGAGCGATTACCTGAGCCCGATCGAGATCGCCATCCACTACGGTTCGCTCGTGCTGCCGCTGGTCGCGGTCGGGCTCGGGATCGTCGTACTCGGCAGCAACGACAAGCCGGTCCGTGGCTGGATCCTGATCGGCAGCGGGCTGGCCGCCGTACCGCTGTGGGCCGTGGGCGCCGCCCTGCAACGGATGGCTCTGCGGGTCAACCAGCCGTCGGGTCGTCAGGCCGAGCTGCACTGGCAGGAGGCCTTGCGCGCCACCACCTTGCGCGACCTCGGCTCCTCGATGATCACAGTCAGCTGGCTGCTCGGTGCGTCGATCCCGATGTCCTTCCAGTGGCCCGCCGACGCCCCAGCCTTTGCCGAACCATTGTCCGAGGTGCTATTCCTGGTGGCCGTGGGGCTGATGTGTGTGATGTGGGGGGTAGCTGCGAGCCGCCGCGGCCTGCAGCGAGTACAGCGAGTCGTCGGATGATCATCACGGTCGACCCCGGCGGGAGCAAACCGCCGTACGAACAGGTGAAGGATCAGATCGACGGCCTGATCCGGACCGGCGAACTCGCCCAGGGGACGCGGCTGCCTACTGTGCGCCAGTTGGCCGGCGACCTGGGACTCGCCGTCAACACGGTGGCCCGGGCCTACAAAGAACTAGAAGCCGAGCGCTTGGTGGAAACGAGAGGCCGCAACGGCACCTTCGTCCTAGCCTCCCGAAGCCGGGTAGACGACGAAGAAACCCGAGCCGCTGCCACCGTCTTCGCCCGAGCCGCCCGCCGAGCCAACCTGTCCCTCCCCGAAGCCAC
This sequence comes from Kribbella sp. NPDC051952, assembly GCF_040680855.1. Taxonomy (NCBI): domain Bacteria; kingdom Bacillati; phylum Actinomycetota; class Actinomycetes; order Propionibacteriales; family Kribbellaceae; genus Kribbella; species Kribbella sp. NPDC051952. Next base: position 12,295 of record NZ_JBFAXQ010000038.1, read on the forward strand.
CAAACTCCTCCACCAAGCCTGGTAACCCGGGGGAGTGGGCCCGCCTCGTTGCGCTGAGGACTGATGCCACGCCGGCCGCGGGCGTATCGTCCTGGGAGGGGGCGAGATGATGACGTTGACGGTTGCGGCTGTGCAGGCGGCGTATGTGTTGATGGATCGCGAGGCGACGCTTGCCAAGGTGGAGGAGTTGCTGGCCGATCCCGCCGTACGGGCGGCTGATCTGGTCGTGTTTCCGGAGGCGTTCGTGCCTGGTACGCCGATCTGGATCGACGGGCCGCCGATCTGGGACGGGGACGAGGAATGGTTCGCGATGCTGGCCGATCAGGCTGTCGTCGTACCGAGTGAGGCCACCGATCGGCTCGGGGCTGCGGCGCGGCAAGCGGGCGTCTATCTGGTGATCGGGATCAACGAACGTGAGGCCACGGGGAGCACGATCTACAACACGCTGTTGTACTTCGATGCCGACGGCAACCTTATCGGCACGCACCGCAAGCTGATGCCGACCGGCTCGGAGCGGACCGTGTGGGGGATGGGTGACGGGTCGACGCTCGAGACGTACCCGACTCCGTTCGGGCGCATCGGCGGGTTGATCTGCTGGGAGAACTACATGCCGCTGGCCCGGTTCTACCTGTATTCGCAGGGCGTTGACGTGTGGGTGGCGCCGACGCTGGCAACGGGTGACGGCTGGATCGCGACCATGCGGCACATAGCCCGAGAGGGCCGCTGCTATGTGATCGGCGCGAACCCGGTCCTCCGCGTCGACCAGATCCCTGCCGACTTCCCCGACCGCGACCGAGTGTGGCGCACCAACCCGGACGATCCCGACTGGGTCGAGCCCGGCAACACCGTGATCGTTGGCCCCAACGGCGAACTCCTCGCCGGCCCCGCCCGTCACGCCGAAACCATCCTGACCGCCGAACTGGACCTGGCCAAGGTCCGTTCGGCACGCCGAATGTTCGATCCAGTAGGCCACTACCATCGCCCCGACCTGTTCCGCCTAGCCGTAGACACCACCCCCCGCCCCATCATCACCAAACTCCACAACAGCCTCCCCGAGGACTAGGCCGGGGGCCGATGCGCTGTGGTAATCTCGACGCCGCAGGCGCGGGTTCAACCCCGGTCGTAGGGCGCAGCGGCAGCAAGCCGGAAGGGCAAGGCCCACCTACTTCAAGACCGAAGAGGGAGCGCCATGCCCAAGCTCGAAACCTACAAGAAGCAGGCGAAACTGCTCGTTCGCTGGCACCGCGAGGGGAACTTCTCGATCGGCGGTCGCATCCGGCAGCTCGAGCGCTATCGCACGTTGTCCGACCGCGAAGCGCTCGCGCTGAAGTTTCCCCTCGGCGAAGCCCAGGAGATCATCGCCCTCGAAGCGGGCTGCGCCAACTGGGCCGAACTCAAGGCGAGCACGGAAGCGGCGCCGCCAACCAGCGAGCAGCCGAAGACTGAGGACACGGCGGTCGCGAGCGCCAAGCCGGTGCTGTACGTCGCCGACGTCGATGCTTCGGCCACGTTCTATCGGGACCGGCTCGGCTTCCGGATCGACTTCGTGCACGGCAATCCGCCGTTCTACGGCTCGGTGTCGCGCGACGGCGCGACCTTGCACCTGAAGCTCGTAGACGAGCCGGTGTTCGCGGCCGGTGCCGCGGAACGAGAAGGTCTCATCATGGCGTTCGTCGATACGCCGAAAGTACGCGAGCTTTATACCGAATATCAGGCCGCTGACGCCGAGATCGTCCAGAAGCTGACCAAACAAGCGTGGGGCGGCACCGACTTCATCGTCCGAGACCCAGACGGCAACGCCATCGCATTCGTCGGCTGAGTCCAAACGCAGCCACACGATCCACCTCACGGGCCGATCGATCACGCGTGGGTCGGACCATCCCTCGCGGAAACGATTCCAAGATTCCTGGGGCGACGTTGTGGTGAGGTATGTACAGAGGGTCTTGTCGTTGCTACTGTCCGGCCAGATTTGACATCGATGTCAACCTCAGGGAGTGGTCACGATGGTTTCGAGACGGACGTTCCTGGCGGGCAGTGGTGCGGTGACGGCAGGTGGGTTCGGGGTGGTTCCGGGCCTTACGTCCGCGGCGCAGGCTGCAGTTTCATCGACGTCCGGCAGCCCCGCTCGGCTGCTGCCGGTGTTCAACCGCCCGAAACACCTGGACTACGGCGACGTGAGCAAGTTGAGCGGTGGCGACCAGACGCTGCTGACAACGTTGCAAGGCGTCGTCAACCGCACGCAACCCGAGCTGTACTTCCTCTACGACACAGGCACGATGAGTACGCCGGACGCCAAGTGGCTGACCGACATGCATCTGCCCACGAAGCTGTACAAGAACCCGCTGGACCTGGTGGCGAAGTACCGCCATCGCGTCCGGGGCGCGATTGTTCACGATCCCGCCGTACCGGACTCGCTCAACGTCGCGACCACGCTGGCCGGTCTCGAGAGTGCGGTCGTCGCCGACGCCGATCAGGCCAAGGCGCACGGGTTGAGGATCGTGAAGGACCTGCGCGGGATGTTCGACGACGACCGCGTGAAGACGTACCGGTGGCAGCTCGACAACCTGTTCCCCAAGGTCACCAAGAAGCTGCTCGCCGGCCTCCCGCCGACTCGGGTCGTCCCGGTCGAGAATGTCCAGTGGACCGAGATCGCCCGCGAGACCCAGCAGATCCGGGACTCGTCGAACAAGGGGAGCTACGACCTCGACGTCTCGGCGAAGCTCGGAAAGGAAGCCGTCTTCGTCCGGTTCCAGGACTCGTTCACCGACGACGGCTGGGGTCCCTCGGTCTCCGAGGTCACGGTCAAGGCGAACGGGACCGAGATCGCGCACTTCCTGCCGGACACACCGGAGGAGGCGCAGTACCTGTTCGACGGCGTCAACTCGTCGATCGGTGGTGACGCGAACCGCTTCAGCGACGGCGGCGGCTACTTCATCTACCGCTTCGAACCACCGGCCGGTACGACGTCCCTCGTGGTGACGGTGACGATGTGGAACCAGTACCTGGTCACGGCGACCGACACGTCACCGACCCGGATCGAGCCGTTCCCGTACTTCCGCGACTACGTGGTGGCCACCAAGGCCCTGGTGAGCTGGCTGCCGCCGGGCGGTGAGACGGGGGATCTGCTGATCGAGCACTTCAACAAGTGGCCCACGTTGGCGCTGTACATGGGCTGGTTCGCGAACGACGTCTCCGGCGAATGGGACGGTGTCGATCTCGCGAGCAAGGGTGGTTCGCCGGTGGTCGCGGCGGACTTCTACATGAACGGCACTGTGCACTCCGGCTTCACCGCGCCGATCTCGGACAAGCCCCGGCCGGTCCGGCGGATCAGCAAGCCGAAGAACAAGGTGTACGTCACCCTGACGTTCGGCGAGGGCGACAACATCCAGTACTGCCAGCGCCGGTTGCGGGACATGTGGGACGACCCGAAGCGTGGCGAGGCGCCGAGCAACTGGACCATCAGCCCGCTGCTCGCCGAGGCTGGTCCCGGTCTGTACAGCCACTTCCAGCGGACTGCGACGGCCAACGACCTCCTGGTCTGCGGTCCGTCGGGCGGCGGGTACACGTACCCCGGCTCGTGGCAGTCCGCCGAGCTGACGCAGTACCTGAAGATGACCGGCACGTTCATGCGCCGTACCGGGCTCGACGTCATCTACTCGTACACAGGCCGGCAGGACGACAAGTGGATCCTCATGTCCGAGGAGATCGCTGCGGGCTTCGTCAAGTACACGCCGGTCAAGGGCATCATGCAGACCTGGGACGGCGACCCGCTGACCATCCGTCAGGGCGGTCTGCCGATCACCGGTGGGTGGGGTGCTCCGGGTAAGGCCGCCGAGTACAAGGCCGCGCTCGACCAGCGGATCGCGAACTGGGACGGTGCCAGCCCGCTGTTTGTCTCGGGCCTGATCAATGCCTGGTCTTGGACGCCGACCGACATGGCGGAGCTCGCGCCACTGCTCGGCGATCCGTACGAGTTGGTCCTCGCGAACACGTTCTACGACCTGCTGAACCGCGTGCTGTAGACACAAGCGGTCGCCCGGATGGGGGATCCGGGCGACCGCGGTGTGGGGCTTTACCAGTGGTGCGCGACGTCGATGACGAGGCGGGTGTTCGAACCCGGTCCCGCCAGCGTGTAGACGCGGAACGGAAGCCTGGCGCGGACGCCGAGCCCGACCGTCGTCTGCCCCTCGAAGCTGCCGGCGGCGGCGACCTGACGGAACGTGGTGTAGCCGGCCACGTTGGTCAGCTCTTTCCCGTTCTTCGGCAGGTACGTCGGCTTACCGGTCACGCCGTCGTACGCCGGAGCGCGGACGACGATCTGCAGTTTCGCCCCACCGCGGAGCGGGACGAGGAATCCGGCGCCGTCGGTGTAGACGTTGTTGACGTAGCGAACGTCGTACCCCGGGGCGGTGCGGCCACGGACATCGACGACGAGGCGGTCGAAGCAGGCGTGCCGGCCGGTGCGGACGTTGGTGACGGATCCTGGCGCCATCCGGCTGTTTGCCTCGGGCAACGATCCCCAGCCGGTCGGGCAGGAGACGGCAGCGACCGTGGCGGTACGGGCGGAGGTCGAGCCGGTGACGGCCGGTGCGGCGATCGCGACCGCGGGGATCGCCATGACGGCGAGCGCGGCGAGGATCGTCTTGGGTGTGAGGTGGTGGATCTTCATGCTGTTTTCCCCCTTGTATGGACATTTACTTGGACGACACCAGTGGCCAACTGGTTTACTTTCGAGCCTGGTGATTTCCGGTGCTCGATCGCGCACGCGCGGCGACCGGATAAACCCGTTGCCGGGCGGGCACGATGGGCAAATGACGCCTGACGAGTTGCTCGACGTGTTCCATCGCCGGATCCGGCTGCCGGATGCCGACGCGATCCCCGGCTGGAAGCAGGAACATGACGGGCTGGTGCATCGCTCGTACGTCGAAGGTCCGGACGGTGCCGGGTTCGTCGAGACGCCGCGGGGACTGGGGGACGACCCGGATGCGGTGATCGCGGGACAGGTGGCGTTCTTCCGGGAACGTGCGTTGCCGTTCGAGTGGAAGACGTACGCGTACGACGAACCCGCCGACCTCGGTGAGCGACTGGTCGCGGCGGGGTTCAGCCGGGAAGAGCCGGAGACGCTGATCCTCGGCGAGGTGGACCGGATCCTCGAGCGACCGTCTGCGTTGCCGTCGAAGGTCCGGCTGCGGGAGGCGGTCGAACCGGCCGACTATCACCGGATCGCGGCGCTGACGGACGCGCTGTGGCACAACGGCACGGAGCGGATCGAGGAGCGGTTGGCGGCCGAGGCGCGGATGTTCCCGGACCGCTTGTCGGTGTTCCTGGTCGAGGACGCGCTGAAGGGGCCGGACGGTCCGGCGGTGTCGGCCGCGTGGATCCGTTTCCACCCCGGGACCGGATTCGCCAGCCTCTGGGGTGGCGGCACGCTGCCGGAGTGGCGGCGGCAGGGGATCTACAGCGCCCTGCTCGGGCACCGGGCCCGGCTGGCCAAGGAGCGCGGGTACGAGTTCCTCCGGGTGGACGCCTCCGAGGATTCCCGCCCGATCCTGCAGAAACTCGGCCTGTACGGCGTCACCGTGACGACACCGTACGAATGGACACCCCGGACCTGACCTGCGGAACGACCGTCGGACGCTGTACGTTTCCGGATCATGGCCCTGAAAATCGCGTCTCGCTTTCGCCGGCTGCTGCAGCGCCCCGGCTCGATCGATCTCGGCCCGTACGAGCGGCTCACCCAGCTGGTCGGCGAGGCGGAGGAGTCGGTCCTGCCCCTGACCGACGAGGAGCTCACCGAGTCGGTCGCCGAGCTGCGCACCACCGGCGGGCTGCACGAGGACGAGCAGATCGAGTTCCTCGCGCTGGCCCGGGACGCGGGTAAGCGCGCGATCGGCGAGCGGGCGTTCGACGGCCAGGTCGTCGGCGCGCTGGCGATGCTGCAGGGCCGGGTCGTCGAGATGGCCACCGGTGAAGGCAAGACGCTGGCCGGCGCGATCGCCGCGGCCGGGTACGCGATCGGTGGCCGCAAGGTCCAGGTACTCGCGGTCAACGACTACCTGGCCAAGCGCGACGCCGAGTGGATGGGCCCGGTGTACGAGCTGCTCGGGGTGACCGTGTCACACGTCGGCCAGGCATCCTCGCCGGAGGAACGGCGGACGGCGTACCAGGCCGAGGTCTGTTATGTCCCGGTGAGCGAGATCGGGTTCGACGTACTGCGGGACCGGCTCGTCACCGACGTGGCCGACCGGGTGACGGTCGAGCGGGATGTGGCGCTGGTGGACGAGGCCGACTCGGTGCTGATCGACGAGGCCCGGGTGCCGATGGTGCTCGCCGGCGCGACCCGGACCGAGGAGCTGGACGACGACGTGGTCCAGCTGGTCCGGACGCTGCGCGCGGGCGTGGACTACGACATCGACGGCGACGGCCGCACGGTCGCGCTGAACGACAAGGGCACCGACAAGATCGAGGAGGCGCTCGGCGGGATCAACCTGTACGAGGACGAGAACCTCGACCGGTTGACCCAGATCAACGTCGCGCTGCACGCGGAGGCGCTGCTGCGCCGGGACGTCGACTACCTGGTCCGTGACGGCAAGGTCAGCCTGATCAACAACAACCGCGGCCGGATCGCGAAGCTGCAGCGCTGGCCCGACGGTCTGCAGGCCGCGGTCGAGGCGAAGGAAGCCGTGCCGGTCAGTGACTCCGGTGAGGTGCTGGACAGCATCACCGTGCAGGCGCTCGTCACCGGCTACAAGACGCTGTGCGGCATGACGGGTACGGCGGTTGTCGTCGGGGAGTCGCTGCGGGAGTTCTACGAGGTCGACGTTGCCGTCGTACCGCCGAACAAGCCGAACATCCGGATCGACGACCAGGACCGGCTGTACCTGACGGTCGAGCAGAAGAACGTGGCGCTGGTCGAGCACATCGGTGAGGTGCACGAGACCGGGCGGCCGATCCTGATCGGGACGCACAGTGTCGAGGAGTCGGAGCAGCTGAGCGACCGGCTCGAGGCGGCCGAGATCCCACACGTCGTACTGAATGCGAAGAACGACGCTGAAGAGGCGTCGATCATCGCGGAGGCCGGTGTGCCGGGGACGGTGACGGTGTCGACGCAGATGGCCGGCCGGGGTACGGACATTCGGCTGGGCGGCCGGGACGAGTCCCATGACAAGGAGAAGGCCATCGAGCTCGGTGGCCTGTATGTGATCGGGACCGGGCTGCATGCCTCGCGGCGGTTGGATGACCAGCTGCGTGGGCGGGCCGGGCGGCAGGGTGACCCAGGCGGGTCGCTGTTCTTCGCGAGCCTTGCGGACGAGCTCGTGACGAAGTACTCCGTTTCGTCCGGTCTGCGGCCGCACCCGGACGAGAGCGGGCGGCTGAGCGACCGGAAGTCGGTTGGGGTGCTGGAGCACGCGCAGCGGGTCGCGGACGGGGCGAACGCGGAGCTGCACCGGACGACCTGGTCGTACCACCGGTTGACGGGTCAGCAGCGGGCGATCCTGCTCGACACCCGGGAGAAGGTGCTGACCGAGGACCTGGCCGCGGAGGAGCTGGCCGAACGGGCCAAGGAGCGGTACGACGAACTTGTCGAGGAGGTCGGGGAGGACGTCGTGAAGTCGGCCGCCCGGCGGATCGCCCTGCGTCAGCTGGACCGGCGGTGGACCGACCACCTGGCGTACCTGGCCGATCTGCGCGAGGGGATCCACCTGCGGTCGTTGGCCGGCGGGATCGTGCACCTGAAGCCGATCGACGAGTTCAACAAGTCGGCGATCTCGTCGTTCGACACGCTGATCGCGGACTCCTGGGACGACGCGGTCGAGACGTTCAAGACCGCCGAGATCACGGCGGACGGGCTGGACGAGGACGCGAGCGGAATCCAGCGGCCCACTGCCACCTGGACCTACCTGGTCAACGACAACCCCTTCGGCACCGAGGCAGACCGGATCCTGGGTCGCCTACGCAACGCCATCAAGCCCGAATCTTCCGCCGAGGCCGAAGAGATCCTCCCCGAAGAATTCGACGAGGAAGACCTCCCCGAGGAACTCCGCGACGCCGACGACGAGCTGCCCGAAGAACTTCGTGATGCTGACGAAGGGGACGAGACGCCGGACGCCAAGAAGTAAGTCGGTGCAGTCCGAAAAGGCGTCGTACCGGGTGAGCTTGTTGGGGCCTATGGTCGGGGGGTGACTTCGGCTAGGTCGGCTGGTGAGGTTCGGGAGTTGGTGGTTGCGGGGGCGGCTGTGCCGTTGCTTGCTGGGGCTGAGGTCGGGCCCACCTGGTACGACGGGCAGTGGTGGTATGTGCCTGCCGACGCACCCGATGGCGCCGATTACGTCCTCGCTGACGCCGAATTGGCGGAGGAGTTCGATCGGCTGCGGGCTCGGGCCGAGCGTGTTGACGGTGCGTGGGAGTAGCTGAAATGGCGCTCGGACGCAGGCACCCGGTTTCGGAAGACGACGTCGCCGCGGCCGAGACGGTGATGGATCTGCTCGCGACCGAAGCGCTGCTGGCGCTGGACAAGTTCGAGCGGCGGGCCCCGTCCGACGACCCGGCCCGGTCGCAGGAGACGGCCAATCTGCTGAAGTACTGCTGGAAGGAGCTCCGCCTGGACGAGGTGGAGCTCAGTCAAGCGTCCGATGCACAACGCATTCTGGTCGCCGCCGCCCACCTGGCGCACGATCCCGAGAACAAATGGGGCGTGACGCTGCAGGGAGCCACCATCCGCGCTAAAGCCGACACGTTCTTCGCCCGGCAAGGGGAGCTGAAGAAGGGCATCGAGGATTTCCGGCAGGACTTCGAGGATTCGTACGGCGGCCGCGCGACTGTCCCGAACGGACAAGAGTGGCTGCAGCAGTCGTTGACCCGCCTGGCCCGCGCGTCCGTACTCCGGGACGTGGTCGCGGTGGGCGCCAAGGTCCAGATGAGCACGCCGGTCCAGAAGGCCGCGGACAATCTCGTTCAGCACGGTCAGAAGCTCACGGCCGACCGGAATCGCCTGGCCGCGCGACAAGCAGCCGTTGACCGGGGCCACTTCCTCGCCCAGCAGGGGTCGTTGACAGCCGGGTACATCGCGTACGCCACCAGCATCGATCTGACGCCCACACCGGAGTGGGTCCAAATGGTTCTCAAGGCACCGGCTGCGGCGTACATGTTCGTCCGGACGCTGGAGATCTGGAGACAACGCGACGACGTGTACGACCGGGTGGACTCGGCCCAGGCACAGCTACGTTCCGTCCGCACCAACGCGACCGAGAGCCTGGACGGCGACAACCCGTTCGGTCGCCGAGACGCCCGAACCCTGGGTACGGCGCGGCCCCGCAAAGACGGCCCGTCCCGCTAACCAACCCCAGCCCGCTAATGGCCCAGGCCGCTGACCAACGAGCCTGTGAGGGCGGGGTTGTCGGTGGAGCTGGATAAGCTCTGGTTGTGAGTGATGGGTTGTTCGATCTTCCGGGTGCTCCCGCGCCTGCCCGGGGTGGCGGGAGTTTGGCTGATGTGGATCACACGGCCGCGCCGTTGGCTGTGCGGATGCGGCCGCGGAGTCTGGACGAACTGGTCGGGCAGCAGCACCTGCTCGCGCCGGGTTCACCGCTGCGCCGGCTGGTCGAAGGTGATCAGCCGATGTCGCTGCTCCTCTGGGGTCCACCTGGCACCGGCAAGACCACCATCGCGGCCGTCGTCTCGCACCAGACGAACCGCAAGTTCGTCGAACTGTCCGCCGTCACCGCTGGCGTGAAGGACGTCCGGCAGGTGATCGACGCCGCCCGCCGTGATCTGTCCCGAGGTACTGGCGCAGTCGAGACCGTGCTGTTCATCGACGAGGTCCACCGCTTCACGAAGGCGCAGCAGGACGCGCTCCTGCCCGGCGTCGAGAACCGTTGGGTGACACTGGTCGCCGCAACCACCGAGAACCCGTTCTTCTCGGTCATCTCCCCACTCCTCTCCCGCAGCCTCCTGCTCACGCTCGAATCCCTGACCGACGACGACATCGCCGTACTGCTGGATCGCGCCATGACCGACGAGCGCGGCCTGAACGACGAGTTCGAGCTCGCCGACGACGCGCGAGCTCACCTGCTGCGGATGGCCGGGGGAGACGCTCGGCGGGCCTTGACCTACCTGGAGGCCGCCGCCGGTGGTGCGCGGGCGAAGGACGCCAAGGTCATCGATCTGAAGACGCTGGAGACAGCGGTCGACAGAGCCGCCGTACGGTACGACCGGGCCGGCGACCAGCACTACGACGTGACCTCGGCGATGATCAAGTCGATCCGCGGCTCGGATGTGGACGCGGCCATGCACTACCTGGCCCGGATGGTCGAGGCCGGCGAGGATCCGCGGTTCATCGCGCGCCGGCTGGTGATCTCGGCCAGCGAGGACATCGGGATGGGCGACCCGACCGCACTCGGGGTCGCGATCGCGGCAGCCGAGGCGGTGCAGCTGATCGGCATGCCGGAGGCGCGGATCAACCTCGCCCAGGCCGTCGTCGCGCTCGCCCTGGCGCCGAAGTCGAACGCCGTGATCATGGCGATCGACGCCGCCATCGCGGACGTGAAGGCCGGCAAGGTCGGCCCGGTGCCGCCGCATCTGCGCGACGCCCATTACGCCGGAGCCAAGAAGATCGGCCACGGTTCGTCGTACCAGTACTCGCACAACGATCCGCGCGGCATCGTCCCGCAGCAGTACGCCCCGGACGTCGTCGACCGCACCGACTACTACAACCCCACCCGTCACGGCGGCGAAGCGGCGTACGCCGATCGTGTCGCCAACATCCGCAAGATCCTCAGGGACCGCTGATGAGCCGCACCACCGACCACGTCGACGCGTTCAACCACGCCGTCACCACCGGCGACTGGGACACCTTCAGCACCCGCTTCGCCGACGACGCCCGGATGTCGTTCGTCGGCGTCCCGGCCGGCCCGTTCGAAGGCCGTACGGCGATCACCGAGGCGTACCGCGAGAATCCGCCCACCGAAACCATGACCCTGGCAGGAACCGACGGCGACACCGTCAGCTTCCGCTGGTCAGGCGGCGACACCGGCACCATGCAGCTCACCTGGACCCCCGACGACAAAGTGAAAACTCTCACGGTCAGCTTCGATTGAAGCGTTCGGCTGGGTAGCCTTCCTGTCGGCCTGGGGGCGAAAGGGTCAGGTAGTGAGGCAGTTCAACACAGGTCGTCATGCCGGGACATCCGGTCCACGACACCTCGGCCGGCGGTTGCCGGTCGTGAAGGTCGGTGGTGTCGCGACCGTTGTGGTCGCGCTGGCCGGGGCCATGTTCTTCGTCCCGTTCCCAGCCAAACACGATTCGGCGACCACGCAGGCGTCGCCGGGCACCAGCTCGTTCGCAGGTACGGCGTCCCAGCGGCCGACGGTCGCGCGGACCTCGGGTGCGACACGGTCGGGGCTGCGGCCAGGAGTCCCGGCCCGGAATCTGTCGACTCAGAAGACACCCTGGTTCCCGACGCCCCGCCCCTCGGCCACACCGAGCGCACCAGCCCCGCCCTGGTCCGCGTCCTCGCCGGCACAACCGTCCAAGCGGACCCCCTCCCCAGCCAAGCGGTCAACCAGCACCACACCCAAGCCGTCCCCAAGCCCGACCGCACCACCACAAACCCCGACCGCCCCGTCTCCAACCCCGACAACGCCCACAGAGCCACCCCCAACAACGCCCACAGAGCCGTCCCCAACCGTTTCCACCACCCCGACGCAGTCGCCGACCCCGACCGAATCCACCACGCCGGAACCCACTCCGACACCACCCAGCACCGCGGAGTAGACCACCCGACCGGCGGCAACTGTAGGTGGTCATCAGGCACGCTCGGTTGCGGTTTGGTGGGGGACTGTGATGTGAGGGATGGTGTCCTGGAGCGGAGTGCGGTCAGGGCGCGCGATAAGGTCGGGCGGTCCACGAGGTCGCAACGGGAAGGTGGATCGTTTTCCATGAGCGTCGGTGAAGTCGCGGGGCTGATAGCGGCCTGCGCGCTGCTCATCCTGGTGGGCCTGTTGGCCTACCCGATCCTGAAGCTGGGCAAGGTCCTTGATGAGACCCGGATCATGGTGAAGGGCGTCTCCGACTCCAGCGTTCCGCTGCTCGGCGAGGTCACCACCACGGTGGCAACGACCAACGCGCAGCTGGCCAAGGTCGACACGATCACCGACAACGCGACCACGGTGACCTCCAACGCGGCCGCTCTGGTGTCGCTGTTCTCGGCCACCGCCGGCGGTCCGATGGTGAAGGCCGCCGCGTTCACGTACGGCGTCCGCAAGGCACTCGGTGAGAGCCAGCGACGCGACGTGGCCAAGCGGGTCAGGGAAGAGATGAAGGCCGAGCGGAAGGCACGGAAGCGGTGAAGCGGATCATCTGGCTGATCATCGGGATCGCCGTCGGCGTGTACGCCGTCACCCGGTTGAAGAAGCGTGCTCAGGTGCTCGCCCCCGAGGGCCTGCAGGAGTCGGCGGCCAAGCTGGCCGCCGCGGTCCGGCACTTCGGCGACCAGGTCCGCGAGGGCATGGAGGAGCGGGAGACCGAGCTGCGCGACGCTCTGGGCATCGAGACCAACGAACGTGAGGACTACCGGTAACACCCATGGAAACCAGTGAGATCAGGCGTCGGTTCCTGACGTACTTCGAGGACCGGGGTCACACCGTGGTGCCGAGCGCGCCACTGCCGTCGCCGGACCCGAACCTGCTGTTCAACGTCGCCGGCATGGCCCAGTTCGTCCCGTACTTCGTCGGTCAGCAGACCCCGCCGTACGCGCGCGCGACCAGCGTGCAGAAGTGCGTCCGGACGCTCGACATCGAAGAGGTCGGCAAGACCACCCGGCACGGCACGTTCTTCCAGATGAACGGCAACTTCTCCTTCGGTGACTACTTCAAGGAGAAGGCGATCGAGTACGCCTGGGAGCTGGTCACCAAGTCCCAGCACGACGGCGGCTACGGCTTCGACGAGTCGGTGCTCTACGCGTCGGTGTACTACGACGACGACGAGGCGATCGACATCTGGAAGCGGGTCGCCGGCCTGCCCGACGACCGGATCGTCCGCCTCGGCATGAAGGACAACTTCTGGTCGATGGGCATCCCGGGTCCGTGTGGCCCGTGTTCGGAGATCCTGATCGACCGCGGCCCGGAGTTCGGCGCGGACCGGGACTGGGAGGCGGGCGACCGCTACCTGGAGTTCTGGAACCTGGTCTTCATGCAGAACATCCGCGGTGAGGGTGGCGGCAAGGACGGGTACGAGATCCTCGGCGAGTTGCCGAAGAAGAACATCGACACCGGCCTCGGCCTGGAGCGGGTCGCGTATCTCCTGCAGGGCGTCGACAACATGTACGAGATCGACGAGATCTACCCGGTGATCGAGAAGGCCTCCGAGCTGAGCGGCCGCAAGTACGGCGTCGAGCACGTCGACGACGTGCGCTTCCGCGTCATCGCCGACCACGTCCGCAGCGCGCTGATGCTGATCGGCGACGGCGTCACCCCGGGCAACGAGCAAGGCGGATACGTCCTGCGCCGGCTGCTCCGCCGCGCGATCCGCTCGATGCGCCTGCTCGGCTACGAGGACCCGAGCCTGGTCGAGCTGCTGCCGACCAGCCTCGAGCAGATGAAGAAGTCCTACCCCGAGCTGGAAGCCGATTTCGGCCGGATCAGCCAGGTCGCGTACGCCGAGGAGGAGGCGTTCCGCCGTACTCTCACGGCCGGGACGAGCATCTTCGACGTCGCCGTCAAGGACACCAAGGCCGGCGGCGCGCACCAGCTCGAGGGCCAGAAGGCGTTCCAGCTGCACGACACGTACGGGTTCCCGATCGACCTGACCATCGAGATGGCGGCCGAGCAAGGTCTTCAGGTCGACACCGAAGGCTTCAAGAGCCTGATGAAGGAACAGCGCGAGCGGGCCAAGGCGGACGCCAGGGCCAAGAAGGCCGGTCACGCGGACACCTCGGGGTACCGGGAGCTGCGGGAGAAGGGCGTCACCGAGTTCACCGGCTACCAGGAGCTCGCCACCGACTCGCAGATCCGCGGCCTGCTGCGCGACGGCGTCGTCGCCGATGCCGCCGAGCAGGGCGAGACCGTCGAGGTCGTGCTGGAGAAGACCCCGTTCTATGCCGAGTCCGGTGGCCAGATCGCCGACGAGGGCCTGATCGTCGCCGACGGCATGAAGCTGAAGGTGCTCGACGTCCAGCGCCCGGTCAAGGGCCTGATCGTGCACAAGGTCGAGGTGCTCGAGGGAGTGCTGCGGCCCGGTCAGGACGTGCACGCGGAGGTCGACCACGAGTGGCGGGTCTCGGCCTGCCAGGCGCACTCCGGCACGCACGTCGTGCACGCGGCGCTGCGCCAGGTGCTCGGCCCGAACGCGCTGCAGAGCGGTTCGTACAACAAGCCCGGCTACCTGCGGCTCGACTTCGCCTGGTCGTCGGCGCTGGACCAGGCGACCCGGTCGGAGATCGAGGAGGTCGCCAACCTCGCCGTACGGCAGGACCTGCCGGTGTCCGCGCAGTACATGACGCTCCCGGCGGCTCGGGAGTGGGGCGCGCTGGCGCTGTTCGGTGAGACGTACGACGAGCAGGTCCGCGTGGTCGAGATCGGCGGCCCCTGGTCGCGTGAGCTCTGTGGTGGCACGCACGTGAAGCACTCGTCGCAGGTCGGCGCGCTGACCGTCACCAGTGAGTCCTCGGTCGGTGCGGGGGTCCGGCGGCTGGAGGCCTTCGTCGGCATCGAGGCGCTGCACTACCTCGGCCGTGAGCGCGCGCTGGTCCGGCTGCTCAGCGAGAACCTGAAGACCCGGCCGGAGGAGCTGCCCGCCAAGGTTGCCGACCTGGCCGAGCGGCTGCGTACGGCGGAGAAGGAGCTCGAGCGGGTCCGTGCATCGCAGGTCCTCGCGGCCGGCGCCGAGATCGCGAGCAACCCGCGCGACGTCTTCGGAGTCCAGTACGTCGGTCATCGCGCACCGGACGGTGTGAACGGTGGGGACCTGCGCAAGCTGGCCCTGGACGTGCGCGGCCGGATGAGCAACGACAAGCCGGCCGTGGTCGCCGTACTGAGCGTGAACGACGGCAAGCCCGCAGTGGTGGTCGCACTCAACGACACCGCGCGCGAATGGCGGCTGAAGGCCGGTGACCTGGTCCGGGTCGCGGCCGAGAAGCTGGGCGGACGCGGCGGCGGCAAGGACGACGTGGCCCAAGGTGGCGGCACCGAGGCCAGCGGCTCCGACGAGGCTCTGGCGGCGGTGGAACACACCATCGGCCAGCTCGTCACCGGCTGACCGAGGCGAGGCCCAGGTGAGAGTCGGCGTGCGGATCGCACTCGATATCGGTGACGTCCGGATCGGTGTCGCGAGCAGCGATCCGCACGGGATTCTGGCTACGCCTGTGGAAACGGTCCGCCGAGGGCCCGGTGACCTGGATAGGATCGCCGCACTCGCCGCCGAATACGATGCGGTCGAGATCGTGGTCGGATTGCCGCGCTCCCTGTCCGGGGGCGAGGGGCCGGCCGCGGTGAAGATCCGGGAGACGGCAGAGCTGGTGCGACAGAAGGTGCAGGCGGAACACTCGGGGCCGGCGGTGCGGCTGGTGGACGAACGGTTCACCACGGTCACCGCCGAACGCATGCTGCGGGAACGCGGGAAGAAGGGTTCCAAGCGGCGTGCGGTGGTCGACCAGGCCGCCGCGGTCGTGATTCTGCAACACGCGCTCGACCTCGAGCGGGAGACCGGCAACCCACCCGGGAGGCCCCTGTGAACGGACCATCGGTGGATGAGGATCTGAACGAAGGTGACGAGGACCTCGGCACCGGGCTCGGACTGCGCCCGGAGAGCCGGGTCGAGCGGCGGGCGAACCGCCGTCGCGCCCGCGGCCGGCGCGCGTTCGGCTGCTTCGCCGGTGTGATCTCGCTGCTCGTCGTCGGCTCGCTGGTCGCCGGTGCCGTGGTCGGCTTCGGCAAGGGCAAGGACGCGATCGAGCAGTTGTTCGCCGCGCCGGACTACAGCGGCGCCGGCAAGGATCCGGTCGTGGTCGAGATCAGCAAGGGCCAGGCCACCAAGTCGATCGCGGACACGCTCGAGAAGAAGGGCGTGGTGAAGAGTGCCCGCGCGTTCGAGCGGGTGGCCCGCGACGATCCGCGGTCGCTGCAGATCCAGGCCGGCACGTACACGCTGAAGAAGGAGATGTCGGCCAAGGCCGCACTCGCGCTGATGCTGGACACGGCCAAGTCGATCCTGGTCACCCGGATCAGCTTCCGGGCCGGCTGGACCAAGGCCGAGGTCAGCGACAACCTGCAGAAGTCGAAGCTGAAGCTACCGGCCGGTGCCGCCGCGGGTGCGCTGGCGAAACCCGCCTCGCTCGGGCTGCCGGCGTACGCGCACAACAACGCCGAGGGCTTCCTGTACCCGGGGACGTACGACATCCCGAAGGGTGCGACGGCGTACACGATCCTGAAGCAGATGACGGCGAAGTACGCGAAGACGGCGGCCGACCTGAACCTGGTGAAGACCGCGCAGCACAAGAAGCTCGACCCGTACCAGGCGGTGATCGTGGCGAGCATCATCGGTGCGGAGACGAACCGGCCGCAGGACTACGCCAAGGTCGCCCGGGTGATTTACAACCGGCTGGCGAGCGGACAGAAGCTGCAGATGGACTCGACCATCCACTACGTGGTCGGCCGGAACGGCGGCGTGTTCACGACGCCCGAGCAGCGTGAGAACCCGTCCCCGTACAACACCTACAAGTACAAGGGTCTGCCGCCGACGCCGATCAACTCGCCGACCAAGGACACCCTGCGGGCCGCGATCAACCCCGCCCAAGGGTCCTGGCGGTACTTCACCCTTATCAACCTCGACACCGGTGAGACCGCGTTCGCCACGACGTCGACCGAGCACGAGGCGAACGTGAAGAAGCTGCAGGCCTGGTGTGCCGCGCACAAGGACCGGTGCTGATGACTGTGCTGGATTCATGACCCGGTGTGCCGTGCTCGGTTCGCCGATTGCGCACTCGCTGTCGCCGGCGATGCACCGGGCCGCGTACGCCGCTCTCGGTCTGGACTGGCAGTACGACGCTTTCGAGGTCGAAGAGGATGAACTCCGCGGATTCGTCGCCTCGCTCGGCGACGACACTCGCGGACTGTCGTTGACCATGCCGCTGAAGCGGGTTGCGCTGGACCTCGTCGACACGGTCGATCCGGTCGCGGAGCTGATCGGTGCGGCGAACACGATGCTGTTCGAGCCGGACGGATCCCGGTCCGCGCACAACACCGACGTACCCGGGCTGGTGAATGCGTTCGCCGAGCGGGGCATCACCGCGGCCGACTCGGCCGTCGTGCTGGGTGGCGGGGCGACCGCCGCGTCAACGCTGGCCGCGTTGCGTGGGCTGCAGGTCAGCGAGGTGACGGTCGTGGTCCGGGACCTCGCCAAGGCCGAGCGGCTGCGGGACCTGGCGGCTGAACTGAACCTGCGGACTTCGGTTGCGGACTTCTCCCAGGTCGAGCAGATCGGCGGGTTCGATCTGTGCATCTCGACGCTTCCCGGTGGGGCCGTCGATCCGTGGGCCGAGCACTTCGCGGCGGTGGCGCCGGTGGTCTTCGACGTGGCCTACCACCCGTGGCCGACGAAGCTCGCGATCGCGGCGCACCGGATCGGTACAGAGCTGTTGAACGGGCTTGATCTCCTCGTGCACCAGGCGACCCTCCAGGTGGAGATGATGACTGGTAGGTCGCCGGCACCTCTGGCGGCCATGAGGGCCGCCGCCCGTGAGGAGCTCGGGGATCGTGAGTCAGTTTGACCGTCGCACGGTACTGAAGACAGCCGGCGCACTCGCCGCCACCTCGCTGGCCGGCTGCACGGACGCGAAGAAAGTCACCACCGGAGCGGCGAACAATCTGACCTCGGTCGCGGCCGCGCCGAACTGGAACAGCTTCGCCCGGTCGCTCGCGGGCCGCCTCTATCTACAGGCATCGGCCGGGTACGCCAACACGCATCTGCTCTTCAATCCGCGCTGGGACGCCGTCCGGCCGACGGCCGTGGTCAAGGCCGCGAACGCCACCGACGTGCAGAAGGCGATCAACTTCGCCCGCGCGAACAAGCTCGTCCTGGTGCCGAAGAGCGGCGGCCACTCGTACGTCGGCGCATCCACGATCAGCAACGGCATGCAGCTCGACGTCGGCGCCATCCGCGGGATCAGTTACGCCAACGGAGTCGTCACCATCGGCGCCGGCGCACGCTTGTACGACGTCCACGCGTTCCTCGACAAGTGCGGACGGTCGCTCCCGACCGGGACCTGCCCGACCGTCGGCATCGCCGGACTCGCACTTGGCGGCGGGATGGGGATCCACACCCGCGCGTTCGGTCTGACCTGCGACCGGATCCTGTCGATGGGCGTGATCACCGCCGACGGCAAGCCGCACAACGTCAGCGCGACCGTGGAGCCCGACCTGTTCTGGGCGCTGCGGGGGAGCGGCGGCGGGAACCTCGGCGTGGTCACGTCGTTCCGGATCTCCACGATTCCCGCGACCAAGCTCGGGTTCTTCCGGCTGACCTGGACCGAGTCGCAGGCCGCGGCCGTGGTCCGCGGCTGGCAGATGTTCGCCCAGACCGCGCCGATCACTTCCTGGGGCAATCTGCACATCGATGCCCGCAGCAACGGAACGCTGTCGATCCACGTGCTCGGCATCTCCACCACCGGCAGCGCGGCCGCAGCGGCGGCACAGCTGGAGTCGTTCGTCGGCGTGAGGGCGTCCACGCGGTCGATCACCGTGAAGACGCACATGGAGGCGGTGAAGTACCTCGGCGGCGGGACGACCAGCCCACGGACCGGCTTCCTGGCGGGTTCCGACGTACTGAAGGGCCCGATGAACGCGGCAACGATCACGGCGCTGCTCGGTGCGGTGAAGGCGGCGGCCCGGGCCAAGACTCCCGCGTCGGCGATCCTCGACCCGCTGGGTGGACAGGCGGCCAAGCAGCCGGCCGGTGGCGCGTCCTGGGCCTGGCGGTCGGCGCTCGGGGTGGTCCAGTGGTACTCCGGCACGCCCGCGCACCCGACGACGGCGCAGCTCAAGACCGCGCAGACCTTCATCACCAACGGGCATCGCGCGGTCCGCGCATACTCGGCCGGCGGCTACGTCAACTACGTCGAGACCGGTCGGTCGGTCAGCACGTACTACGGTGCGAGCCTGCCGCGCCTGCAGACCGTTAAAAAGAAGTACGACCCGGCGAACTTCTTCCACACCACCTACACCCTTGCCTAGATAGTCTCCGGCAGTGAAGTTCTGGCGGGTTCTTGCAGGAGTACTGGCAGTCGGGTTCGTCGCGGCCGGAGTGACGCCCGCGTGGGCTTGCGCGTGCGGCGGCTATCTACCGGACGCGGAGTCGCGGGCAAGGGCGTACGGCGAGAACGCCTTGGTCCAGTACGACGCCGGCACCGAGAAGATCACGCTCTCGATGGCGATCAACGGGACATCGAAGAAGGCGGCCTGGATCATGCCGGTGCCCGCCGCGGCCAAGGTCGAACTCGGCGACGACCAGCTGTTCTACCGCCTGGACATGATGACGCGGCCGAAGGTCGTGACCAAGAAGACCTACTGGCCGTTCCGGAACCTCGGCATCATGGCCGGCCGGGGCGACTATGCCGGCGCGGCACCCGGAGCCGGGTCCGGGGTGAACGTGCGGCAGCAGATGGTCCTCGGGCCGTTCCAGGTCGCGCGCATCGACGGATCGAGCGGCACCGCCGTGACGGACTGGCTGCGCACGAACGGGTACGTCGTACCCGCCACGCTGGCCGCGAACCTCACGCCGTACCTGACCGAGAAGTGGGAGATCGTCGCCGTGAAGCTCGCGCCGAAGCGCGACGGCGAGTCGATGAGCGGGGCGACACCTCCGCTGCGGCTGACGTTCGCCTCGGACCGGATCGTCTACCCGATGCGGCTGAGCAAGGGTGCCACCACCGACCAGACGGTGACCGTGTACGTCGCGGCCGCGCACCGCGTCGATGCCACCAAGCTGCCCGACCCGGACGTGAAGCCGGAGCTGCTGTTCGCCGGGCGGGTCGAGAGCGAGACGCTGACCAAGCCGGCCGACTTCCTGACCGCATACACGGTCACGTACAGCGATCCCAGCCGAATCACCGACGACTTCACGTTCGCGCCGGCGGCGAACGACGACGAGTTCCAGCGGGTCACCTACGTGACCAGGAACGACGGGTTCTGGAGCACGATCGGCGTACTCTTCGGCGGCCTGCTGCTGATCGGCGGCGGCGCCGCGCTGGTGGGGCGGATACTTGTCCACAGGGCCCGCGTGGCGAGGGGCTGACATCGTCTAGGCTCCTGGATCGTGTCCGCTGACAACGCTTTGCTCGCCGCAGGGATCGGCGTGGTCTGCTGCGGCCCGGCGGCGTACGTCCTCGGGCCTTGGCTGATGCGGCGCATCCCGGAGCCGGTGCTGGAGGAGGGCGAGACGAAGGTCCCGTACTCCGCGCTGGCCGGACGGCGAGCGGCGTACTGGTGTGGCGGGCTGGCGGCGGTGGCCGGCGGACTGCTCGGGTTGATGCTCGGGATGACCGCGGTGTTGCCGGCGTGGCTGCTGCTGACCGTCGCCGGCGCGGTGCTCGGGTACATCGATGCCCGGACGCGGTATCTGCCGTCGGTGATCATCTGGCCGTCGTACCTCGTGGTCGGGCTGGCGTTGCTCGGCGCGGCCGTGGTGTCAGGGGAGTGGGGCTCGTTGCGACGGGCGGTGATCGCGGGCGCGATCGGATTCGCGGTGTTCTACCTGCTCTGGTTCGCGTTCCCGCGCGGCGTCGGGTTCGGTGACGTGCGGCTGTCCGGGCTGCTCGGACTGGCGCTGGGGTGGTTGGGCTGGGGCCAGTTCGCGAGCGGCCTGTACGGCGGGTTCTTCCTCGGAGCGATCGTCGGGATCGTGCTGATCGTGGGGAAGGTGATGACCCGCAAGCAGATGGTCCCCTTCGGCCCGTACATGCTCGTTGGCGCCTTGGCCGGCGTGTTCCTGGGTGCGCCGTTGGAGCGGTTGTACACCGGATAGCTGATGCCTGGACTCAGCCGGATGGTTGATGCGGGTGGAGTGCGGATTTTCCTAGGGTCGAGGTAATCGATCTGGGAGGAAACCCATGCCAGTCAGTCGCCGAGGTCTCTTGGCCGGGACCGCCGTCACCGGCGCGGCACTAGCGATACCCGGTACGGCGTCAGCGGCGCCGGCCGCGGTCATCGGTTCGAAGATCGGGCCGAACGATGCGCGCTACCAGGATCTCGTCCAGCGTGGCCAGAACCGGCGGTTCGTCGGCAAGCCCGAGTACGCGCGGGTGATCCGCTCGACCGAGGACGCCGTCCAGGCGGTCCAGGAGGCCGTCCGGTCCGGCAAACGGATCGCGGTCCGTGGTGGCGGGCACTGCTTCGAGGACTTCGTGGACACCAGCGACATCCAGGTCCTGCTCGACATGTCGACGTACGACGAAGTCACGTGGGACCCGCAGTACAAAGCGTTCTCGATCGGCGCGGGCGCGGTCCTCGAGACCGTCTACAAGGAGTTGTTCTACGGCTGGGGCGTGACCGTGCCCGGCGGCGGCTGCCTCGCTGTCGGGGTCGGCGGTCACTTCAGCGGTGGCGGGTACGGGCCGCTCTCGCGCAAGTACGGCTCGGTCGTCGACCACCTGTACGGCGTGGAGATCGTCGTCGTGGACGCCCGTGGCCGAGCCCGGTCCGTGGTGGCGACCCGCGACAACGCCCACAAGGACCTGTGGTGGGCGCACACCGGTGGTGGCGGCGGGAACTTCGGTGTCGTCACGCGGTACCTGATGCGGTCCGCCGGTTCGTCCGGCCGGACGCCGGCCGAATCGTTGCCGAAGGCACCGGCTGCGCTGCGGGCGAGCCTGCTCGTCTACGACTGGAAGACGACCACGCAGGCCGGCTTCATCCGGACGCTGCGGAACTGGCTGGACTTCTTCGAGCAGCACAACACCGCGGATTCGCCGTACGCGACGCTGTACGCACCGTTCATCCTGACCCACTCGTCGGCGGGGCAGTTCTTGCTGTCGACGCAGATCGACGCGGCGGCGCCGAACGCGGCCGGGTTGATGGCGGCGTTCAACGCGGCGATGGTCGAGGGTGTCGACCCGAAGCCGCAGGTGCTCGACACGGGCGAGGGGCCGTTCCTGCACACGACGATGCAGCGGTCGATCGCCGAGACACCGACGCCGAACCGGGGCAAGTTCAAGGCGGCGTACCTGCGGAAGGGGTACACCGACGCGCAGTTGCTGGCGATCTACCAGGGGCTGACCGACGCGTCGTACAACGGGCCGGGGTCGTCGATCCTGCTGGTCCCGTACGGCGGGAAGGTGAACTCGGTCCCGTCCAACGCGACGGCGTCGGCGCAGCGGGACGTGTTCTGCAAGATGGTGCTCACCGCGGCGTGGGACAACGCGGCCGACGACGAGGCGAACCTGGCCTGGGCGCGCAAGGTGTACTCGGCCATCTACAAGGACACCGGCGGGGTGCCGGTGCCGAACGCGTACAACGCGGGGTCGTACATCAATTACCCGGACGCGGATCTGGCGGATCCGGCGTACAACAAGTCCGGGGTGCCGTGGCACGACCTGTACTACTTGGGCAACTACCCGCGGCTGCAGCAGGTCAAGTCCACCTGGGATCCGCGGAACGTCTTTCACCACAGGCTGTCGATCGAACTGAAGTGATCACCAGCCCGGGTACCGGGTGGTCCACGCGGTGTGTGGGCCGTAGTCGCCGTGCAACCGCCGGCCGCCGGCGAACTCCAGCGCGAGGTCGTCGGCCAACTGGAGGATGACAGGACGGCCCTCGACGGTGAAGACGAGCTCTGGGGGCAGAGCCGTCTCGCCGTGGAGGGCGCCGAGGATGTTCCCGCAGATGGCTCCGGTGGAGTCGCTGTCGCCCGAATGGGTGACCGCGAGCGCGAGGGCGTCGAGGAACTGGTCGGGCTCGGGACAGGCGAGCGCGGCGTAGACGGCGATCGCGAGCGCCTCTTCCGCTACCCAGCCGCCGCCGAGGCGCTCGACCGTCACGGGGTTGGCCGGTGCGGTCGCCGCCAGGTGACGCGCGAAGGAGAGCGCCGTACTGGTCTCCTCGTGGCCTTCGTGCTGGGTCAGGAATTCTGTGGCCGTCGAGAGCGCGTCGTCGAGTGCGGCGCCGTCGCACAGGGCACGGATGAGCGCGGCGAGAGTGCCGGACGCCAGCTTGCCGGTCGGGTGACCGTGCGTGTACCCGGCTGCGGTCGCGGCCGAGTCGAAGACCCACTCGATCGGGTAGGGCGCCCGGATCAGGCCGAACGGCGCAACCCGCATCACCCCGCCGCAGCCCTTGGAGTCGTTCACCGCGTCCGCGCCGAACTGCGGGATCTTCGCCTCACCCTTCCGGGCCTCGGTAAGCGCACTCAGGCAGGTGTTTCCCGGTGCCCGCCGGGCGTACAGCCATTGCTCGGCCTGCAGCCAGCCGTCCCGCGCACCACTCGGCCCGGGCAGCGTCTGCGTGTCGAGCCAGCGATCGTACGCATGCTGTACGACGGCCACCGTGAAGCCGAGCCCGCGATCGGTCCGGACGCTCGCCCGGATCAGCCCTTCGACCGTGAACAGCGTCATCTGGGTGTCGTCCGTGATCGTCCCCGGCGGCCAGCCGGCTGAGCCGGAGGCGAAGGTCTTCAGGCCGTCAGGGTGCTTCGCCACGATCGAATGCGCGTTCTCGAACTCGACCGGCCCACCCAGCGCGTCCCCGATCGCCCCGCCCAGCAGACACCCGCGAATCCGCGCCCGCCACGTCTCATCCGCCACCCGAGTCATGCAAAGACCCTATCCAGGGTGGTGCCAGCGCTACCCCGAAGACGGGTTCCAGGGCCAGGTTCCTCTCAGCTCGTTCCTTCTACCGTCATTGGTAGAACGAAGCCGATCGAGAAGGAGCGCATGATGACCCCCGCATTCCGTCGTACCGCCGGGCGCCTGGCGGTGGCCGCCTTCGCCGCTACGGCGCTGACCGGCGCCGCGATCGCCGGCGGTTCAGCAGCCAGCGCCTCGACCTCCTGCGACACCTCCCCGATCGTCAGAACCATCGACGCAGTCCTGACCCTCCGCGAAGGCCTGACCCAAGAAACCCCAACCTGCCGCTGATCCGGTTGATGGATTCTGTCCAGTCTGTCTAGACTGTTTCCGAGGTGATGGTGATGACGGTTACGGCTGGACAGTGGCAGCTGCAGGAGGCGAAACAGCATTTCAGTGAGTTGATCCGCGCCGTTCAGGCCGACGGTCCGCAGTTCGTGACGAAGCACGGCCAGCAGGTCGCCGTCGTGCTGGACATCGTGGACTACCGGCGGATGACGGGAGCGGAAGTGGTGGACTTCAAGCATTTTCTGACCTCGGCGCCAGATCTGAGCGGGCTCGAGATCGAGCGTTCGACGGCTCCGGTGCGGCAGGTCGACTTCGAGTGAGCTTTCTGCTCGACACGAACGTGGTCTCGGAGTTCCGGAAGAAATCTCCCGATGTGGGCGCGACGGACTGGCTCGACTCGGTCCGGTCGAGTCAGCTGTACCTGAGTGTTCTGGTGGTTGGAGAGATCAAGCGGGGCGTCGCGCGGCTCGCCGCGCGAGACCCCGAGCAGGCGGCCGCGATCGAGGACTGGCGCCGCCGACTGGTTCGCGGGTATGCGGACCGGATCGTCCCGGTGTCGCTGGAGGTTGCCGAGACCTGGGGCGCCCTGAATGCGTCAGAACCGCTGCCGCTGGTGGACGGATTGATGGCCGCGACCGCGCTTGTGCACGATTGGACGTTCGTCACCCGGAACGCCGCGGACGTCGAGCGCACCGGCGTCCGTCTCCTCAATCCCTTCCACACCTGAGACCGGGTCCGGGGTGGTGGTGGGCGCGTGAAAGAATTGCGGCATGCTGCGCTGGCTTACCGCCGGCGAGTCGCACGGACAAGCGCTCGTCGCCGTACTTGAAGGTCTTCCCGCTGGGGTTGAGGTCACCACTGATGATGTGGCCGATGCGCTGGCCCGTCGTCGGCTGGGGTACGGCCGTGGCGCCCGGATGAAGTTCGAGCGGGACGAGGTGACGTTCGTCGGCGGGTTCCGGCACGGGCTGACCCTCGGGAGCCCGTGTGCGGTCCAGGTCGGGAACACCGAGTGGCCGAAGTGGGAGCAGGTGATGAGCGCGGATCCGGTCGATCCGGAAGTGCTCGCGGACCTGGCCCGGAACGCGCCGCTGACCCGCCCGCGGCCGGGGCACGCGGACCTGGCCGGCATGCAGAAGTACGGGTTCGACGAGGCCCGCCCGGTGCTCGAGCGGGCCAGCGCCCGCGAGACCGCGGCCCGCGTCGCGCTCGGCGAGATCGCGGCCCGCTTCCTCCGTCAGGCGTACGGCGTCACCATCGTCAGCCACGTGGTCGAGCTCGGCACCGTGAAGGCGCCGTACGGCGTGATTCCGGCGTACGACGATGTCGCGCAACTGGACGCGGACCCGGTGCGCTGCCTGGACCCGGACGCGAGCAAGCAGATGGTCGCCGAGATCGACGCCGCGCAGAAGGCCGGCGACACCCTCGGCGGTGTGGTCGAGGTGGTCGTGGACGGACTCCCGCCGGGCCTCGGCAGCTACGTGCACTGGGACCGCCGGCTCGACTCCAAGCTGGCCGGTGCGCTGATGGGCATCCAGGCGATCAAGGGTGTCGAGCTCGGCGACGGATTCGAGCTGGCCCGCACTCCCGGCTCGAAGGCGCACGACGAGATCGTCGCCGAGGACGGCAGCATCCGCCGCACCAGCGGTCGCTCGGGTGGCACCGAGGGCGGCATGAGCACGGGCGAGACGCTTCGGGTCCGGGCCGCGATGAAGCCGATCGCGACCGTTCCGCGGGCACTGCGCACGATCGACACGACCACCGGCGAGGCCGCCTCCGCGCATCACCAGCGTTCCGACGTCTGCGCCGTACCGGCCGCCGGCATCGTGGCCGAGGCGATGGTCGCGCTGGTGCTGGCCGAGGTCTCGCTGGAGAAGTTCGGCGGCGACTCGGTGACCGAGACCTCGCGCAACCACAAGTCGTACCTGGCGAACCTGCCGACCACGATCACGCCACGGGAGTGGGACCAGTGAGTCCTCTCGTTGTTCTCGTCGGTCCGCCCGGCTCCGGCAAGTCGACGATCGCCGCCCTGCTGGCCGAGCGGCTGCACACCAAGCACCGCGACACCGACGTGGACATCGAGGCCGGCGCCGGTCAGCCGATCTCCGACATCTTCGTCGACCATGGCGAACCGCATTTCCGGGCGCTCGAGCGAGCCGCCATCGTCGCGGCTCTGAACGACAACGGTGAGGTGCTGTCACTCGGCGGTGGCGCGATCCTCGACCCCGATACCCGCGCCGACCTGGCCGGTCACACCGTGGTCTACCTCGACGTCAGCCTTGGTGAGGCGGTGAAGCGCGTCGGCCTCGGGGTCGCGCGCCCGCTGCTGCTCGGCAACGTCCGGACCCAGTTGCGCAACCTGATGGACGCCCGGCGCCCGTTGTACGACGAGGTCGCCAAGTTGACGGTGATCACCGACGGGAAGACGCCGGAGGAGATCACGGAGGAGATCCTCGGCCACCTGGGAGCCCGCGGATGACCGGCGAGCCGACCCGGATCCGGGTCGCCGCGGCCGCGCCGTACGACGTTGTCATCGGCAACAACCTGCTGGGCGAGCTGCCCGGCCTGCTCGGGGACGGCGTCCAGCGGGTCGCCGTGATCCACCCGCGGGCCTTGCGGAGCAGCGGTGACGCGATCCGCGACGACCTGACCTCGTCCGGGTACACCGCGCACGCGATCGAGATCCCGGACGCCGAGGAAGCCAAGACCGCCGAGGTGCTCGCCTACTGCTGGTCGGTGCTGGGCCAGGCCGGCTTCACCCGCTCCGACGCGATCGTGAGCATCGGCGGCGGTACGACGACAGACCTGGCCGGGTTCGTGGCTGCGACCTGGCTGCGCGGCGTGAAGGTCGTGCACATCCCGACCACCCTGCTCGGCATGGTCGACGCGGCCGTCGGCGGCAAGACCGGGATCAACACGGCCGAGGGCAAGAACCTGGTGGGTGCCTTCTGGGAGCCCGCCGGCGTCCTCTGCGACCTCGCCGCGCTGGAGACGCTGCCGCGCAACGACTACATCAGCGGGCTCGCCGAGGTCGTGAAGTGCGGCTTCATCGCGGACCCGGTGATCCTCGATCTGGTCGAGAAGGACCCGGCCGGCGCGGCAAGTCCGTCGTACGACGGGACCGAGGAGCTGATCGCTCGATCCATCCAGGTGAAGGCGGACTCCGTCGGCGCAGATCTGCGCGAGCGGACCACCGTCGCCGGCGGACGGATCGGCCGCGAGGCGCTGAACTACGGGCACACCCTCGGCCACGCGATCGAGCGGGTCGAGCGGTACAAGTGGCGCCACGGCGCCGCGATCAGCATCGGGATGATCTTCGTCGCCGAGCTCGCCCGCGCGGCCGGCCGGCTCGATGACGCGACGGCGGATCGGCACCGCGCCGTCCTCGAATCCCTCGGCCTCCCGGTCAGCTACCGCGCCGACGCGTGGCCGCACCTGCAGGACGCGATGAAGGTCGACAAGAAGACCCGCGCCGACCGGCTCCGCTTCGTCGTCCTGGACGCGCTGGCCAAGCCGACGATCCTCGAGGCGCCCGACCCGAGCCTGCTCGTCGCGGCGTACGCCGAGATCAGCTGACCGGATCCGGTCACGGGGCGAACTGACCCTTGTAGATCGCCGGAAAGCCGCCGAGGATGCTGGAGACGCCTCGGAAAGGGCTTTCCATATGACTGAGAGCAAACGCCGGATCGCGATCGTCGGTACTGGCGGGATCGCGAAGTCGCACGCTCGGGCCGTGACCGCGCTGCCTGACCGCGCTGAGTTGGTGGCCGGGGTCGACGTCGACCTCGACCGGGCCAAGGCCTTCGCGGACGAGTGGAACATCCCGTCGACCTACCCGAATCTGACCGAGCTGCTCGCGGCCGGCGGAGTCGATCTCATCCACCTGTGTACGCCGCCCAGCTCCCACGTCCCGTTGGCCACAGAGGCCCTCGCGGCCGGGGTCGACGTACTGACGGAGAAGCCACCGACGCTGTCGCTCGACGAACTGGATGCTCTGCTCGAGGCGGAGAGTGCGTCGTCGGCTCAGGTCGCATGTGTCTTCCAGCATCGCTTCGGATCCGGCGCGGTGCGGCTGCGCCGACTCGCGGCCGACGGTGTCCTCGGCCGGCCGTTGGTTGCCTTGTGCAACACCGTCTGGTTCCGCGACGACGCGTACTTCTCGGTGCCCTGGCGCGGGACGTTCGAGGTCGAGGGCGGTGGGCCGACGATGGGTCACGGGATCCACCAGTACGATCTGCTGCTGTCGATCTACGGTCCCTGGCAGAAGGTGACCGCGCTCGCGGCCCGGCAGGCGCGGCCGACCCAGACCGAGGATGTCTCGCTGGCGATGGTGACGTTCGAGAACGGCGCGGTCGCGTCGATCGTGAACTCGCTGGTGTCGCCGCGCCAGACGTCCCAGCTCCGCTTCGACTACGAGAACGCGACGGTCGAGCTGGAACATCTGTACGGCTACCAGAACCCGGACTGGACGGTGACGCCGGCCGACGGCCACTCTGCGGTTTCGGACGCGTGGACAGCGGATCTCCCGGACGTCCCGAGTGGACACACTGCCCAGTTGACCGCCGTACTGGACGCCTTGGACACCGGCGACCCGGCTCCGGTCACCTTGGCCGAGGCGCGCAACACGGTCGAACTCGCAGCCGCCATCTACGCCTCGGCCTTCACCGACAAACCCATCCACCGCGGCGAGCTGACCCGCGGGTCCGCCTATGCCGAACGCATGGGCGGACCGGGCGCACCCTGGTAAGGGGTCAGAGCAGCTCGAGGATTCCGTACGCCGTCGCCGCCTCGCGGACGATCTTGCCGGTGTCGACGTGGGTGCTGCCGGGGCTCGGAGTGAGACCGTGTCCGGTCAGCGTGGCGGGAGCGTCGAGGAGATTGCCGTCGTGGTCGAGGACCTGGGTCTCGAGCTTCACCTCTTCGCCGAGTTTCAGCGCGGTCGATTGGTCCCAGGACCGGAGGAACACCAGTCCGTCGGCGGCGTTGGCGACGTACCAAGGGCCGGGAGTGCCGCGGACGATCCAGCGCTGCCGCATGGTCGCGACCCGCTCGTCGACCGCGTACCAGCCGTCCCTGGTCAGGAGGTCGGGCTTCTGGTCGAACTCGATGAATCCCACGGCTGAGCTGCCTTCGGTCGGCGCGGCGGGGTGGGTCGCGTCCGTCGTGGGGATCCGGCTCTTGTACCTGGCCGCCACGGCCGGGTCGCCTCCGACGGGCGCCGCTGTCATCGTCTTGCCGTCGCCGAAGCAGCCGTAGCGCAGGTTCTCCGGCGAGGTGAAGGCGATCGTGGTCTCGCTCGCCTGCCGGCCCCAGGTCATCACCTTGATGCCGTGGCCAACGGCGGTGGGCCGGTTCGGGCCGCCCATGCTGCTCAGGCAGGCCTGCGCAGCCTTCGTCTTGTCCGCCGCCGTGAGCGGGCCGAGGTCGATGTTGATGTCGGGGTGGAGCTGGATACTCACCTTCGGCTTGGCTGGGGTCGTGGCCTGGGTTGTTGCCGATGTCTGCTGGGTGGCCGGTGCCGGCTGGCTCTTGTCGTGGCCGGTGGCAACGACCAGGATTCCGCCGGCGATCACGGCGATGGAGGCGGCGGCGCTGACGGGCACCAGCCAGCTGCGGCGACGGCGTACCGCGGTGAGGTCGTCGGCGAGGATGCGTTCGAGGATTTCGTGCTTGTGCGGGAGCGGCCGGTCGGCCGGGAGCTTGGTGATCATTTCAGGCCTTCCAAGGAGGTTCCGGCCAGCTGGCTGCGCGCCCTGGCCAAGCGGGATTTGACGGTTCCTTCGGGGATGCCGAGGGCGCGAGCCGCTTCGGCCATCGAGCATTCCGACCAGACCACCAGTTCGACCACGTCCCGGAGTTTGGTGGGGAGCTTGTCGAGCAGCCGGCGGATATCGCTCATCGCACGTTCGTCGTCGATCCGGGCCGCGGTGACCGTGGAGTGGTCGGCGACCGCCGTACCGCCCGCGTCGATCAGCTCGATCCGGTTCCGCAGCGCGTCCTGCCGACGTGTCGAGCGCAGGACGTTGCCGCATTCGTATCCGGCCATGACGAGCAGCAGTGGGCGGGCGGAGTCGAGCGTCAGTTCGTCGATCCGGCCGGCCTTGGCTCGTCGCCAGAGCGCGGTGAACGTCAACTGGACCACGTCCTCGGCCTGCGACCACGACGCCGTACGGCGGAACGCGAAGTTGTAGACGGCGTCACTGTGCCGGTGGAACAGCTCGGTCAGCGCCTGCTCGTCCGCGAGCCGGAGCCGCTGCCAGAGCTCGCGATCGGTGCCCACCAGCTGTCCTGGGCTCTCACCCATCAGCACCCCCAGCGTTGATGTCCTCATGCCTGGAAGAGTCCAGGACGTCAGCCGGCGGTTCCCTTCAGTTCGGTGGGGAGCTCCAGGTGATGCAGGACTTCCAACCTCGACACCGCTCTGGTCAGGATGACGTAGAGCCGGTTCAGGCCGCGGGGCTCGGCGGCGACGATCTCGGCCGGCTCGACCGCGATCACGTGGTCGTACTCGAGCCCCTTGGCCAGGCTCGCGGGTACGACGGTCACCCGGCCGTCGCCGTCTGCGGGGACGACCTCGATGCCGGCGGCCTTGAGCGCGTCGGCGAGTGCGGCCGCCTGGTGGTCGGCGGCGATCACGCCGATCGAGCCCTCGTCCGCGAGGGCTGCTTGTACGGCGGCGACGCAGGCGGTTGGGAGCTCGTCGACGTGGGTGACCGTGAGTTTGCCGTCGGTGCGGAACGAGATGGTCGGTGGGACCGAGACGTCGAGGGGGCCGAGCAGGCGGTTGGCGAGCTCCACGACGGCCGCTGGGACTCGGTAGCCCGTGGTCAGCGCGATCACCTGCGCTGTTGGCTTCCCGAGGTGCTGGAGTTGGGTGATCCAGTCCGTCGCGGCCCAGGGCGTCGTACCTTGGGCCAGGTCGCCGAGGACGGTGATCGAGCCGTGTTCGCTGCGGCGGGCGATGGTGCGGCACTGCATGGGGGAGAGGTCCTGCGCCTCGTCGACAATGACGTGTCCGTACGTCGGTCCGCGTTCGAGCAGCGCGCCCACTTCGTCGAGCAGGACCGCGTCGGCGGTGGTCCAGCGGGCGCTCTTCGCCCTGCGTGGTCGCGGCCAGGCGATCAGGTCTTGTTCGTCAGGAGTGAGGATTCCGTCGGCGGCGTGGCTGAGCTGGTCGCGGTCGCTGAGCAGTTCGGCCAGGACCTCGTCGGCCTTGGTGTTCGGCCAGACTGCCTCGACGGCCGGCTTCGCGGCTCGGGCCATCCGCCGTTGCCAGACACCGTTGCAGTTCTGCCCGCGCGCTTCGGCCTGGCGTTGGAGTGCGGCGACGATCCGCGCGATCACCCGCTCGCGGCCGAGCAGATACGCCGTCGCCTCGACCCGGGCCTCCGTCACCATCTCCGCGAACTCGTGCTGGTTGACGCGCCACTTGTACGACCCATCCGCGACGACCACGGCTTCGTCCGGGCGCTGCACTCGCGCATAGACCGCGTTCCGCAGTACGTCGGCCATCCGTCGGTCGTGCTTGACTCCGGCCGCAGCCGGATCGTCGGTCGCCTTGATCTCGCGGGCGAGAAGGGACTCGATGGTCGTCTGTTCGACGTCGACCTCGCCGAGCGTGGGGAGGACGGCCGAGATGTAGTGCAGGAAAGCCCGGTTGGGACCGAGCACGAGGACGCCGGTGCGCTTCAGCCGGTCGCGGTGGGCGTAGAGGAGGTAGGCGGCTCGGTGCAGGCCGACCGCGGTCTTGCCGGTGCCGGGTGCGCCCTGGACGCAGACCGATACCTCCAGGTCGGTCCGGACGACCTCGTCCTGCTCCGGCTGGATCGTGGCGACGATGTCGCGCATTGGCCCGACGCGAGCTCGCTCGATCTCCCGGCGTACCAAGGCGCTGCCGCTGGAGGTCTCGCCGGCGGTGAGGTGCTCGTCTTCGAAGCTGGTCAGGGTGTTGGCCGACCAGCCGAAGCGGCGGCGGGTCTGGATGCCTTGAGGCGCGGTGGCGGACGCGCGGTAGAAGGCCGTGGAGACGGGTGCTCGCCAGTCGATCACCATCGGCGGGCGGCCGATCGCGTCCGAGATGTGCCGGCGGCCGAGGTAGTAGGTCTGGTTGCGGTGCTCGCCGGCCGCGCGGTCCTCGCCGTACCCGATGAGGCCGAAGAAGGGTGGGTTGTCTCCCTCCTCGCCCAGGTCGCGGGCGAGGGTCTTGAGGTAGAAGCCGAGTCGCTCGGCCGTGTAGCGGTCACCCCAGGTGTCTTCGCCGATCACCACGTTGTCGCGGGCTCCCGCGACCATTCGCCGGAGCGCGTCGCGGCATCGCTCGGCGTACGCGCGCTCCTCGGGCAGCTCTCGCATCACGCTCCAATGAAAAAGGTTAACCCGGTCAATAATTTGTCTAGGTTAACATGTCGGCGTGACCGGACTTCGTGCTCGCAAGAAGCAGCAGACCCACGACGCTCTCTCCGAGGCGGCCATCAAGCTCTTCCTCGAGCGCGGCTTCGACGAGGTCTCGGTCACGGACATCGCGACGGCTGCGAACGTGTCCAAGCCAACGCTGTTCAAGTACTTCCCGACGAAGCAGGACCTGGTGCTGCACCGGTTCGCCGATCACCAGCACGAGGCCGCCCGCGTGGTGGCGGCGTCCTCGGCGCCCTCGGCGTCGCCGGTGGAGGCGCTGCGGGATCATTTCCTGGCGGGCCTTGATCGCCATGACCCGGTTACCGGGCTCAACGACGATCCGGCCGTCCTCGCGTTCTACGAGCTCGTGTTCACGACCCCTGCGCTCGAGAGTCGGCTGACGCGGTTTGTTGCGGCTGACGAGGAGGCGCTTGCGGTGGCGCTGGGCGGTCATCTGCGTGCCGCGGTGACCGCGGCCTGCCTGATCTCGGTGAATCAGGTGCTGAGCCGGCGCAACTGGCAGGTGATGACCTCGGGTATGGCGGCCGATGTCTACCACCCGACCGCCTATGCCGAGGCGATCACGGCGTACAAGGCGCTGGCTGCCGGGTTGTGACCACTAGGGTGATGGTGTGACTGATGTGAGCAGGCGGGTGCTGGTGCTGAATGGGCCGAACTTGGGCCGGTTGGGGTCGCGGGAGCCGGAGAAGTACGGCTCGACGACCTTCGAGGAGCTCGTGGGGGAGTGCGCGAAGGCGGGCGCCGAGCTCGGGCTCGAGGTCGAGGTGCGGCAGACCGACGACGAGGCCGAGCTGGTCGGCTGGCTGCACGAGGCCGCCGACGGCCGGATCCCGGTCGTGCTGAACCCGGCCGCGTTCACCCACTACTCGTACTCACTCCGCGACGCCATCGCCCAGCGCACCGCACCCCTGATCGAGATCCACCTCACCAACCCGGCCACCCGCGAAGAGTTCCGCCACACCAGCGTCGTCGCCGGCGTAGCCACCGGCACCATCGCCGGCTTCGGCCTGAACTCCTACCGCCTGGCCCTCCAAGCCCTGACCACCCTCCCGGAGTAACCCGGCCCCCTCCCGGAGTAACCCGCCGCGTCTCCGAGACCCAGTCGGGCGCCGGCCGGAAGAACCGGCAACCATCCTGCCCTTTTGGGCATCTAGTCCGTGTGGGCAGCTTTCGCCGTTCGCGAGGTCACGATTCGACCGCACACGGACAAGAGATCAGGTTGAGATGCCGGTGAAATGCGTTTGCGTCACGCTAGGCATCAGGTCGTAATACGCGCGTCATCGGTCTAAAGGCTGGCTGAAGGTTCGTGGGCACGATCGGAATCGACGATTTTGGGGGGTTCGTATGACTGCTGAGTCGATCCGTTCCGTTCAGCAACGCTCTGCGTTGATCAACCGCTCTGGGGGAGTAACGAGTATGACGACGCAACAACGTATTCCGGTCTGGGTGAAGGCGCTGGACCCGCTGTCGCAGTTCGGGTTGGTGCACGCACTCAGGCAGCGCCCGGAGATCGCGCTGATCAGTGACGCCGACCTCGGGGCACTGCAGCAGTCCGAGTCGGCAGGCCAGCGCATCGCCCCGCCAGTGGTCGCGTTGGTCGCCGTGGATTCGCTGGACGCGGGAGCCGTCCAGGTCCTGCGGGCCGCGACCCAACGGGGATGTCGCCGGACCGTGTTGATCGGCAGCACGATCGACGACGATGCTCTGATGACCGCGGTCGAACTGGGGGTGTCCGGCGTACTGCGTCGTACCGAGGCGACAGCCGACCGCATCGTGCACCTGGTGCAGGCCGCCGCCGCGGGTGATGGCAGCCTGCCACCAGATCTGCTGGGCCGGTTGCTCGGTCAGGTGTCGCGCATGCAGCGGCACGTGCTGGCACCGCGTGAGCTGTCCCACAACGGGCTGTCCGACCGCGAGACGCAGGTACTGCGGCTCGTGGCCGACGGCAAGGACACCCAGGAGATCGCCCGCGAGCTGTCCTATTCGGAGCGAACGGTGAAGAACGTCCTCCACGACGTGACCAGCCGCCTGCAACTGCGCAACCGCTCGCACGCGGTCGCCTACGCCCTCCGCGAAGGCCTGATCTAACAGCTCAACGAAGCCGGCCCTGTCCAAGGCGGGGGCCGGCTTCTACGCGGTCAAGATCTCCGTGACCAGGGCGTCGAGCGGAAGCCTCCGAGCGTGATCGGCGATGCGCTCCACTTCGGGACCAAGAGCTTGACGACACACCGCCCAAGCAGCGGTGAGGGCAGTCAGTTCATCGGCAATGAAGAGTGGCGCACCAATCTCCGCACGCTCAGATTCGGCAACCGCCAGCAGCCGTACGGCGCGTTCGTGCCGACCCTCCGCGGCATCGATCGTCGCCAGTACGCCGAACGCGTCCAACACACCAACCGAGTAGCCGATGCTTCGCGAGATCCGCAGCGCAAGCAGAGTCCGGGACCGCGCCGACACGAGCGCACCGGTCTGGAAGTCCATGATCGCGAGGTTGCCGTTCGCGATCACGATGCCCTGCTCATCGTTGATCTCCGACCACACCGCATGCGCTTCCTCGAACATCTGCCGTGCCGCGACCGGATGTCCAAGCTGCCTAAGCGCCAACCCAGTGCAGTTCAAAGCGGCCCCACGGACGACACCAAGCCCCAAGTCCGCAGTGAGCCCCTCAACCTCGTGCGCGTACTGCAGCGCGGCGTACTCGTCTCCGAGCGCCAGACTGGTCAACGTCAGACTCTGCATCGCGATCGCGAGCCCACGCTTGTCATCCAGCGCCCGGTATGTCGCCGCGCACTCCAGACCGATGTCCCGAGCCTCGGCGTACCAACCCGCGTACCGGGTCTGTGCGGCGAGTGCCGCCAGCGCCGCGGCTCGCCCAGGTGTGCCTGGCGCGAGAGAGTCGAGCGCGGCGCGCAACCAGCCGAGGGCCTGGCCCATCAGGCCGCGGAAGTACCAGTGCCACGACAGCGGCGCGACGATCTCACTCACCCGGGCCGGATCGTTGACCAGGCACCACTCGATCGCGGCGAGCAAGTTCGGCTCCTCGGCACGCAACCGACGTGCCGCCTCGAACTGCCGCAACGCAAGCCGGCGATTCATCCGCGCCGCATGCTTGCCGAAGTCCGCCAACGTCACGCACCACGCAGCATGACGCCCGCGTACGGCGCTCTCCTCGCCGGCGGCTCGCAGCCGTTCGAGCCCGTACTCGCGGACCGTCTCCAAGAAGCTGAAGCGTTCGTCGTCGTCCATCGTGACCAGGCTGCGGTCGACGAGAACGGCCAGCAGCTCGGCGACCTCGTCGGCCTGGATCCCGTCGCCCGCGACCACCTGCTCGGCCGCCTCCAACGTGCAGCCGCCGGCGAACACCGACAGGCGGCGCAACGCCGCACGCACAGGCGGATCGAGCAGCTCGTGGCTCCAGTCGAGAGCCGCGCGCAGATTCAGGTCACGGCCCTCGGCGCCGATCAGGCGAAGTCGATCATCGAACTGCTCGGCCACTTGCTGAACAGAGATCGTGCGAGTGAGACCCGCGGCGAGCTCGATGCCGAGCGGAAGCCGATCGACCGCAGCGCAGATCTGCTCCACCGCCGGACTCGGCTCGGCCCCGGTCCGGTCGCAGAACAACTCGACGGCCGCGGCCTGCGGCAGTGGCTCGATGCGTCGTACAGACTCGTCGGAGCGGCCGAGCAGTCGTTGCGAGGTCACGAGAATTGAGAGGTCGACAGCCTTGAACCGCAGGCTGTCGAGCAGCGCGGCGAGGTCGGCCGTCAGGTGTTCGGCGTTGTCGACGACCAGAAGTGCGCCGGTCAGCAGCTCGGCGGACTGGCTGATGGAGTTGTCCCCACGGTCGGCGCCGACCGCGGCCGCGAGGGCCGCGGTGAGGTTGTCGGTGCCATGCAGCGGCGCGAGGTCCAACCACGCGACCGTCCGACCGCGCGCCGCTTCGGCAGCAACCTCGCGAGCCAGCCGGGTCTTGCCGACGCCAGGCCCACCGAGCAACGTGATGAGCCCCGGCCGCCGGATCTCTGCCAGCAAGGCGATCCGCTCGTCCCGGCGGCCGACGAAGTTCTTCGATGCCGTAGGCAACGAGATCCGTGGCAGCTCCGGCCGATGTCCGCGGAGGTCGTCCTCGATCGCGACCGTCTCCGGAGTCGGATCGATGCCGAGCTCAGTCGCGAGCGTCGTCCGCAGGTCGCGCAGCCGATCGAGGGCGTCCGCCTCGTGCCCGGACCGGGACAGGGAGATTGCCGACAATCCGACCAGGCGTTCGTGCAGCGGATGGGCGGCGACGAGCCGTTCCAGTTCGGGTCCGACGGGATGGCCGAGGGTGAGGCCGGCTTCGGCCCACGCCAACTGGAGTTCCAGCCGCAACGACTGCAGGCGCCGCCGTTCCGCGGCGACGAACGGGATCCCGTCCAGGTCGCTCAACGGATCGCCCCGCCAGAGCTCGATCGCTGCGGTGGTCGCGGCGAACAACCGAGCCTGATCGCCAGTACGGCGTACTGCGTCGGCCGTGGCGAGCACCTTCTCCGCAGCCATCAGGTCGGTCGGCTCGGCCCGCAGGCTGAACCCGGCCGGGGTGCGCTCGAGCGCGGCTGCGTGATCTCCCAATGCGGCACGCAGCCGCGACGCCAGCACTCGCAGCCGGGCGGTCGGCCCCGCTGGGTTTTCCTTGCCCCACAGGTCTCGGATCAAGATGTCGTCGGCAACGGCCTGACCACGAGCCAGCGCCAGCCGGACCGCGAGCGCCCGCGCCATTGGTTGCCGCACCGGCAGCACGTCCCGGGCAGGCCGGAGGACCTCGGAGGTGCCGAGGATGCGCACTTCGAGGCGCGGTTGCTTCGTCGCTCTCACCCCCAGTGGAGAACGTCGTAGATCTTAGGGTGCCTGCCCGTTCGGCAGCTCGGGAGGTCCCTCGGCGCGGCGCGGCCTAATAGCCCACGGTGAATCGCTGACCGACGTGCTCTGCTTGCTCTCCCTCGTCGACCAGGGCGATGGCGAAGTCCTCCATCGAGATGTGCGAGTTGCCGTCGGCATCGGTCAGGAGGTGGTCGCCGCCTTTCCGGTAGTCGCCCGTACGAACGCCTGGCTCGAGGAGTGCCGGAGGACTCACATAGGTCCAGTCCACGCCGATCGACGCGCGCATCAGTTCGAACTGTTCGGCCCGCAGGCCGAGGAGTAGTCCTTGGCCGTTTGGACCAGCTCGTCCTCCCGACCTGGCTGCGGCCGGGTCGCACTGATGACCACGTCGTGACCGGCGCTCAGTCTGGCTACGTCGTCCGGGTCGGAGGCATCACCTCGAACGAACTGCGGTCCGCGGCTGACAGCCGTCACCTGATGCCCGCGGGAGGTTGCCTCGTTGACGACTCTGCTGCCGACTGCGCCAGTGGCGCCGAAGACGAGGATGCGCATGATCAGCACCTCTCCGCAGCCGGCACGAGCACTGGCGCCGGGGCGATCGGCTTCGGCTTCCGGCGTACTTGCGCGCTGATGAGGGCGGTCAGAACGATGAGGGCGCCGACGCCCTGCGCGAGGGCGAGGTGTTGGTCGAGTACCAGCCAGCCGAGCGTGGTCGCCATCACCGGGCTCAGCAGGCCGAGGAACGTCACGTCGGTGGGGGATAAGGCCCGGATGCCGCGGAACCATAAGGCGTAGGCGACAGCTGAACCGATCAGCGTCAGGTACGCATACCCCGCGAGGTTCTGGGCTGTGAACGCAGGCGGCGCACCCTCGACCAGGAACGTGACTGGTAGCAGCACCACACCACCGGCGACGAGCTGCCAACCGGTGACTGCCAGCAGGGGAGCGGGTGTCGACCACCGCTTGCTCAGTACGACGCCGAACGCCATCACCACCGCGCCACCAAGAGCCGCGACCACACCCCAG
Organism: Kribbella sp. NPDC051952; assembly: GCF_040680855.1. Taxonomy (NCBI): domain Bacteria; kingdom Bacillati; phylum Actinomycetota; class Actinomycetes; order Propionibacteriales; family Kribbellaceae; genus Kribbella; species Kribbella sp. NPDC051952. The sequence goes on from NZ_JBFAXQ010000038.1 coordinate 50,705, forward strand.
GTATCGAGGTGCGCGTTGGCCCGGAGGACCAACAGCCCGACGCCGAAGACACCGGCGATCGCAGCAAGAACGGTCCGCAGCGACAGACGCTGACTCAACAGACCGGTCGAGAGCAGGGCGACAAGGAGTGGCTGGATCGCGCCGACGGTGGCGGCGACACCACCCGGCAGCCGGTAGGCGCCGACGAACAGCAAGGCATTGAACGCGCCGATGTTCAGGGTGCCGAGAACCAGCGACCGCCACCACCAGCTGCCACGCGGCAGCGTGCGGGTGATCGCGACCAGCAGCAGCCCGGCCGGCAGCGAGCGTAACAGCGCGGCGAGGAGTGGGCGATGGGGTGGGAGGAGCTCTGTGGTGACCAGATAGGTGGTGCCCCAGAGCAGCGGCGTGATCGCCGTGACCAGGAGGAGGGTGACTCGTTTGCTTAGCACTAAGATAAAGTATCTCAGCGCTAAGCAATCCACAATCCCTCACCGCTAAGCAATCTGGGGCTAGGCTGGGGAGATGGCAGATCACGTCGACCTGGTGCTCGAGCAGTGGGGCGAGCAGCGGCCCGACCTGGACGCGTCCCCGATGGGAGTCATCGGCCGGTTGAGCCGGCTCAATCAGCTGTTCGACAACGAGCTGCGGCGCAACTTCTCGCAGCACGAGCTCGATCGCGCGTCCTTCGACGTACTGGCGACCCTGCGGCGGAGCAACTCCGAGCACAGTCTGACGCCGGCCGGTCTGATGCACTCGTCGATGGTGACGTCCGGTGCGATCAGCCAGCGGCTGGATCGATTGGAGGCCCGTGGCCTGGTCACCCGCGCGCCCAGTGAGACCGACGGGCGCGGTGTCCGGGTGACGCTGACCGCCGAGGGACTGCGGTTGATCGATGCCGTCCTGCCGACCCACATCGACACCGAGGACCGCCTGCTGGCCGGCCTGTCGGAGACCGAGCGGGATCAGCTCGCCGGTCTGCTCCGGGCACTGCTGGAATCACACGGGGACAAGCGGGACTGATCCATGATGCCTGCCCTCGGCAACGACCGGACGGAGACGCTGCGCGATGCGCTCACCCGGCATCTGGTTGCCGAGGGCACCATTCATGATCTGGACGTGGCGGCCGCGTTCCGGACGGTGCCGCGGCACCTGTTCATCCCGCACGTGCCACTCGAGATCGCGTACGCCGACGACGTCGTGCTGATGAAGCGGAACCAGGCCGGCGTGGCGATCAGCTCGGTCTCGCAACCGAGCATCGTCGCGCTGATGCTCGAGCAGGCCGAGATCCGGCCGGGTGACCGGGTGCTGGAGATCGGTTCCGGCGGCTACAACGCGGCCCTGCTGCGAGAGCTGACCGGTCCGGAGGGATCCGTGACCACGATCGACATCGACGCCGACGTCACCGAACGAGCGCGGGCGTTGCTCGATCAGGCCGGGTACGACGATGTCCGGGTCGTGCAGGCCGATGGCGAGTACGGCGTACCCGAAGGAGCGCCGTACGACCGGATCGTGGTGACGGTGACCGCGTGGGATGTGCCGACGGCGTGGGTCGACCAGCTGCGGCCGGGTGGGCGGATCGTCGTACCGCTGCGGGTGCGTGGGCAGACGCGGTCGATCGCGTTCGACCGGGTGGAGGGTCATCTGGAGAGCCGGTCGACGACCTTGTGCGGGTTCGTCTGCATGCAGGGCGCGGGAGCGAACTACGAGCGGTTGGTCCCGATCGCGGGCGACGAGGTGAGTGTCTGCTTCGACGAGGACCAAGAGATCGACGCGCATCCGTTCGACGGCGTACTCGATCAACCGCGGCACCAGACCTGGTCGAGTGTCGTGGTGAACCGCGAGGAACCATTGCTCGATCTGAACCTCTGGCTCGCATCCACACTGCCCGGGTACTGCGTTCTGTCCGGCGAACGGACCGGAGTCACGCCGACGCCGCGCGGGGGAGCGGCGGCGGTCGCCACCCGCGACAGCGTGGCCTACCTGACGTGTCGACGGGTACGGCGTACTCCGTCCTCCTTCGTGGAGCTCGGGATCAGTAGCCATGGTCCGGATGGGCGTGACCTGGCCGACCGGATGGTCGACCAGTTGCGGATCTGGGACACGCACCACCGGCGTGGTCCCGGACCCGCGTTCCAGGTCCACGCGGTCGGCGATGAGCCCCCACCGGGCTTTCAGATCGCTCGGCGGCACAGCTACATCACTGTCAGCTGGGCGGCGTAGTCCCGGGACGCGGGGCGTTGCGGACCGTCTGCCAGAGCTCGTCGATGTCGGTGCGGTCCTCGGGTTCTGGGGTGTCGACCCAGCCGCTGGCCCAGACGTCCTCGTCCCGGTCCAGGTCGAAG
>NZ_JBFAXQ010000039.1:0-51438 GCF_040680855.1 Kribbella sp. NPDC051952
TCTGCGAGCTGGAGTGAAGGCCTCGATGTTTTTCCATCGTGGCCTTTGCTCCAGTGCGCCGAGGCGCCGTGCCGAGTGCCGCGCAGTAGGCGCTGGACCATCAGACACGCCCTAACGCACGCTTTACGTTCCAGTAGAGATCGGGACGGCGGCCTCGCTAAGGTGCGGCGGGTGCAGTCCAAACCACTCCTGGTCGTCGTGAGCGGCCCGCCCGGAACCGGTAAGACGACTCTGGCGCACCGCGTCGCGGCCGCGATCGGATGCCCGGCGATCTGCCGGGACGAGATCAAGGAAGGGATGGCGCACGCCACCCCCGGGTTCGTGCCCGGGCCGGGAGATCCGCTGACGATGCGGACGCTGTCCACGTTCTTCGACGTGATCGGCCTGCTGATCGGCCGCGGTACGACGGTCGTCGCCGAGGCCGCCTTCCAGGACCGGCTGTGGAACCCGGGCCTGGCCCCACTCCTCGACCGGGCCGACGTCCGCATCCTGCACTGCACGGTCCCGGCCGAGGTCGCACTCGCCCGGATCAACACCCGTACGGCGAGCTCCGACCGGTCCGCGCACGAGGACGCACAGATCAGCGCCGAGGCGCGGATGCGAACCCACAACGCCTTCCAGCCGGTCGATCTCCCCGTCCCCGCGATGACCGTCGACACCACCACCGAACCCCCACTGAAAGAGATCCTTGCCTTCCTCTCCTAAGGTCGGAACCAGCGTCGATCTTTGGACACTGACCCTAAGGTCGACAGCATTGGTCATCGAGAGGGGCTGGGGATGCTGGAGCGGTTCAAGGACCTGACGACGGCGCATGTGGCGGATGCTTGCGTTCGGGTTGGAGTGCCGGTACGCACGGTGTCGTTGACGGCTGTGAACGGCGGCCGGGTCGCGGGGCGGGTGCTGCCGGCTCAGCATGTCGGCAGTGTCGACGTGTTCCTGGAGGCGTTCGAGTCCGCAGAGCCGGGCGACGTACTCGTGGTGGACAACGGCGGCCGGCGCGACGAGGCGTGCGTCGGCGACATGGCGGCCCTGGAGGCCCAAGCGGCCGGCGTCGCCGGCATCGTGATCTGGGGTCTGCATCGCGACACGGTCGACATCACGGCGATCGGGCTGCCTGTGTTCAGCCTCGGCGCCCTGCCGACCGGTCCGCTCCGGCTCGACCCGCAACCCGCCGATGCGTTGTCCACGGCAACGATCGGCGACTGGACGGTGACCCGCGACGACGTCGTGTTCGCGGATGAGGACGGTGTGATCTTCGTCCCGGCCGACCGGGTCGACGAGTTGCTCACGCTGGCCGAATCCATCCGTGACACCGAGCACCGGCAGGCGGACGAGATCCGGGCCGGCCGCTCGCTGCGGCAGCAGGTGCGGTTCGCGGAGTTCCTGACCGCGCGAGCCGCCGATCCGACGTTGACGTTCCGCCAACATCTCCGAGCGGTGAAGGGTGCGATCGAAGAATGAGCGACGCGAGTGCGGCGGGTACGTGGAAACTGGGCGACGTCACCGTCAACCGGATGGGCTTCGGCGCGATGCGGACCACCGCGAACCCCGATCGCTCAGTGGCGATCCAGGTGTTGCGACGCGCGGTCGAGCTCGGTGTGAACCACATCGACACGGCGGCGTTCTACGCGTCACCCGGTGGGACGCTCGGTGTCGGGGAGGGGCCGAAGCGGTTCGCCAACGAGCTGATCCGCGAGGCGTTGGCGCCGTACCCGGATAAGCTGGTCATCACGACCAAGGTCGGGCCGGGCGAGGATCCCGAGCGCGGCTTCTACAACGCGAAGACCGCGGCCGAGCTGCGGACCCAGGTGGAGACGAACCTGCGTCAGCTCGGCCTCGACTGCCTCGACGTGGTCAACCTGCGCATCATGAAGAAGCCGGGCGAAGACTCGATCGCCGAACGCTTCAGCTGGCTCGCGGACCTGCGTGACAAAGGACTGATCCGCCAGCTCGGGGTGTCGAACGTGCGGGCCGACCACGTCGACGAGGCGCTCGAGATCGCTCCGATCGTCTGCGTGCAGAACAGCTACGCCATCGACCTGCGCCGGGACGAGGACCCGTTGATCAGCTCGCTGGCGGAACGCGGCATCGCGTACGTGCCGTTCTTCGCGATCGCCGGGGAGTCCCGGGAAGGCGGCGCGGCGCCCGACCACTCCGACGCCGTCCAGGCGATCGCGACCGCGCACGGCGTCACGCCGGCCCAGGTGCGGCTCGCCTGGACGCTGCATCGCAGCCCGAACGTGCTCGGCATCCCCGGCACCGGCAACCCCGATCACGTCGAGGAGAACATCGCCGCCGCCGCTCTGGAGCTGTCCCCCGAGGAACTGGCAGCCCTCAACTGATTGCGCTGCGGACCGCTGGGACCACCTCCTGGGACCAGCGGGACAGCTGCACGTCGTACGGATCCGCGCCGCGCGGGAACAGCGTGAACCCGGCGGCACCGTGGTTGAGGATCCCGTCGGTGAGCTCCTCGACCCATTGGGCCGGGGAGCCGCCGATCCAGCGACCCTCGTCGTCGCGAGTACGCCGTACGGGCGTTGCCGTCAGCTCGCCCGGGAAGTTGTAGATGGTGGCGACGTCGGAGGGTTTGCGGCCGACCGCGAGCGCGGCCTCGTCGATGATCGGGCGGGACCAGCGGTAGCGCTCACTCAACCAGTCCGCGGCCCGGCCGGGGATCCAGCCGTCCGCCTGCCGACCGGTCGCAGCGAGCGACTTCGGTCCGTTCGAGCCGGTCCAGATCAACGGCGCGGCGACGCGAGCCGCCTTCAGCGCGCCGATCGGGTAGTGCTTGGTCGGTGCCGGACGGCCGTCGGACATCGCGCGGACCAACTGCATGGCTTCCTCGAAAGACTCGACCTGATCGGCCGGGCGCTGCTCGGGGACTCCCATCGTGGTGATGCGGTCCATCGCACCACCGGCACCGAGCCCGAGGACGAATCGCCCACCGGACAACGCCGACAGGGCGGACGCCGTCCGGGCGAGCAGCGGGGCCGGACGCAGCGGCAGGTTCGTCACGTTGACGAAGGCCGACAGCCGCTCGGTCCGGCCGAGGAGGAAGCCGATCGCGGCGTACCCCTCCAGCAGGTCGGCGACGTACGGGTGGTCCGACAGGCTGACGTGGTCCAGCCCGTCCCGGTCGGCCTGCTCGGCCAGCCGCAGGATGGCGTCCACGTCACGGAGCTGGTCCGGCGATCCGTATCCGAACTTCACAGTCATGGTGGTCTCCCAGATAGTTCGTAGACCTAAATAGTAGCACTACGAACTATTTGTCCTTCGAACTATTCGGTGGCCGGACTACCATGGGGAGATGGCGACGACGACAGCACAGGATCAGGAGCTGGCGAGCGCTCTGGTCCAGGCGATGCACCTCCTACAGGATCTGCACGCCGAGACCAGCCGTCCGCTCGGCCTCACCCCGCAGCAGGCGCATCTGCTGTGTGTCCTGCTCGGCGGCCCGCTCGGCATGACCGAGCTCAGCCGGATCCTGAGCATCGAGCGCTCCAGCCTGACCAGCATGGTCGACCGGCTCGAACGCCGCGAACTGGTCGCCCGGATCGCGAACCCGGCCGACCGCCGGGCCTGCCACATCGAACTCACCCCGGCCGGCCGCGCCCTCGCCCACGACGCGCACAACGCCGTCGTCGACCGCATCGAGGCCCTCACCTCGGACCTCACCGTCTCCACCCGCCGGACCCTCGTCACCACGCTGCAAACAATCCTCAGCCGGGCCTGATGCAACCCCGCCGGTACGTCGAACTGCAGGGCTCCCGCATCGCCTATCGGGTGCAGGGCGACGGACCTGCCCTCGTGCTGCTGAAGAACAACCGCCGTCCCCTCGACTTCCAGGCCGCCGGGCAACTGGCCGATCGGTTCCGCGTGCTGCAGGTGCATCCGGTCGGCTTCGGCGCCAGCGATCGGCCGCTCAACTACGCGTTCGGAAGCATCTGCGAACAGGTCCTGACCGTGCTCGACCACGAAGGTATCGACCAGTTCGCCGTCTGGGGGTTCTCGCAGACCGCCGCGATGGCCGCGATCGCGGCTACCTCGACCGGCCGCGCGACCGCGCTCGTGATGGGCGGCTTCGCCCCGATCGGCTTCCCGTCCGACGGCGAGATGCGCCGACTCGAGCGGGAGCCACGGCTACCGAAGCCCCCGTTGGAGTTCTGGCGCAGCTATCGCACGTACGACTGGCACCACCAGCTCAGGTGCTTCGCCGGCACCAAGATCGCGTACGTCGGAACTGCCGACCCAGCGATCACCCGGATGCGGCGGCTCCGGCCGGTGCTCAAGGGCATCGGCTTCACCTACCTGGAGTACGAGGGACTGGATCACTCGGCCAGCTCCCTGGGTGACTCGTCCGACAGTGGCCGACGGGTCACCCAGGAGATAGCCGCCTACTTACACAATGACGAGGGCTAGCGCCTGCCGCCGAACTCCCAGGGGTGGACGTCGGTCTCGGCTGCCTCTGTGAGTACGGCGGCCGCCGCAGCATCCGGTGCTTCGACGAGGGCCGCTCGGCCTACGTGCGTGTCATCGTCGAGGCTGCGCAGGTCGCCGTACATGATCAGGTGCTTTGAGCTGAGCGGCCGTGGGGCGTCCTTGGTGAGGACGAGGTAGCGGCCGTAGCTCTCCTCGGCGTCGGCGAAGTCCCACATCGTGGTGCCCAGATGCTTGATGAAGCGGCAGAGCAGGACGTCCTCGAAGACGCCGCCTTGGTAGTAGGTCTCGTCGTACGCGAATGAGCGGGCCGCATCGAGGTCCGGGAGGTCGACGATGTGCACGCTGCCGGTCGACTCCTCCCGGTCCTCGGTCACGGTCGGGCCGCGGGCGATCAGGGCACCGGCGTACTCGTCCATGAACGCCCAGTGCTCCGGGGTCAGCTCGCCCTTGAGGTCGCCGCTGCCGGCCCGGTCCCGTCCGTAGACGAAGTACTCCACCACTCAGGCGCTCGCGGCGATGTGGAGGCGGAGGATCGTGTCGTAGTCGACGACCTCCACGCCGGCTCCGGCTCCCGCCAGGTCGGCTGCCGGGACGAGCTCCTGGGACGGAATGATCAGGAGCTTGCGAGGAGCGGTGACGTCCACGTCGTACTTCGACTGGGCCGCGGCTCGGTTGTCCGCGTTGTCGAAGTACTCGGCGTACTTGGCCAGCTGGACCGAGCCCTCGGCGACCGTGGAGCGGAAGGCGCGGCGGCGCTTCTTGCCGTTGCTGGTGTCGGCGACCGGGAGACCGAGCTGGCCGACGATGTGGCTGCCGTCCGCGCGCTCCAGGATGAAGTCGGGCTGCAGGTCGCCCAGGTCGGGCTGCCGGACCAGCCGGGTCGCGTCGAAGGCGGACAGCAGGATGCTCTCGTTCGCGTCCAGGAACTGGTCGACGGTCGAGTCCTGCAGACCGTGCGCGAGGTACGTGCTGGCGAACGGCGCGCCCTTCAGATCCGGCGCCGGCACGCTCAGGGTGCCGATCGGGTCGAGGTGCGGCCTGGCGTTGTTGTAGGTCCGGAGGAAGTCCAGGTACTTGTCCGCGGGCTCCGAGCGGTGGATCGCGATCGCGAAGAACGTCCAGTGCAAGCGGGTCGAGTCGTTCGCCGTGTGCACGAGCAGGGTGCGCTCGAAGGTCGAGTAGTTCCCCGGTGCGAACGCCAGCAACTGGTCGCCCGGACCGACGTACTCCTCGCCGATCAGCTTCGCCGCGGTCGGGAAGCGGCCGTCGAGCTCATGCCGGCCGGCCTCGGTCGCGATCGTCGCGTCCTTGAACAGGTTCTGCCCCGGCAGGTCGACCACGGCCGGGCCCTCGCCGAGTCCGAAGTACTCCTCCACCGAGCGCACCTTCTGCCGGCGCACCTCCAGCGACCGGTACTCACGGCTCACGCCGACGAGCTCGAGGATGTTCCAGTCCGGGGTCTCGGTCAGCACCATCAGCCGCGGATACAGCAACGGGCCTGGCAGCTCCCGCCCATGACTCGCCGGCAGATGCTCGGCCACACCCTTCAGGTGCTCCGCCCAGAACTGCCCGTTCACCGTCACGAACTCGGTGGGTTTCATCGCTCTCCTCGATCACGAACCAGGTCAATCATTAGCCAACCGCGCGTCATGCCGAGCCTATTCCCCCGCTGGTTTTCGCGAGGAAGTCCTCGTACTGCGACCACACACGGCGCCACAACTCGTCGCGCTGACGGGTGTCGAGATGCGGAAGCGGGAGGTAGAAGACGTCCGCGAGGAGGGCGAAGTAGTCGGCCGGGTTCTCGATGATCGAGTTGTCGATGCGATCGGCGTACGTCTCGGTCAGGCCGACGGAACGCAGTACGGCGGCCGACGTCGGCTTGCGGCGGAACACCGAGGCCAATCGGCGGAACGGGGAGTCCGGGTTGGTCGAGAGGTTCGCGTGCTGGGTGGCGAACGCGTCCAGGCCGACCGCAGCGGACTCGAAGTCCATGCCGATCAGGTTGGCGCGCGGATCGTGGTCCATCCGCCAGCCGTCGACCTTCTCGGACCGGCGCAACCGGAGTTCGAACGGCTCCTGGTAGTCACTGCTGCCCTCTTCCAGCGGCAGCGGTCGCAGCAGCGCCTCGCCGAGACCGCCGTCGACCAGCCAGACGCGATCCGGATCGTCGACGAGTCCACTGACCGTGAGGACGAGATGGCTGGCGTCGACATCGCCGGGACGAGTCGGCGTCTCCGCGCCACCTCGATGCATCTTGACCTGGTAGCCCAGCTCGGTGAGCAGGAGCGCGAAGGTCCCGTTCAGCTGGAAGCAGTACCCACCGATCTCGCGGGCGATGATCCGCTTCGCCGTCTCCTCCAGGTCCAGCGGCTTGCCCGGCTCCAGCTGGAACTGCACGGACTCGTACGGGATCTGGTCGACGAACGCCGCGTGCAACCGGGACAACGCCTCCAGCCGAGGCGGACCATCGTACTCGTTCACGCCGATCCGCCGCAGGAACGCCTCAGTGTCCATCCGCTTAGGCTAGGTGAGGTGATCGACGTACTTGATCGGACCCGAGCGCTTGAGGTCGCCTATCCGCTGGGTGAGGTCTTCCACTCCGCTTACAGTGCGCCCGGGTACGACGAGGACGCAGGCGTCGAGGAGTTCGCCACCGAGCGACTGCCGACGCACGCCGCGCGAGACGACTTCAAGCTCGTCGCGGCCCGGTCGGGCGAGCGGATCGTCGGGTTCGCGTACGGGTTCACCGGGCAGCGCGGGCAGTGGTGGCCGGACCGGGTCGCGGCCGCGATCGGCCCGGAACTGGCCGATGAATGGATCGGCGGTCACTTCGAGGTCGTGCATCTTGCGGTAGCGGTCGACGCGCAGCGCCAGGGGTTGGGGCAGGCGTTGATGACGGAGTTGATGACGGGCCTGTCGAACCAGAAGGCTCTGCTCACCACGTGGGCCGACGACCGACCGGCGCCGCGGCTGTATCGGCGGCTGGGTTGGCAGATGTTGGTCGCCGATCTGGGCTGGGGCTCCGCGCTCTACGGGATGGACAGGCAGGTGCCCGTCGGCCAGTGACCTGGCAGGGTAGGCCCCATGACTTCTGAGCGGATCTATGTCGGGGGCTACACGAGCCAGTCGGGTGGCGGGGACGGGATCGGGTTCGGTTCGCTGGACGGCGTCGTACTGGCGGCGACGCTGGCGGACCCGTCGTTCCTGGTCAGGTCTGCGGACGGGCGGTTCCTCTACGCGACCGACGAGGAGGACGACGGGAAGGTCACGGCGTTCGCGATCCAGGCGGACGGCGGGCTGGAGCTGCTCAACAAGCAGCCGACCGGCGGGGTACACCCGTGCCACCTGGACATCGACCCGTCCGGTCGCTACCTGCTGTCCGCCAACTACACCTCGGGATCGGTCGCGATTCACCCGATCCAGGACGACGGATCGCTCGGTGAGGCGAGCCAGTTCCTGCAGCGCTCCGGGACCGGCCCGAATGCCGATCGCCAGGAGGGCCCGCACGCGCACCAGATCGCGTTCGACCCGGCCGGCGCGTACGTGTTCGACATCGACCTCGGCTCCGACACGGTCTACTCTTCGACGCTGACCGCGAACGGGCAGTTGGAGGAGGTCGACCGGCTGCACATCCACCCGGGCGCCGGTCCGCGGCACATGGTGTTCCACCCGACCGCGGCTGCGGCGTACGTGATCAACGAGCTCGACTCGACGCTGTGCGTCTGCGGGTACGCGGACGGCAAGCTGCAGGTGGTGCAGACCGTGTCGACCCGGCCGGCCGACTCCCCCGGTGAGAACTTCCCGGCCGAGCTGCTGATCGCCGCCGACGGCCGATTCTTGTACGGCTCGAACCGTGGCGACAACACGATCGCGGTATTCGCGACGGCCGCGGACGGCCTAAGCGTCGAGCTGGTGCAGACGATCGGCTCCGGCGGCAACTGGCCGCGACACCTTGCCTTCAGCAACGACGGCAGCCGGGTGTACGCGAGCAACGAACAGTCCGACCTGATCACGCCGTTCACCGTCAGCGCGGACGGGACGCTGACCCAGGACGGCGAGTCGGTCAGCTGGCCGAAGCCGACCTGCGTCCTGCCGGTCTGAGACATGCGAGAGCCCCGGCCCTGTTGGGCCGGGGCTCTCTCTCAGTTCAGACGAGCTTCTCGAAGAAGAACTCGTGCTTGAGGAACGACGTGTCGTACTCGTGCCCCGGCTGCGGCGGCAGCAGCTGCGCGGCCTGGAACAACCGCCAACCGTCCTTCAACGCATCCAGCCCGGTCGCGTACGGCGGCTCGTCGCTGTCCCCCGTGGTCGGGTGCGTCTCGCCGGTCCCGTCGTACGTCGACCAGCCGACGACGCGGGCGTCGAGCGCGGACGAAGCCAGGTACAGGACCAGCACCTTCTGCCGGACAGTCGTCTGCTGGGGAGCCTCAGCGGCGGCGGTCATCGGATCTCCTTCTTCGCGTGCGGGTTGAGGCTGCGCTGGGCGACGACGCGCTGCGGGCGGTTCGAGACCCGGGTGACCCAGAACTCCGGGTCGTAGGTGTCGTCGCCGGTCAGGGCCTGCCACAGCTTGATCCGGTTGTACTTCTCCAGCCGGCCGGTGGCGTTCTCGTACCAGGGGAACGACTGGTCGAGCTCACGCGCTACCTCGTCGTCGTACAGGTCCTCGAGGTTCCAGAGCCGGACCTGACGCACGGTCGGGTTGAACCGGATCTTGAACATGTAGCGGTCGATTTCGCTGTCGTTCTTGCGGCCGCCGTGCCAGATGCCGTGGTGCAGCAGCTGGACCGTGCCGGCCGGGCAGACCAGCCGGGTCTGGCCGAGCAGGTTCTGGTACCGGCCGGTGTCGGACTCGTTGGTCTTGCGCAGGTGGCTGCCGGGCACGCTCAGCGTGCCGCCCATCTCCAGCGTCACGTCCTGCGGGTAGTACATCAGCTGGACGTCGAACGCATCCGGCCGTACGTCGATGATCGCGTCGCCGTGCAGGTTCTGCGCCTCACCCTCGTTGGCCTTGCGGATGTGCACCGCGTGGTGGTCGACGGTCGGGTCGGGACCGACCAGGCTGTGGATCGCGCCGGCGACCTCGGGCAGTTGCACCAGGCGCTGGACGAACTCGCTGCCCTCGAACGCCTCCGACAGCGGCGTCCCGTACGGGACGCCCGGGATGCCGGCCTTGAGGACCTCGATCGCCTGCTGGTTCATCTCGTCGGGTACGACGGCGTCCATCCGGAACGACCCGGTGGCGACGAAATGCGCCATCTGAACCGAGGTGAGCAGGTTCTTGCGATGCGGATGCGGCATGAGTCTCCCTCTCGGGGGATAGTGGTTACTACTCCTCCAGGCTAGATTCCTGCCACGTTGGAATGCGTTGGCTGTGATCACCACTAGTGGTAATTTCTCACCATGATCGCGTTGCACCTGGCGCAGCCGCCCGAGGTGGTGAACGTCGGCGCCGGCATCCACGGCGTTCGCCGGTTGCGCGACGTCTTCCAGCTGCCGGACCTGTGGCAGCTGCACCTTTACAACTACTCGGCCGACCTCACCCTGTTCGGTACGACGTACTCCGTCGCGCCGGGGTACGTGTCGCTGACGCCGGCCGGAGCGCAGGTTCAGTTCGACTATCGCGGCCGGTCCGAGCACCTGTACGCCCACTTCCGGCCCCGCGTCACGGGCGAGCCGTCGTCCGTCCCCGTCGTACAGGATGCTGGGGCGGCTGCGCCCGTACTGTCTGGTTTGCTGCGGTCGGCGCTCGAGGCGTCGCCGTCGGGGTCCGCGCGGGTGACGGCCGAGATCTGGACCGCGCTCTGGCGGATCGTCGACCTGACCGCCGCCACGCCCGAGACCGGCCACCCGGCGGTGGCGACCGCGATCGCCTACATCGAGGCCAACCTCGCCCAGCCGTTGACGATCCCGGCCCTGGCCCGGGTCGCCGGGGTGTCGCACAACCACCTGACCCGCCTCTTCCACGCGGAGACCGGCCAGACCGTCATCGCCTACCTCCGGGCCCGCCGGATGATGCGGGCACGCCACCTCCTCGTTGCCTCCACCCTGTCCATCCCCGCGGTCGCCGCGTCGGTCGGGATCCCCGACCTGCAGGCGTTCAACAAGACCTGCCGCCGCGAGCTGGGCGGTTCGCCGCGGGTGATCCGCGATGCGGTGGCCGGTGGCCCGGCCGCGGACTAGCGTGCCTGGCATGTATGAACTGATCCCGGTCGCTGACGGCCCGCAGTACGACGAAGAGGCGGAGCAGCGGTTCGTCGAGGACTGGCCGGAGTTCATCTTCCACGACGTCGAGGTGAAGAAGTATCGCGACCGGCGGCTGGAGTACTTCCCGGAGTGGGAGTTCTACCTGGTCTCCTCCGACCATCGGCTGATCGCGGGGTGCTGGGGGGTGCCGATCGCCTGGGACGGGACGGTCGAGGATCTGCCGGGCGGGTTCACGGACACGCTCGCGCGGTCGGTCACGTCGTACGAGGAAGGCGTCGTACCGAACACCTGGGTGCTGATGGCTGCCGCCGTACGGTCCGACGAGCAGGGGCAGGGGCACTCGAGCCGGGTCATCACCGCGGTCCGGGACCGCGCGGTCGAGAGCGGACTGCCGCAGGTGATCGCGCCGGTCCGGCCTACGTTGAAGTCGCGCTACCCGCTGACTCCGATCGAGACCTTCATGACGTGGTCGCGACCCGACGGCCTGCCCCTCGATCCGTGGCTGCGCACTCACGTCCGTCTGGGCGCTCAGATACTGGCGCCTGCTACCGCCTCCCAGACCATGACGGGCACGGTCGCCGAGTGGGAGAAGTGGACCGACATGCAGTTCCCCTCCTCCGGCACCTACACCATCCCCGCCGGCCTGACGACCCTGAGCATCGACCGTTCAGCCGACCACGGCATCTACGTCGAGCCGAACGTGTGGATGCGGCACGCCTAGCCGGAGTGTGTACGGCGGAACATGGTCGCGACGGCCGCGGTACGGCTGGTGACGCCGAGGCGGTCGTAGATATTCTCCAGATGCTTACGAACGGTGCCCTCGGCAACGAATAGCCGGTGCGCGATCTGGGTGTTGCTGTGTCCGTCGGCGACCAGGCGGAGTAGCTGCAACTGCCGAATGGTGAGGTCGGGGATGCCGGCCCGGCGGCGCTCGTGTTCGCGATGCACTTCGATCAGGTGCGGCCGGAGCAGCTCCAGCAATAGTCTCTCGCGCTCGCTGAAATCAGGTCCGGTCCACCGGAACAGCAGCAGCCGGCGATCCTCGGCACCACGGGCCGGGAACGGCACGATGATTTCGTGGCGGATGTCGACCGGTGCCCAATCGTTGGCCGGCTGACGCTGGTAGTCGGACAGCTTCCAGACGGAGGTGTAGTCGCCGGTGCGTTGCGGCCGGCTGCACACTTCGTCGGCCCAGTAGGACCGCCAGAACTCGTCGTCCCAACCGGTGTCGAACTCCCACTGCTGGACGGCCACCTCCTCGACGGCGACCAACTCCCGGTCGAACGGCCGGCTCACCTGGAAGGTGATGTCCTCGGCGGGGATCAGCTCGGCCAGCCCGCGCAGGAGATCGCGCGGGAACACCTCCTCGGGATCCGCCTCCCGGCCGCGCTCGATGACGTCGAGCATCGTGCGCAGATCGCGTTCGGTGACCGTCAACTGCTCCACCATCGCGCTACTCCTCCCCGCCGTCAGGCTATGCCCGGAACGACGTCCCGCCCATACGTCGAACTACGTATGGCAGTCCTTGTTGGAGGCTGGCCAGGGTGGTGAGAGTCCTTTCGGGAGGGGAACCCACTGATGAGATCGCTGATCCGGTGGCCGGCGCTGACGGCTGCCTTCGCTCTGGTACTCACGGCGGCCGGTTGGTCGCCCGCTGCTGCGTCCGGGCCGGTGTCCGCCGCGCCGGTGCTTGATTGGAGCCGGTACGCAACGCAGGCGATCGTGGCCGGGCGTCCCCCGGCCAGTTCCGAGGTGTTGCTGGGGATCGTGCACATCGCGATCGCGGACACGGTCGCTGGTTTGGGATATGGCCGGCCGTTCCATTTCGCCGTACGTCCTGATCGGCATGCTTCGGCGTCGGCTGCGGTCGCAACTGCGGCGTACGACGTACTGAAGGCGCGGGTGCCGGCTTCGGGGCTGGAGGGGACGTACGCCGACTACCTGGCTGGGGTGCCGGACGGTCGCGCGAAGGCGCGTGGGATCGCGTTGGGGCGGTCTGTTGCTGTCGCCGTACTGGCCTGGCGTGCGGGGGACGGTTTGGACAACGTGGTGCCTTATGTCCAGAAGCCGCCTGGTCCGGGGGTGTGGGAGCCGACACTGCCGACGCCACCCGTGGACATCGTGCTCACGCAGGTCCGGCCGCTGGCGCTGCGGTACCGGGCGCAGTTCCGGCCGGACGGACCTGATCCGCTGACCAGCAAGCGTTATGCCCGGGACGTCGCTGAGGTCGCGTCTGTTGGCCGGGTGGACAGTACGACGCGGACTGCCCAGCAGACGGAGACTGCACGGTTCTGGGCGGAGCAGACCGCACAGCAGTGGAGTCGGGTGTTCCTGCAATTGGCGGCCGACCGGCACCTGTCACTGTCCGGGGCGGCGCAGATGCTTGCACTGGCGCACGTGTCCGCTGGGGATGCTGTGATCGCTTGCTGGGATGCCAAGTTCCACTACCTGTCCTGGCGGCCGGTGCATGCGATCCAGCGGGCTGACGGGAACCCGCGCACACCGGTCGACCCGACATGGCAGCCCCTGCTGAACGTCAACCATCCGGAGTATCCGTCCGGCCATGCCTGCTTCACCGCTGGGGCGACCGGGGCGTTGAAGGCGTTCTTCCATACTGCTGAGGTGCCGCTGACCATCAGTAGTCAGGTCACCGGGACGACTCGCGCGTATACGAACCTGGCCGCCGTACGGAGTGATGTGCGAGAGGCACGGATCCTGTCCGGCCTGCACTTCCGCCATTCGATGCTGGACGGCGAGGTCCTGGGAACTCAGGTCGCTGGCTGGATCACTGCCCGGCACTGACCGCCAGGTGTGCGAGTCCATGTTCGAGGATGCCTTTGACGATGTCCAGGG
Organism: Kribbella sp. NPDC051952; assembly: GCF_040680855.1. Lineage (NCBI taxonomy): Bacteria > Bacillati > Actinomycetota > Actinomycetes > Propionibacteriales > Kribbellaceae > Kribbella > Kribbella sp. NPDC051952. The sequence continues at coordinate 13,501 of NZ_JBFAXQ010000039.1, forward strand.
CTTCAGCGTTGTCGGGGCCGGTGATGACCTGGTCGGACCAGGTGATGACGTCCTCGTAGGCACGGACGTGGCGGTAGTAGTGGACGGCCTCGTGGTCGATCGGGTGGGGGCCGTAGCCCGTGAGGAAGGCGTCGGTCTCGGTGGACGTGGTGGGGCCGACGTCGCCCATGCCGCCGAGCATGAACATCAGGTCCTGTTCGCGCGGGGCGAGGATCACGTCGTCCCAGTCGATGAGGTGTAGCTGGTTGTCTACGAGGACGTTGCCGAGGTGGGGGTCGGCGTGACAGACGACTCGGGGGCCGGTCGGCTCCGGTGGGCGGGCGGTGAGCAGGTTGGTGATGGTGTCGTCGTACTGCTTCCAGACCGCGACCAGCTCCTCCTCGAGCTCGTCCTCAGGCGCCTGGGTGGTGAGTCGCGCCTGTAGCTTCTCGGCGATCGCCGGGACCCGCGCGTCGATCAGGCTGTGCTTCGGGAGCGCGTCCCGGAGCCGGTGCGGGGGCTCCGAGTCGTGCACGCGCCGGAGGAGTACGCCGTACTGCGCCCACTGCTCGATCGTGAGTCCGGTGTCGGCCGCGCGTACGCCGTCGATCCACGGAGTGACCGTGAGCCGCTTCTTCTTCCCGTGGAACGTCCAGAGCCCGCCCTCGACGGTCCGGATCAGCTCCGGGACCCCACCGAGGCCGATGTCGGCCAGGTACGCCGCCACCTGATGCCCGGTGTTGGAGCCGGCGCCGCTCCACTTCACGGCGTACGTATTGGTCGCCGTACTCGCCTTCCACACCTGCGCGGCCAGATCAGCCCCGTGCGCGACCGGTGAGAGCTCCACCACATCCAGCCCGAAGTCCTCAACCAACCGCCGCCGCATCAACGTCTCACCCACACCCGCCAGCATGCCCGCTCAACGCCGAGCCGCGCGACTGGGTATTGAGTTTGACTTAGGCGCGCGGGTCGACCGTACGAAGCATGTTGACCAAGCCCTGGATGGACTGCATCTGCTCCGGGGTCAACGGGTCCGTCGAGAAGTGCATCAGCTCGTTGCGGATACGTCGCACGGCCGTGAGCGAGTTGAGGAAGAGCGTGTGATCGAGCCGCCACCCCATCCGACGGAATGACTCCTCCGTCGCCAGAAGTCGGTTGTCGTAGGCCCCCAACATGAGGTCTGCGGCCGACCTGATTCGGTTCGGGCTGCTGGCCCCCGCGCGCAGTTCCTCCAGGGTGAAGGCCTCATCTGCACGTCGCCGCAGCCGACGCTCGACTTCCTCGATCAAGGCGATCGGGCGAGCCATCGACGCGAACTGCAAGGTCAGGTCCGCCGTCGTGACGATACCGGTGATGGAGACGCGGTCCGGGCCGCGAACGAGGACGTACCCGAACTCGTAGATCTCGTCGACCTGCGCCAGCAGGTCTGCGTCGTAGTCGACGATGCGAGCGCCGACAGTCGCGTGGGCAAGCGTCACGTTCGGGTAGGCCACGCTGGCCCGGGCGACCGACTCCCAGCTCACAGCGCGCACGCCGCCCGCCGAGTCGTGGACCGCCAGCTGGGAGAAGTCGTTGGCCAGCATCAGCGTGATAGCCGCGTCCAGCGACTGCTCGGAGTCGACACCCATGACCGGGCTGTTCGCCGACTCCAGATCGCCGACTCGCAAGGAGACTGCCGGGAGTTCATCCGCAGTCGGAATGTCGCGACTTGGCTCGACGGCCGCGGGTCCGTCCGTAGGTTCAGGCTCCGTACTGATGGGGACGAGACGAATAGTGTTGTCGATCCAGCCCTCGGTGAACGGCGGGACCGTCGTCAGCCCGCGATCTGCCAGATCGGACTCGATCGCCGCCACGGTTCCTACGGTCCGCCGGCCCGTGTTCCACAAGCCGAGCAGCTGACGAATCGTGAGCTTAGGCGCCTCACCTTCGCCCTTCGCGGCTTGGTCCAGCAGTTCATCCCGGTTGGCCGGTCCGCCACCACCGGACTCGGACTGGTCCTGGCCAGGATCTGTACCGGTCTCCGCAAGATGCTGGATCCGCCGCACGGCGTCATGTCTCTTCAACCCGAACACGGTGAGCAGAGAACCCATCGAGTTCTGCAGATCGGGGAGCACGTCGTCCGCCCGCGACACATCGGTGCGGAACCACTTCACCGGACGGACATGACGAAGATTCGGGTCGGCCGCCGCGCGGTACTCGTACGCGCCGGTCACCGTACCGATAGCGATCTGGTCGCTGTTTCGCGGCAGGACCAGCAGATCTCCGACCTGGATGCGGGAGATGAACCGCCAGAGCTGGCCCGTCCAGTTGCCGATTACTGTGTTACCTCGATCGGGATATGACGCTCGCACGACTTCACGCAGCTCGGACCTTGTCTTGACCTCTGACAGGTCGCCCAGCTCGACCCAGCCCGCGATAGCAAGCCCTTCGGCGATGGCGGCCTCGGCCCGCTCCCCACTCCGGCCGGCACGAACCATCCACGCCGCGTTGATCTCCCCCACCTGACATCCCCCTTGCGCTCCGTGCGCACAGTGATATCAGCCGTCACGGTGCGTGGCAAGGGCCGCCAGCATGCCCGGCAACGGTCCGCCGAAGCGAGCCGATTACCGGGCCGGAGCTCAGCGGTAGTTGACGAACTGGACGGCGAACTCGAGGTCCTCGCCCTTGATCAGGGCCTGGACGGCCTGCAGGTCGTCGCGGCTCTTGCTGCTGACCCGGAGCTCGTCGCCCTGGATCTGCGCCTTGACGCCCTTCGGACCCTCGTCGCGGATCAGCTTGGACAGCTTCTTCGCGTTCTCCTGGCTGATGCCGGCGTCGATCGTGGCGTTGATCTTGTAGACCTTGCCGGACAGCTTCGGGTCGTCGGCCTGCAGCCCCTTGAGCGAGATCTGCCGCTTGACCAGCTTGTCCTTGAGTACGTCGAGGACCGCGTTCACCCGCTCCTCGGTGTTGGCCTGCATGTCGATCGCCTCACCGGACAGCTTGATGCCCGCGTCCACGTTCTTGAAGTCGAACCGCTGGCTGATCTCCTTCGCCGCCTGGTTCACGGCGTTGTCCACCTCCTGGTGATCGACCTTGTTCACAATGTCGAAGGAGGACTCCGAAGCCATGGGCAGTTCCTTTCCGATTTGCTGTCAGGGGCACCCTCTGTTGTATCGTCTCCCACGCCGGTTCACGAACCAGCACCACCCTGGCGGGTTGCCCGAGCGGCCAAAGGGAGCAGACTGTAAATCTGTCGGCGTATGCCTACGCAGGTTCGAACCCTGCACCCGCCACCAGCTAGAAAAGAGCCTCTGACCTGCGGAAACGCAGACCAGAGGCTCTCTTGCTGTGTCCGGCAGTGTCCAGCCAGATCCGGGAATCTACGGCCCTGTGTGCCCTATTCGTGCCCTAGGAAGTTGGGACCGGTCCTGCCTCGTCCTCGTCCGTCGCGGCCATCAGGCGCTTGAGGGCCGTGCTGGTCTGGCCGTCGATGCACCCGGCGTAGACCTCCATGACCATCTTGACCGAGTTGCCCGCCCACTCAGCTACTTGGGTGGCGGGGACGCCGGCGTTGAGCTGGAAGGTGATCCCCGCATGCCGAAGGTCATACGGACGGGCGGCGTGGCGCTTCGCGATCTGGTCCGCGGTGAGGACCTTCGCACGTGCCTTCGCCCAGGTTCGGGTGACGGTGTTCGGGTGAACGGGCGTGCAGTAGGCCGCCGGCAGTGGACGCCCGAGCCGACCTGCGCGAGTCACGAAGAGGTGACCGTCAGGCCGGGTCCAAAGCGCTCTACGTGGCTTCGTAGGGCCTGCACAAGGGCTGGTGGCGCGGGCACTCGTCGCGTGGTGTTCTCGGCTCGATGCTTGAGGGTTCGTTCCTGGCGGACCTCGCCGTCGTCCGTCCACCGTCTGCCGGTTTGCTGAGTTGAGCCGTCCAGCAGTAGCTCGCCCGAACCGTGTTCCGGCAGGCTGATCAGGTTGTCTGTGCTCAGGTGTCGCGCTTCGGCCGGTCGCATCGCGGCGTAGTACAGGCAGGCGAAGTAGGTCTCCAACGACGGGTTGGATTCTCCGATCGCCGCGAGCAGGCGAGCTACCGCTTGGCGGTTCGGCAACAGCCGGCGATCGACTCGATCGCTGCTCTGCTGTGAATCCCAGTGGAGGTTGTCCAGTGGGTTCGCGGGCAGTAGATCGAGTTCGACGGCGTACTGCAATGCGCCATGCAGCGTGGCCCGTCGCCTGGTGATCGTTTTCGCCGCCGCTGCCTTTCCGTCCCGCTTCGTCGCGAGCCGGTCGAGCGCTCCTCGGAGGGTTTCGCTTTGCGCGACCTCCGACAGGTCGAACGTGTGGCGCTTCAGCCAGGTGATCGTAGTGTCGTACTCCTGCGGTGGTATGGCTTCGCCGGCCTAAGCGCACGCCGAAAGCAGACGCGGTGGCTGTGGTGCCGACTACTTTCAATACGCTCAACGCCTGGGCGAACGGCAGCGCGAACACCTATCCGCTCACGATCCTGTGCGCCGCACTCGGCTCTCGCACCCCCATCGCAGCAATCCCGTTTGACAAAGGACGACCTAGCCGGCCACCCGGCCTGGCTCGCGTCGCTGGCCGTGCTCCGCTACGCGGGAGTGCGAGTGATCGATCCCCATGACGGCTCGGCCGCATCGCTCAAGCCTGTTGTATCGGGCACAGGAGATCAAGTCGCCGAGAATTTCCGATGGGACTGGGTTCTCCGTGAATTCGAACCTCTGACCTAGCACCCAGGAAATCAAGAAATTCGTGGATCGTATTTTGCAAGTGCACCTTCCCTGAGCTGATCACTCTCGACGCTCCACTGTCGGCCTACGGCCATAAAGATTGAGTACGGCCTCAGCCGAATCCCTGACTATTCGCGAACCATGGAAGTCGAATAGTGCACGTACCTCCTGCTCGCACCATAGAGCATCGGGAGAGAGCGCCTGATCACGTCTCGCCGCGGCCAAGCCGTCCAAAGCCCCGAGCGCCACAGCAAGACCCGGCCTACCAAGTAGCGAAGAGACGCGGTCGGCTACCGCTCTTTTTAAGGCCAAATCCGGCAGCACGCTGAGGTAGGCCAGCCATTTAGAAGCATTGCGCATGACGCGAGGGTCCTGATCGTGAGACAGCTGCATCAGGATAATTTCCGGCCATTCCAGGGCCGGCGCGCTGACCGCCGCAAAAAAGCAGGTCCGTGCAGCCTCAGCGCGTACTCTGCTTTCCCTTGAAGCAACGTCGCGCAGAGTTGCCATCTGCATTTTTTCGGGTGTGCCGATATCGAACGCTAGGTAGAAGCTCCGACACGCGGCGTCGAATTGCCCCTCCGGCAGTGCGAAAAACGTATGGTCTGGGCCCTGGCCTGCCCACGGGATACTCTTCGAGGCCAACTCGGACTTGACCTCAGGGGGCAGTTTAAGTGACCAAGCATGATGCATCAGGACATCTAGAGCATCGAGCTTTCCGTCATTAGGCAACATGGGGTCGGTCAATGCTCCCGTCAGGCGAGGCCAAAGGTCTGTTCTGCCATGGGATGCAATGAGATAGGTCGCCAACGCGAGCGGCGACCAAGTGTATCCTGAATAGACGCCATTTGCAGCATCTTGCCGCATCGAATCTAATGTGCTTCCAACCGTTTCGACGGCCTTGTCCAGATCTGCACTCGATGCTGGTTCACCAAGCAAGCCCTCCACCGATGCCGCGACGTGCTCAAGCCCATCAAGTCTGGAAAGCACCTCCTTGGGCTTCGGGGCGTCAAGCGCTGCGTACACTCGTGTGCAATCAATCGCAAGAACGTTTGGCGACTGACTTGCAACCCTCACGGTTTCGGCCCATTCCGTGCGAACATCCGCTGAGACGGCCGCCCAGTTGATGTTCGATGCCAATCTGGCCAAAGCGGAAAATATCAACTGATCCGCTGCAGATGTCGGGAAGTCGACCAATTTCAGGGCCGATGAAGCAATGTACTCCATATCGACCTTGCGATTTCCAGAAACGATCGCATTGGCGGTCTTGAGTGATTTTTCAACGAGTGACCAGTCAGCCGCGTGTGAACCTTTGACCCGACCGCTCGCGTTCTGGCCGGCATACCTGATGGCTAACCCTAGGCCCCGGTCAGAGTGTAGCGTCGAAATCAGATCGGCCGCAAAGTCGATCAGAGCTAGATCCGCACTAGTAATAAAGTCCTGGCCATTTCGCGTATCGATAAGTCTCTCAGCCGCGATCTTGATGGTCGCGAATGAACCTTGAGCTCTCAGATTATCAAGGAACGGACGGAGGTGATCCTCAGAATCTCCCTGCCTGAATAGTCGAATCGCCTCTTCATGCCATTCTTCGTAATTCGGTTCGCCTGACAATCTAATGGCAAACACGTTTCCCATTGTCTGGCGAAGGCGTGCCGTGCGCGCCATATTTCCTGTTACTTCGGCATTTAGCAGCGATGAGTACAGGAGTTGAAGCGCACTATCGCCACCTCCGAGGACGATGCTCTGTCTCCCCCTGGAGGAGTACTTCTGTTTGAATACCTCATCGACGACTGTGGTCATGGCTGACAATGCATCCTGTACAGGGCGTACAGCTGCATTCGGGAACGGAGCCCTCACGATCTCGGTCCACGATCGGTCGAGGTGATCTCCGGTATTTACGAGAAGGGACCGCGCATTACTCGTTGTTAGTTCGCTCAGTCGACGCTGAGAAGCGGCCGCAGTCCAGCTGATGCCTCTAGAGACGGCGAAATCGTCCCACTCGCCATCTAGGTCGGCGAGAGTCTCAACTACCCTGCTCGCAAACGCGCGCGCTTCTGATTTCCGACCAGACTGCAGGGATTGCAAGGCACATTGTTGAAGTAGTATTCCGGTCGCCAAATTACGTGAAGAGGATCCACCGAGGCTACTATTCTGGATAACTGAAGCGAGTTCCGCGAGTAAGCTGACGTAAGCGTCCGGCTTGTCAAGTTCGCTGCTCGATACCGCCGCGAGAAGAGCGGCTGCCGCCCGTTCTCCCAATGCCAACTCGTCATCTTCCGCCTCGGCGACCAAGCGGTCAAGGCCCTCCAGGATGCTTACAGACTCAAGAGCCTGCCGTGCGGCGTCTGGAATTGCATACCGCTCGATTGGAGTTCCAGGCTGGTTCTCTTGCCCGTCCTCCGAGAGGTCGCGATAGGTCGCATATTCCTGCCACTGGAACTGAACCACGAGCGCAAGTAGTTCTGCGCCGTTCGCACTGTCGCTCTTGAAATTCGGATGTGGCGCCACGTCTCCGGGTGACAGGCAAGCTACGAGCCACTCGATGTGAAGGTCGCCGTTACCGCTCGTCATCACTCAATCTCCCGGTCAGAGATGCGGGTATTCCGGGCCCGGTCTAAGAGGGCTTGCATACTTTCGACTTCCACTGTAAATAGCAAATGCGAGGAGAGACTCGACTGAAATTCTTCTTCTGTGGCGCAGATGATGAACTGGGCGTCGTCTAGATCATAGCCCGCCGCCTGCAGGAGGCGGTGACCGTCCTCGGTCGTTATCGGCTCATCTGCGAAGTCCACGGCAGCCAAGATCAGCGGGGTTTCGGGATAGCTCTCCCTGGCACTTCTCATCTTGGCGAGCGTCCGCTTCCTGACCAGCGCCTGTTGAGCCGCGGAGAACGCAATTACGATCGCAGTGACGTTCGAGAGCTTCATGTTCTGCTCTTCAAGCCGAACGCATAGTGCGTCTGGGTTGACAGCCCTTGCTGTGGTCAGAAGTCTCTGACGCCAGGAGCCGTCGAGGAATGGGGACGCGTAAAAGAGGACCACTGGTTGCGACCGTGGCTCCCTCTCGAGTTGCGGTTGCGCTAGCTCCTCAGCGGGTGGCGGCGATGTGCTCGTAGCCGGCGCGCCTGCGCCTTGCGACAGCGCGACGGGCCCGTTGAAGGTTGAGCCCTGTAGGTTAATCGTGGGCCCAGCGCCACTGGCTACTTGTCCTCGATCGACCCAGCGCCGTCCCAGGAGGATGAGTGCCGTCAGAGCGACCGTCGTGCCAGCTACGAACCACCACGAATGCTGTCGGACGTAGTCGAGCGGGCCGGGCCACTTATCCAGGCCAGCTGCCCTATCGAGCGCGAGGCCACCCACCTGGCCGACCCAAAGAAGACCGACGCCGACGACTGCCGTCCAGAACGCTTCCCGTCGGCCCACTTACTCTCCACAGACTCTTGCGGTGGGCGGCGCTCTCGGCGCCGTCGGGTAGGTAGCGTATCGGTCGAAGTGACCGAGGTCACTCGTGACCCGCCCCCATCGCAGTCCGGGTGCGAGGCTGGCCGCCTCGTGGGTTCGCCCGAGCGACTTGGGCGACCGACGGGAAGCTCGCCAGACGGGTGCAGCGGTCACCTGGGGCCAACCATGCAACTCGTGCGCCTCCACGGTTCTGGACTCTCGGCCGACGAGAGACGCACCTCGAACTGGCCAGGTCGACACTGATCAAGGCGGCGTAAGTGCGGGCCTCGACCTTGCAAGAAGGAGTAGGCGCGCCCGAGCCATGCCCTCAGGGCGCCAGCAAGTGGCGTATTGGCTGGTCAGACGGCTTTCGTGGCCTGGGCTGTAAATCTGTCGGCGTATGCCCTACGCAGGTTCGAACCCTGCACCCGCCACACGCTTCTCGTAAGCATGAGAATGGCCCCTGACCTGCGGAAACGCAGACCAGGGGCCATCGTCATGTCGCGGCATCATCGGCCGGAAATGCGGCGGAGGTGGATGGCCGGCGGGGCTAGCATTCGGCGCATGAGCGAGCCGTACACAGATCCTGTCGCCCACAACCGCCGCGCGTGGGACCGCGAGGTGGAGAAGGGCAACGAGTGGTCGCGGCCGGTGACACCCGAGGTGGTCGCGAAGGCGCGGGCCGGTGAGTGGTCCATCGTGCTGATCGGGTACGAGCCGGTCGACCCCACCTGGTTTCCTTCGGACCTCACCGCCTGCGACGTGCTCTGCCTCGCCTCCGGCGGCGGGCAGCAGGGTCCGGTGCTCGCCGCGGCCGGCGCGCGGGTGACCGTCTTCGACAACTCACCCGGGCAGCTCGCGCAGGACGAAATGGTCGCCGCGCGGGACGGGCTCGACGTGCGTACCGTGCTCGGCGATGCGCGCGACCTGAGCGTGTTCCCGGACGCCTCGTTCGACCTGGTTGTGCACCCGGTCTCCAACCTCTTCATCCCCGAGCTGGCCCCGGTCTGGCGGGAGTGCCACCGCGTGCTGAGGCCGGGCGGCACGCTGCTGTCCGGCTTCGTCAACCCGGACGTCTACCTCTTCGACGCGGACGCGATGGACACGCGCGGCGAACTCGTCGTACGGCATCGCCTCCCGTACAGCGACCTCACCCATCTGGAGCCAGGAGAGCGGGAGCGGCTGTGGGGCGCCGACTCGCCGCTGGAGTACAGCCACACGCTCACCGAGCAGATCGGCGGCCAGACCGCCGCAGGCTTCGCCATCACCGCCTTCACCGAGGCCCCACACCACTCGGAGATAACCGCCGGCTGGCTACCCGGCTACTTCGCCACCAAGACCCTCAAGCCGCACTAGGCCCCGTGTCCAGTGTGAGGCCGTCGATTCTCCGCACATCTGACCCCGCTACCAAGCTCAGCTCACGGACCCGGTGTCTGTCAGGATCTGTGGGTGGCTGGGTTGCGGGAGTTGTGGCGGGACGTTGTCCCGGATGCGGGGGCGTTGGCCGACGAGTTGGTGGCGCGATACACGCAGAAGGGCAGGAACGCGTACCGGGATCGGTACGTCGGGATCGTTCTGACTGCGTTGGAGGCGTTGGATCAGCTGAGTACAGATGCGGCTGCGGTTGAGTTGGCTGTGTGGTTTCACCGGGCCGACCACGAGTCGGGGTGGACGCCGACCGAGGACGCGGAGGCTTCGGCGCGGTTGGCTGAGCGGCTTCTTCCGGCGTACGGCGTCAGCCCGGCCCGGACCGCGGAGGTCGCTCGGCTCGTCCGGCTGACCGGTGGGATCGGGGAGATCAAGGCGCAGGACGCGAATGCCGACGTACTGCTCGATGCCGTCAACGCCGTGCTGGCGAGCGACCACTACATAACCCACGCCGCCGAGGTACGTCGGGATGCCGAACGCGGGACCGAGTCACCCGAGCCCTTCACCGAGGTCAAGCGCCGGTACGACGAAGTCCGCAAGCTGCTGAAATCGCCGATCTACCGGACCGGGCATGCGCAGGAGAGGTTCGAGGCGGACGCGCGGGCCAACCTCGAGGCCGAGTACGCAACTCTGGACGCCCTGCTCCCGGCGCCCTGGCGTGGATGGCAGCGGGCGGCTCTGGTCGTCGGCGCCCTCGTGACGGCCCTCGTCGCCTTCGTCGCCGCGTTCGGGGCAGCCCGATCGCCTTGGCGAGTTCCGGAGTACGACGAGGACTCCGTCTGGCCGTCAGTCGTGCTGACCGTACTGGCGCTGTGCGCGGTGCCGACCGTCTACTGGTGCGCGACCCGGTCCGCCCGCTCGGGCCGGATCGTTGCCGGCCTGGTGATCGCCGCCGGTGTCGTGGCGGCCGTCGCGGTCTGGATCGTCACTCCGGAGACCAGCGAGGGTTCCGGGGTCGGCCAGCGCGTCCCGCTGATGGTCGCGTCAGCGGTCCTGCTCGTCGTCGCCGGTGCCGCCGCGCTCGGCGCCTCCCTCCTCACTCGCGACCCCGTTCGACCGCGGAACCGCGGCCAGGTGCTGGCCGGGTTCGGCGCGGTCGCTGTGATCGTGCTGGCGACGATCTTCGTGATCAACCCGGTGCAGCGCGCGTACCTGCTCAGCGCGAACGAGCAACTGGAAGGACAGCACCAGCCGGCCGGGCAGAACGTACGTTCGGAGCTGACCGGCGAGGTCGGGTGGACCACCGCGGCAGGCCGGGCGAGCGACAGCCTGCGGGACATGGTCGCCACCCGGTTCGGGATTGCCGTCTCCCGCCAGATCGGGACGATCGAGATGCTCGACCCGGCGACCGGTCAGGTGCGTTGGCGGTACGCGCGGGCGGATTCCGACGTACAACCGCGTCTGTACGCCGTGAGCGGCGGGCAGGCGCTGCTCGCCGACTTCGATGATCTCGGGTACTTCGTACTCGACGCCGACACCGGTCGACGGACAGCGGCCTGGCCTGGGCGGACCAAGGACTACACCATCGACAACCTGGATCCGCTGGTCACGGGCCGGACGGTGAGCAAGGGCTCGGACAAGCTGTACGGAACGAACGTCGACGGCTCGAACCGCTGGACCTACGAGCCGGGGACCTGCACGGGCATCAGCGCGGCCGCCACGGCGGACACTGTCGTCGCCCATCTGAGCCGCAGCTGCGGTGACCCCGACGAGCTCGTCGGTCTGAACCTGAAGAACGGCAAACAACTGTGGAGCCATCAGAGCACGTCGCTGGGCGGCCTGACCGCGGTCGGCGGATCGGTCGTCGGCGTCGAGCCTGAGTCGGGCTCCCCCGTGTCCGGGCGCGGCATGCTGGTCGGCGTACAGCCGCGGTCGGGTGACGTGAAGTGGCGCTGGCCGATGCCGACCACGTGGGCCTGCCCGCCGAAGGTCGAGACGGCGGGCAATTTCGTCGTACTGATCAGCTGCCCGAGCAAGGCCGAGGTGTACAGCGGAACCGTCGCGACCGCGATCGACGCCGACACCGGACGCGTGGTGTGGACGGCGACGATGCCGGCGCGGTACGGCGACCCGTACGCCGTCACGACCGACGGGCGCCTGATCTTCATGAACCAGGTCTCGGACACCTGCCAGCTCACCTCACTCAGCGAGCACAAGACCACCCAGCTACCCAAGTCCATCAAGTGCGACCGCGGCATAGTAGCCGCCGGCAACCAACTCCTAGCCATCAGCGGCCGCTCAATCGTCGCCCTCCGGTAGACGAACGAAACACGAGCAGCTGCCACCCGCGGGGGCGACGTAGTGCTCGCGCTGGCAGGTCGTACGAGCAGCTGGCACCACGGGTTGGTCGATGAAGCGCGACAGCGCGTGCAAGGGCGCGTGGGGCCTTTCACCCGACGTGCGTGAACGCGAGCAAGTACGAGCACCCCGCAACCACGGGGTGGTCGATGAAGCGCGACAGCGCGTGCACCGGGCGGGTGGGAGTGGCCGCGCAGCACGCGACGAAGGAGGCGCGTGGCGGTTGCGTGGGCCTTTCACCCGACGTGCGTGAACGCGAGCAAGTACGAGCACCCCGCAACCACGGGGTGGTCGATGAAGCGCGACAGCGCGCGCACCGGGCGGGTGGGAGCGGCCGCGCAGCACGCGGCGCAGGAGCGCGCGTGGGGCTCGCGTGGGGCTCTTCAACCCCCGCGTGAGCTCTCCCCGGTTCTTACGTGGCGAGGGAGAAGAGGGTGCTGGGGAGGATGGAGATTACGGCGGCTGTGGCGGCGCAGAGGGAGATCATGGCGACCGCTGGGGACTCGATGTCTACCGAGAAGGGGTCGTCGGCGGGGAGGCGGAAGAGTTCGGCGACCCAGCGGAGGTAGACGGCCAGGCCGATCATGACATTGAGGGCCATCACGATGGCCAGCCAACCCAGGTGAGCGTCGATAACCGCCTGGAACGCGGCGAACTTGGTGAAGAGACCCGCCAGGCCCGGCGGGAGACCGGCAAGGACGACCAAGAAGAAGATCAAAGCGGCCGCCAACCCCGGCTCGGACCGCACCATGCCGCGGTAGTCGGACAGCAGACCGCCCGGCCGGTAGCGCTGGACCACAGCGACCGAACCAAACGCCCCAAGCGTGACTACGACGTACGCCGCCATATACCCGACAACCGCCTGCGCATCGCCAACTGCAAGCGGCGCGAGCAAGAACCCGACCTGACCGATCGACGACCACGCCAGCAGTCGCACCGCCTCGACCTGGCGAAGGGCAGCGAGGTTCCCGACCGTCATCGTCACAGCCGCGAGGATCGCGACGACCGTTCGCAGCGACGACCCATCCGGCGCGACCCCGGCCGTCACGAGGACGAGCAGACCCGCGACCCCGGCCGACTTCGATACGACCGCGAGGAAGGCGGTGACCTCAACCGGCGCACCGACGTACGTGTCCGGCAGCCAGGCATGGAAGGGGACCGCCGCGATCTTGAAAGCGAACCCGACAATCACAAACAGCCCCGCCGCGAAAGCGACCCGCGACAGCGAAGGGTCCAACCCGGTCAGCCGATTAGCGATCGTGGACAGATACAGCGACCCAGTCACCCCGTACAGGTAGGAGATCCCGAACAGCATCACAGCGGTCGACAGCACCGACACCAGGAACGCCTTCAGCGCGCCCTCGGATCCACGCCGATCCCGCCGCAGCGCGACCATCGCGAAGCTCGGCAGCGACACGACCTCCAGCCCAATCACCATCGTCGCGAGGTCGCGCGACCCGGCAAGCACGGTCGCGCCGACCAGCACGCTCAGCAGGAGGAAGTGATACTCACCGATCGGGATATCCGAAGCCAACAGCCGGTACGCCGACAGCCCGACAACCCCAAGCCCGCCGATCAGCAGGACGGCCCACAGCCCAGCCGTCAACGGCTCGAACACCAGCGAACACTCCGCCGGCCCCTCCACCGCCGGCCGGCAGAACGCGGGCTTGAAGTCATCCCGCTGTGCCCACACGAACACCAGCCCGAACAGAATCACAGCACCCGTGAGCAGCGTGATCACCGTATGCCGAAGCTGCTGCGGAGCACTCCGCCAGAAGCCGTCGATCAACAGTACGGCGACAGCACCGATCGCCAGCACCAGCGGTACGGCGATCGCCTGCCAGTCGGTCCAGGTGAGCGTCACAGGGCACCCCACTGCTGCAGAAGGAGCCCCGGCCACACACCGAGGAGAACGGTCAGCGCGATCAACGGCGCCCAGGTGATCAGCTCGATCCGGCTCAGATCCACGGCGAACGCGGCCGCCGGATTCTCGGCCGGATCACCCTGACACAGGTTGCGCACCAGGCGGAGGAAGTACGCCGCAGTCAGCACAGTCCCGAGCCCAGCGATCACCATGAACACCAAATACGTTGTCCGAGGCAACGAATCAGCAGGGCGGTAGGAGCCCAGCAGCACCAGCATCTCGCCCCAGAACCCAGCCAGCCCCGGCAGTCCGAGCGACGCCAGGCAGGCGAACGTCAACAACGCCCCGATCCGCGGGAGCCGTGCGTACAAAGCCCGTCCGATCACCCTTAGATCGCTGGTGTCGTGCCGGTCCTTGATCGCACCCGCGAGGAAGAACAGCAGCCCGGTGATGATCCCATGCGCAATGTTCGCGAACAGCGCCCCCCGCATCCCAGCCGGCGACAGCGTCGCGATCCCGAGCCCGATGAACCCCATGTGCCCGACGCTCGAGTACGCGATCAGCCGCTTCACATCCGTCTGCGCCAAGCACGCCAGCGACCCGGCGATGATCGCGACCACGGAGAACCCAGCCAGGTATGGCGCGATCGTCACAACCGCATCCGGCAACACCGGGACCAGGATCCGGATCAGCCCGTACGTCCCCAGCTTCAGCAGTACGCCGGCCAGCAAAACGGACCCGACCGTGGGCGCCTTCGCATGCGCGTCCGGCAGCCAGATGTGCAGCGGCCACAACGGCACCTTCACCGCGAGCCCGACCGCGATCAGCAACGCGGCCGCGAGCGCGATCCCATGCCCGCCGCGCACCGGATTGTTGCTCAACTGAACGATGTCAAAAGTCCCCGCCTGCCGGTACACGAGCAGGAACCCAAGCAGCATCAGCGCCGACCCAAGCACCGTCATCAACACGAAAGTGTTCGCGGCCCGCTTCCGCCCGGCCGGGTCGTGATCGTCGCCCCAGATGTCGATGATCAGCCACATCGGGATCAGCACGATCTCGAAGCAGACGAAGAACAGCACCAGATCCATCGCCGAGAACGTGCCGATCACGCCGGCCTCGATCACCAGCAGCAGCGCGATCAGCGACCGGGTCCGCCCGATTCGCGGCGTGATCTTCAACGAGTACAGGCAGCACAGGAACGTCAGCAGCGCCGTCAGCACGATCAGCGGCATCGAGATCGAGTCCACCGCGACGTGGAACCGCACGCCGAGCGACGGAATCCACGGTACGTCGGTCACGGCCCGCATCGGCCGCGCGTTCTCCCCGATCACGTCACTGGACAACGGCGTATAAGCGAACCACCCCTCGGTCCGCGGCCAGAGCAGCAAAGACCCGATCAGCACGAGCCCCGAGACCACGGATCCGTACGACGCAGCGAGCCGATCACCGATCCCCGCCGGGGTCGCCCACAGGGCGAGCGCGGAGAGAATGGGCAGCAGCAGAATCCCCAGCAGGATTGCGTTCACGAGCCGATCACCCCAGCCAGCACAGCCAGCGCGACCACACCGATCACGGCCGCGGTCAGGTACGTCTGCACGTTCCCGGTCTGCAACCGGCGCATGCCCTGCGACACCAGCGTCCCGGTCCGTCCAGCCGCGCGCACATATCCCCCGATGACGTCTCGATCCCCCGCGACGGTCAAACGAGCCAGCCGGCTAATGGGTACGACGAACAGCCCGCCGTACGCCGCATCCACGCCGAACTCACGCTCCAGCACGACCGGCCGCGGATCCGCACCCCGCGACCACAGCGAGTACGCCGGCAGCGCACCGAGCAGGACGAGCGCGACCGACACCAGCCCGATCACCCAGTTCAGGTGGACACCATCGGCGTACCCGAGACCGATCGCGGCGAGCGCGAGCAGGATCAGCGGCGTGAGCATCACCCACGGCGCGTCCCGCAGCTTGGTCGTGTCGGGCTCGTCGAGGTCGGCGATCGCGGCGTCGTCGTCCTCGAAGGCCCCGACCGCACCGGCGAGCGCGGGCGTCCGGAAGAACACCCACAACCACATCCGCGTGCAGTAGAAGGCGGTCAGCGCAGCCGTCAGGCCAACCGATCCGAGCACGATCCAACCGACGACCGAGCCGTCGTGCCGCCCGTGCTCCCAGGCCGCCTCGAGGATCGTGTCCTTGGAGAAGAAGCCGGCAAAACCGGGTACGCCGGCCAGTGCGGCCAGCCCGACCGTCATCGTGATGAACGTGACCCGCAGCGCGTTCCGCAACCGCCCGCGCCGGGTGTAGCGACGCAGTACGACGAAAGCCGCGCTGCCAACCTGGTGGAGCAGCACACCGGCGCAGAGGAACAGTAGTCCCTTGAACGCGGCGTGCGTGACCAGGTGGAAGAGCGCTGCGTGCCGTCCTTCCGCCGTACCCAGGGAGAGTGCGGAGAACATGATCGCGAGTTGGCTGACGGTCGACCAGGCGAGCACCCGCTTCACCTCGACCGCGGCCATCGCGCAGAGGGCGGCGAAGAGCATGGTCACGCAGGCGATCACGGCGAGCACCGTCATCGTGGTCTCGGAGGCGGAGAAGACGTTGTAGAGCCGGGCGATCAGGAAGACGCCGGCGGCAACCATCGTGGCCGCGTGGATCAGGGCGCTGACCGGGCTCGGGCCGGGCATCGCGTCCGGAAGCCAGGTCTGCAAGGGAACCTGGGCCGACTTGCCGACCACGCCAACCAGCAGCAGGAGGGTCCCGGTGGTGAGTACGCCGGGCGAGATCGCGGCTGGGTCGAGCTCCGAGATCCGGAACGTCCCGGCACCAACACCGAGCACGAAGATGCCGAACAGGAATCCGACATCGCCGAGCCGGGTCATCAGGAACGCCTTGACTGCGCCGGACCGAGCGTCGCGCCGCTCCCAGTAGTGACTGATCAGCAGGTACGAACAGGCACCCATCACCTCCCACCCGATCAGCAGGAAGAACAGGCTATCCGAGACGACGACGGTCACCATCGCGGCCGTGAAGAGCGTGACGAGCGCGTGGTACGACGCGGCCCGCTGGTGCAGGTATCCGAGCGAGTAGACCTGGACGCAGGTCGCGATCACGCCGACGACCGCGAGCAGCAGGACAGTGAGATCGTCGGTCCGTACGGCGAAACCGATGGTGAGGTCGCCGACGGTCGAGTTCAGGAAATCAGCCTGGCCCGGGTCGGCGCCGTACAGCAGACCGGCCATCAAGATGATCAGTAGGGAGAAGCCGACGCCGGCCACCCGCCAGACGGTCGCGATCACGAGGCCTTCTCCGGCTCCACGGCGGCGTCCTGCTCGACCAGGTCACGTGCCGCGTCGGCGTCCACTGAGCCGTGGCCGCGGAAGAGCAGCAACACGATCGCCAGGCCGAGCCCGATCTCGGCCGCGGCCAGCGTGATGACGAAGACGGCCATCGTCTGGCCGGTGGCGTCGTTCACCCGCCAGGCGTCGAAGGCAACCAGGTTGAGGTTGACCGCGTTGAGCATCAGCTCGAACGACATCAGCAGCGTGATCGCGTTGCGGCGCGCAAGGACGCCGTACACGCCGATGCAGAAGAGTGCGACGGCCAGCAGGAGCGGGAGGATCAACGGCATGTCAGTCGTCCTCCGTCTTCCGCTGGGACAACGCGATCGCGCCGATCAGCGCGGCGAGCAGGAGAACGGACAGGACCTCGAACGGAAGCACCCAGTCCTTGAAGACCGCCGTACCGACGGCCCGTGCGGATCCGTCGTGAACCGGCTTGATCTTCTCGTTGCCGAAGGCAAGAATCACCCCGACTCCGAGGAGCACAGCCAGGACCGCCGCGACCGCGGCCGCGAACGGGCTGCGGCCGGTAGTTGCGCCGGGCAGTGGATTGGTCGGTGCCTTGGTCAACATCAGTGCGAAGAGGACCAGTACGACGATGGCGCCGACGTACACGAGAATCTGGACCAGCGCGACGAACTCGGCGTGCAGTGCGCCGAAGCAACCGGCGACGGCGCCGAGGGCAACGACCAGCCAGAGCGCTGCGTGCACGATCCGGCGAGAGGTGACGACGATGACGGCGGCGATGAGGGCGATGACTCCCGCAACGCTGAAGAGAACAGTTGTCACGCCTTGTCCTCCGGCGCAGGGGTGACGGTGGGGCCCGGGTCGATCGGCTGCGGTGCGGGGACCGTCCACATCCAGTCGCGGAGGCGTTCCTTCTCGTGGGTGAGGTTCCGCAGGTCGGTCTCGGCGTACTCGAACTCCGGCGACCAGAACAGCGCGTCGAACGGGCAGGCCTCGATGCAGATCCCGCAGTACATGCACAGGCTGAAGTCGATCGCGAACCGGTCCAGCACGTTCCGGCTGCGCTCGCGGGCCTGCTCACCGACCGACGGCGCGGTCTCGGTGTGCGAGTCGATGTAGATGCACCAACTCGGGCACTCCCGGGCGCACAGCATGCAGGAGGTGCAGTTCTCCTCCAGCAGCGCGATCACGCCCCGGCTGCGCGGCGGCAACTCCGGCTGGACATCGGGGTACTGCTCGGTGACGGACCGGCGGGCCAGCGTCTTCGCCGTGACCTTCAGCCCCTCGATCAACCCCTTGCCAGGTAACGCCACGCTCCCACCTCCCGTCAGTACAACCCTGCTTGCAGGAGACTAGTCGGTTCCGGCCCGATCCGGTGCGACCCGGCAGGTCAGAGTTCGCGCTCGAGGCGGGCCGCGACCTGGCGGTAGCGGCTGACCGGGATCAGGTGTACGCCGTCGAACGCGCCGGAGTCGCGGATCTTGAGAATCTGCTCACAGGCATGGTCGACGCCGGCGTCACGGTCCCGCTCGACGGCGTCGATCAGGGTCTCCGGGATGTTCAGCTGCGGCAGGGAGGCCAGGTTGTGGGCCATCTTGGCGGACGCGAGCACCATGACTCCGGCGTACACGGGGATGTCCAGTACGACGCTCTCCCGCCAGCGGAGCAACTCGTCCAAGTCATAGCTGACCTGGACGTAGAGGAAGTCCGCCTCCGCCTTCCAGCCCGGGACCGGCCGCAGCCGGGTGGCGGCGCCGACCTGGAACGGGTTGCAGCCCGGGTACGCCGTCTGTCGCGCCTGATCGATCATCGTCCGGACGGTGAGCTGGCTGGTCCGGGCGCCCTCGGCGGGGTCGTCACCGTGGACGAAGAGGAACTGCTCCACGCCGTACGCCGCGGCCGTCAGGAGGTCTCGTTTGAACCCGAGGAGGTTGCGGTCCCGCGAGTTGAGGCAGGCGATGCCGCGCGAGCCCATCGCCTGGACCTCGTTCGCGACCGCGACACTGGATACGGTCGCGCGGCCGATGTGGTTGTCGGGGATCAGGAACGCGTCCGCGATCGGGCTCATCACCCCGATCTGATGCCGCACCTTCTTCAGGTCCGGCCGCGTGGGCGGCTCCACCTCACAAACCAACTCAAATCCCGGCACGCGTCGGACCTTACTTAATCTTCGGCTGCTCCACCCGGACCGCTCAGGTGCTGGAATCCGATGTGGGAGTTTCGGCCGTTTCAGAGTCGTTCGCGGAGGAAGTTTTGTTCGGCCTCGTTGGAGGTCAGGTCGAGGGCTGTTGCGTAGGCGGCGCGCGCCTCGTCACGGCGGCCCAATGTGGTCAGGAGGTCGGCGCGGATGGCGTGGAAGAGGTAGTACGAGCCGAGGTCGAGCTCGTCGATCAGCTTGAGGGCCGCGGCTGGGCCGTCGACCTCGGCGACCGCGACGGCGCGGTTGAGGGCGACGATCGGGGTCGGCTCGATGGTCAGTAGGTGGTTGTAGAGCTGCAGGATCTGCCGCCAATCGGTCTCGTCGGCGGACGCAGCGTCCGAGTGAACGGCGTTGATCGCGGCCTGGAGTTGATACGGACCGGGCTGGTTGCGGCGGAGGCAACGACGTACCAACTCCTGGCCTTCGGCAATCAGCGCTCGGTCCCACAGGCCGCGGTCCTGGTCCGGGAGCCGGATCAGCTCGCCGGTCGGCGTGACACGCGCGGGGCGGCGCGAGTGCTGGAGGAGCATGAGGGCGAGCAGGCCGACGGCCTCGGGCTCATCGGGCATCAGTTCGACCAGGAGGCGGCCGAGGCGGATCGCCTCCTCGCTCAGTTCGTCACGGACGAGGCTTTCGCCGGATGAGGCGGCGTACCCCTCGTTGAAGATCAGGTAGACCACGGCCAGTACGCCGCGGACGCGCTCGGGCAGATCGGCTTCGTACGGGACGCGGTACGGGATGCCGGCCGCGCGGATCTTCGCCTTCGCGCGGACGAGCCGCTGCGCCATCGTCGGCTCAGGTACGAGGAACGCGCGGGCGATCTCGGGCGTCGTCAGCCCGCCGAGCATGCGCAGCGTCAGCGCGACACGAACGTTGAGGGCCAGCGCCGGGTGGCAGCACGTGAAGATCAACCGGAGGCGGTCGTCGTGCACGGCGCCCTCCTCCACTGGTTCGTCCTGCGCGTGCAACAGCGCCGCCTGGGCATGCTTGTCCGCCCGGGCCGACTCCCGCCTGAGACGGTCGATCGCCCGGTTCCGAGCGGTCGTGATGATCCACCCCGCCGGACTAGGCGGTACGCCGGACTCCGGCCACTTCTCGATCGCCGCCGCGAACGCGTCCTGTACGGCGTCCTCGGCGATCTCGAGGTCCCCGAACACCCGGGTCAGCACAGCAACCGCCCGCCCGTGCTCAGCCCGGAACACCCCGGCAACGTCCGGAGTCACGACTGCGACGGCCTGACCTCGATCGACAACGGACTCAACACCTTCGCCAACCGCCGCGCCCACCCCAACGCCGCATCAAGATCCTCCACCTCGATGACGGTGAACCCACCCAGATGCTCCTTACCCTCGGTAAACGGCCCATCCGTCACCAGCACCTCATCATTGGAAGCCTTCAAAACAGTCGCCGTCTCCGGCGGATGCAACCCCACCGCAAACACCCACACCCCCGCCGCCCGCATCTCCCCGTTGAGACTCTCCAACTCCCGCATGATCGGCCCCAACACCTCAGGCGGAGGCGGCGCCCCATCAGGCTGATAAATACTAAGCAAGTACTGACTCATCCCAACCTCCCGATCTCTGTCCTCACCCCTATACGAACCCCCCACCCCCAAATCGACAGGCAACGACACCCGATTCCGGTGATGGGACGGCGCGGCGACGCCGATTCAGAGGTATCAAGACGCCGCCGCACCGGGCAGGTAGGACACAACATCACTCGCCGCCAGGACCCGGGCACCGGTGAGCCTTTCAATGTGTTGCTTGATGCTCACAGGAGCTCCAAGCGCAGCAAGGTGGATCACGCTCGGAACGATCAGCGCTCGCGGTTTCTCGACCAAGGCCGCCTGTAGCAACATCTCGAAGGCTGCGGGCCAGGTCTCGATCACCTCGACGTACACGCCGCCAAGCCGGAGACCCGAGGCCTGGGCGAAGTGGCCGAGCCGCTCCTTCGTGCGATGCACTTCAGAGTCGACTACCAGCAGATGCCGCCGCATGTAACCGAGCGCCAACGGCAACTCAGGTCCGCCCACACCGTCGCTCAGGCAATCCTCGGCGGTACTCACTTCCTATCGGCCCTCGAGATCCCGCAAGATGTCCCGCACCATTAAGCCGGCAAGAACGGTGGTCGCGACCGTCAATACGAGCATTGCTGTATTCATTCGTCGACCGTAAGACGCTCCAATTTCTGAGCTCTACTAGGTTGCCGGATGTTGCGAGATCTCATCCTGCGCCTTGACGATCAACCTTCGTGCCTCGCGGCCGTAAACGGCGGGCTCTCGCAATGTGTCGAACATTCGTGCATAGAGCGCGATTTCTTGCGGTTGGCTCACCTCGATACTCGCCGTCGGCGTCTCCAACTTGACGAGCTTGTCATCGAACATCCAGAAACCGGCTGTACCGATCACTTCGCGGTCGACCGTCCTCGGCACGATCCCGAGCGAGATATTGGGCATGGTCATCACTGTCAGCAGACGATCGAGTTGGCCGGCCATCGCGTCCTGACGACCGAACCGTGTGTACAACGCAGCCTCTTCCAGTACGACGGCAAACGTCTTCGTGGTCTGGTAGAGGACGGCCTGACGCTGCATCCGTGCAGCAACCGACTCATCGAGATCGTTCTGGATGTTCAGGAAGCCGAACCAGAACGTCAGCATCGCCCGTGCGTAGCTCGGCGTCTGGAAGATGCCGGGGATCGCGTTGTGCTCATAGATGCGAAACTGCGCGGTGCGCTCGTAGAGCGGGATCGGCGAGAGCATGAGCTGCTTCATGCCAGAGCGGGTCCGATGACGGAACTCCATGTACATGGACTGAATCGACCGCGCCTGTGCGATCAGATCGCCAACCTGTTCCTCTGCCTCGCAGGCTGCGCACCACACCCGGATGTCCAGATCGGTTGGCGCCTGAACTCCGTTCTCAATCTTGCTGACGCGTGTGAAATGCCAGCCGGCCGCGGCGGCAAGCGCGCGACCGGTCAGGCCGGCCTCTCTGCGCAGTTCTCGGAGGCGGAGGCCGAGCGCCTCCTGTGCCTTCCTCGCCGCGCTATTCGGGCTTGTACTCACGGTGCGGGATGCCCAGCGCCCACACTTCGTCGAAAGCGGCCCTGCACAGATCGAGGTCATCCTGCTTGGTCGAGGTCTCGAGCGACGTGTTGAGTCCTGATCCTGCGTAGTGGAGGAAGATCACCAGCTCGTCATCGACGACGTAGCAGTCGTTGCCCGGCAACGCGATCGACGACACCAGCCGCCGCGGAACCCATCGGACGTCCTCGCCCGCTTCGACCATCGGTCCGAACACGCCGTAGACCCAACGCTGGTACTGGCTCAGCGGCTCGGAAACAATCTTCGCCCTCCGCACGCTGTGGCCATTCCGAACGTGCTCACGAACTGTCGCGCACCACTCCTGCAGCCATTCCAGATCGTCCGGCTCCCCTGCCTCCCATCTCGCGATATGCGGTATCTCTGTGGAAGTCCCGTACGAGTCACGGGTTTCGAGGTGAGCGACGCTCCGCTTCGCCGACGCGATGATCCCTTGAAACTCTTCGTACGTAAGCTCCGGCACGATCCTCCTACTTGAAGAACGGGATCATGCGATCCGGAATCTCAACGACGGTCTCACCTTCAGGCACATTCAACTGGGCCAGCGCCTCCGGATCGCTCACGACCCAGCCCTGCACAACCCAGCTACCACGATCTGTCTTGTACAGCGTCGGTGAATTGTCCGGCACGGAATCAGGATCACCGGCAACCAAAGCAAGGCGCATGATATCTCCCCAGGTGATTGCGAAATATTGCCGACCCCAAGTCTGTAGTTCCGCCCTGTTGCCGTCAACGGATGTTGCGAGATGTTGCGAGCAACAAGTCCTGTGACTGACTCGCGCGCGTCGGGGCCCGTGCACGCTGAGATCGTTGGCAGTCGGTGGCGGGTCACACGAACTGGGTTGCGTAACACGCCGTGGTCGATGGGCGATGTGGGTGGTCGGGGGGAGTTCGATGGGAAGGGATGCGTTCGTCGAGCGGTACGAGCGGCGTGCTGAGTGGCCGTTGACCTTGGCTGCTGGGGTGTTTCTGGCCGCCTACGCGTGGCCGGTGCTCGAGCCTGATATGCCTGACGCGCTTCGGCGAGCGTGCTCGATCGTGACGGTTGCGATCTGGGTCATCTTCGCCGGCGACTTCCTGCTGCGACTGGCCCTCGTACGGCGTCGTGTGGTCTTCCTGCGGACGCACATCGTCGACCTGTTGGTGCTGGCACTGCCGCTGCTCCGCCCGTTGCGGGCGCTGCGGGTCGTGACTGCGCTGACTCGGCTCAACCGTCGCGCCGAGTCCTCCCTGCGTGGGCGAGCGATGGTCTACGTGGTCGCCGGTGTTGGGCTGCTGGGATTCACAACCGCAGTCGCGGTGCTGGACGCGGAGCGCTCACGACCGGACGCGAACATAAGGACCTTCGGAGATGCGTCGTGGTGGGCCGTCACGACCATCACCACAGTCGGGTACGGCGACCGCTACCCGACGACGAACGCGGGCCGCATCGCCGGCGTCGGGCTGATGCTCGGCGGGATCGCGCTACTCGGCGTCGTAACTGCCGCCCTGGCCTCTTGGTTCGTCGAACACGTCGCCCGCGAGGAACGTGACGAATCAGACCTCCGCCGACAAATCCTGGCCCTCACCATCGAGGTACGAGCGTTGCGCACCGAGGTGGCCCACACACCTGAAGATCAAGCGAGTCCCGAGCCACCTGTCCACACCGATCCCACGCCAGAGCCCTCCGCGGCAACCCGGCTTCGACCATAGAGCCACGTCCTAGGAACCGGCCAGGGATCTGGTGCGTAATGGTGCGTATGTTGAAAAGGTTGTACGCAGGCGACGACGGAATCGCACGGTTCGAGGACTGGAAGCTTGAGTTCGGGCCCGAGGTACCGGGCGATCTGAGCGCGGCGGCCCCACTGCGCGCGTCGGCGGCGATGGTCGTCCGCACGACGGGACCCGGCGGTCACCCCGAACAGCCGGAAGCCGGCCGCCGCCTGGTGGTCATGCTGTCCGGCCACTGCGACGTCATCACCTCCACCGAAACGGTCTCGGCCAAGCCGGGTGATGTCCTCCTGGTCGAGGACACCACCGGCTTCGGCCACTCCAGCCACACCTCGACCGGCTTCGAAGCCCTGATGGTCGTGCTGGACTAGAAGCGCGGACGCCCGTCACTCACTAACTGGCCCGACGGATCGGGACGCGCGCTCAGCTCGTCTGCTCGGCGGTGAACCCAGCGGCTTTGGTGAGTGGTGCAGGTCCGACCTAGAAAACGGTGACGCCGATGCCGGTGAGGGCTAGTTGGGCGAGCGCCACCGGGACCAGGCCTTGCCAGGCGAGCTTCTGGAGCTGGTCGGCGCGGAGACGGGGGAACGAGACTCGGACCCAGATGACCAGGACCGAGACGAACGCGATCTTCACGATTGACCAGATCCAGCCGATCGACTCCGGGCCCGGGCCGCTCCAGCCGCCGAGGAAGAGGACTGAGGTCAAGGCGGCGAGGATGACGATCCCGGCGTACTCGGCGAGCAGGAACAGCGCGAACCGGAGGCCGGTGTACTCGGTGTACGGGCCGAAAATGACCTCGGAGTCCGCGACCGGCATGTCGAACGGCGGCCGCTGCAGCTCGGCCAGGCCGGCGATGAAGAACACGATCATCCCGGGCAGCTGCCAGAGCAGCCACCAAGGATTCCAGGCGTGGCCGATCTCGGTCAGGCTGAGCGAACCGGCGGCGACCGCGACACTCGCTGCGGCGAGGACGAACGGGAGCTCGTAGCTCATCAGTTGCGCCGCGACCCGCAGCCCGCCGAGCAGGCTGTACTTGTTCCCGCTCGCCCACCCCGCCATCAACGAGCCGAGCACCCCGATGCTCATCACCGCGAGCACGAAGAACAGCCCGGAGTCGAGGTCCGCCGCGACGATCCCCGGCGCGAGCGGGATCGCAGCAAGCGCGGCCAGATAGGGCAGCAGCGCGACGATCGGCGCCCACTCGAAGACACGCCTGTCGGCGGCGGCCGGGACCACGCTCTCCTTCTGCACGAACTTCACGCCGTCCGCGACCAACTGCGCCCAGCCGTGGAACGCACCGGCGTACATCGGGCCGAGTCGCGACTGCATGTGCGCCATCACCTTGTGCTCGGCCTGACCGACCAGCAACGGCGCCACCAGGAAGGCGACCAGGACGCCCACCACCCGCACCACGAACTCCAGCATGACCGCACCCTATCGAGTCCGGCTTGACCTGAACCGCCGTTGAGGTCGAAAGGTGGGTCGCGACACCGATCTCGAGGAGACTCAGATGACCACCGTTCTTGTCACTGGAGCCACCGGACGCGTCGGCCGGCACGTCGTGGCCGGGCTGCGCGCCGCGGGCGTGACCGTCCGCGCCCTCGTCCGTACGCCGAACCTCGCCGGCCCCCCGCCCGACGTCGAACTGATCCAGGGTGACCTCTACGACGTGGACGCCGTACGACGTGCTGCGGCGGAGGTGGATGCGGCGTTCCTGCTGTGGCCGTCGTTCGATGCCGCCGGGGCCGAGGACATCGTGCCGGAGTTGCCCCGGCGGGTCGTCTACCTGTCGTCGCTGAACGCGTCGTCGGGCGGGGTCTGGGGAGACGTCGAGGAGCTACTGCGGAAGGCGGACAAGGACTGGACGTTCATCAGGCCCGGCGGGTTCGCGGTGAATGCACAGGGATGGGCCCGGGAGTTTCGCGACGGTGATGTCGTCCGGCTGCCGTATCCCGAGGCCGGGCGGTCACTGATCCACGAGCGGGACATCGCGGCGGTCGCCGTACTCGCGCTACTGGACGACCACCACATCGGCCAGACCTACGAGCTGACCGGCCCAGAGGTACTCACACAGGCCGCCCAGGTCGAGACGATCGCGCGCGCCGTCGGCAAGGACATGCGCGTCGAAGGACTGTCCGGCGACGAGGCGCGCCAGGCGATGCTCGACCAAGGCGCCGACCAGGCGGTCGCCGACAGCGCCGTCACTTACTGGGCCTCGCTCGTCGACAACCCCGAGCCCGTCACGAACACGGTCACCCAACTCACGGGCCGCCCGGCGCTCACGTTCGCGGACTGGGCCGAGGAGCATGCGGACGAGTTCCGGCGGCTGTCGACCGCCGAGGTCGCGGACCGGTACGTCGCTGCCCTGACCGCCGGACGCGTCGACGAGGCGCTGGCGCTGGCCGCGACCGACTCGGTTCGCGTGGCACCACTCGAGACCGATGGGAACGAGGTCGAGGTCAAGGGGGTCCAGGCCGTCCTGGAGAACGCGCGCCGGGCGATGGTCGGCCGCGAGATCCTGGGTGTCGACATCCTCGGACCGCTGCTGTCCGACGACCGGTTCGCGGTCCGCTTCACCTTCGACCAGCGCGACACCGCGACAGGCCAGCGTTCACAGGTCACCAAGCTCTCCCTGTGCACGGTGGAGTCCGGCCAGATCACCCGCGAAGAGGTCTTCAACTACACCCCGCCTCACTCCTGAGGCGGATCAGCCGCCGGTGAGGGCTCGCTGGGCGGCGGGGGCTCGGCTTGTTTGCGGGTACGGCGTTCTGCTCCGGCGCGGCGAGGGCGGGCTGGCGTGGCTGCGGCCTGGGCTGGCGCGAGAGGATCCGGATCCGGGGAGCCGGGTGCGCGGGGCCCCCAGGTTTCAGGATCGGGGACGCCAGGCGGGAGGGTTCGGCGGCGGCTCGGCGCGCCCGCGGGAGCGTGGTCGGACTCGCCCGGCTCCTTCGCGCCGGGCCAGGGCTTGGCGACCCGCGCGGCGAGGATGAACTCCTTGCGGAGCGGGTTGCCCTCAAACCCATCGGGAAGCAGCAGCGGGATCAGATTCGGATGCCCCTCGAAGCTGATCCCGAACATCTCGAAGGTCTCACGCTCATGCCAGTTGGCACCGGCGTACAACTCGGACAGCGTCGCCAACGTCGGTTGATCGCGCGGAATCAGCGTGCGAACGAGCAGATGGTCGACATGCGACCCGCCCCAGAAGTCCGCGAGATGCGACACGACCCGGAACCCATCGGTGAGCTCGTCCGAAGCGCTCAGGAAGTCGAAGAACGTGAAGCCGACCGCGTCCCGCAGTACTTCGTGCGCCGCCACCCACGACTCCGCAGGTACGTCGATCACCGCCGGACCGAAGCTGTCCACGGATGTCGCGGCGATCCCGGCGCCGGTCAGCGCATTCAGGGCGTCATCACTCAAGGCGTCACCAGGCCGCGGTTCAGCGCCGCCGCGGACGGCTCGTCGTACCGCGACGTCATGTCCTCGCCGGCGATCTTCTCCTGCAGCTTGAGGATCCCCTGCAGCAGCGCCTCCGGCCGCGGCGGGCAGCCGGGCACGTACACGTCGACCGGGATGATCTGGTCGACGCCTTTGGTCACGCAGTACGAGTCCCAGTACGGGCCGCCGGAGTTCGAGCAGGAGCCGAACGAGATCACGTACTTCGGCTCCGGCATCTGGTCGTAGAGCCGCTTGATCGCCGGCGCCATCTTGTCCGTCACGGTGCCCGACACCACCATCAGGTCGGCCTGCCGCGGCCCGGGCGCGAACGGGATCACGCCCAGCCGGATGAAGTCGTGCCGGCCCATCGACGCCGCGATGAACTCGATCGCGCAGCACGCCAGCCCGAAGTTGAACACCCAGAGCGAGTACTTCCGGCCCCAGTTCAGCAGATACCGGACCGGCTCGGGAGCGAGTTTGGCCAGCGCACCAACAGCCGGCCGCACGGTCGGCATCCCCAGCTCCGTCTCGGACATGCGCTCAGCCTAGTCCGACAATCTCTTCGGCGAGGATCTCCGGGTATTCCAGCGGGGCGAAGTGCCCGACGCCGTCGACCAGCCGGAGCCGTACGTCGCTGAAGAAGTCGTCGATGCGGTCCGACCACATCCGCGGGAACAGCGGATCGAACTCCGGCCACAGCACCACCGTCGGCACACTGATCCGGTCGTACGACGCCGGCGCCGACTCGGCCGCCGACGTAGCCACCGACCCCGCACCCGCCCGGTACCAGTTGATCGATGCCGTGAACGCCCCCGGCCGTGAGTACAGCTCGACCAGATGATCCAGCTCCGGCTCGAATCCAGGCCCGGACCAGTGCGTCCAGAAGTGCTTCAGATAGGCGCGAACCGCGTCGGGCTTCCCATCGATCAGCTCCTCGATCACCGGCAGCCGATGGAACGCCTGGTACCAGAACTCCGCCTGCGCATGCTCGGAGAACACACGCTTCCCGATCCCCGGCAGTGGCGGCGCGACGACGATCCCTTCGATCAGCTCGGGCCGCGACCGCGCGATCCCTTGCGCGATCCGGCTGCCGACGTCGTACCCGGCGAGCACCGGACGCTCGAGCCCGAGCTCCTCCATCAGGGCAACCACGCTCCGCCCTTGCGCGGCAACGCCGTACTGCGAAGGGTCTGCGGAGAACCGGTCCGACTCGCCGAACCCCCGCAGGTCGGGCACCACCACCTCGACCCCGTGCTCGACCAGCATCGGTGCGAGCAGGCGGTAGTCGGTGCGGTCCCCCGGCCAGCCGTGCAGCAGGATCACCGCCGGTCCCTCGCCGGCCCGGTCGTACGCCAATCGGAACCCGTCCACCGCTTCGCTCAGCATGAAATTCATTGTTGACCACGACCCGGCCCGGGCCTACCGTGATTGAACAGGACTGAACAGGTCCATTCTTGGTGGGGAGACGCCATGGCCGACCAGCTCGAGGGGCAGCAGACCCGCGCGCTCGCAGTGGAGAGCAACGGGCTGAACGTGATCGCGGACGCGGATCGCAAGGGCAAGCCGAGTGACCTGTTCTGGCCCTGGTTCGGGGCGAACGTCTCCGTGCTGGGTCTGAGCTACGGCGCGTTCGCGCTCGGCTTCGGGATCTCGTTCTGGCAGGCGGTGATCGCCGGGCTGATCGGGGTCGTCTTCTCGTTCCTGCTCTGCGGGCTGATCGCACTGGCCGGTAAGCGCGGTTCGGCGCCGACGATGGTGCTCAGCCGGGCCGCGTTCGGTGTCCGGGGCAACAAACTCCCGTCGCTGGTGTCGTGGTTGCTGACGGTCGGCTGGGAGACCGTGCTGACGATCCTCGCGACGCTGGCGACCGCGACCGTGTTCGAGCGCCTCGGCTGGGGCGGTGGCAACGTGACGAAGGTGGTCGCGCTGGTCGTTGTCGGCGTACTGATCGTGGCCTGCGGGGTGCTCGGGTTCGACCTGATCATGCGGGCGCAGACCGTGATCACGATCGTCACCGGCGTACTCACGGTCGTCTACATCATCTTGGTTGCCGACCACATCCACTGGAGCACGGTGTCCGCGCTGCCGAGCGGTTCGACCCAGGCGGTGATCGGTGCGCTGGTGTTCCTGATGACGGGCTTCGGGCTCGGTTGGGTGAACGCGGCCGCGGACTACTCCCGCTACCTGCCGCGGCGGGCGTCGAGCAGTGGGGTGGTCGGCTGGACGACGTTCGCCGGGTCGGTGGCTCCCGTCGTACTGCTCATCTTCGGCCTCTTGCTGGCGGGCTCGTCGGCGGACCTGAGCAAGGCGATCGGGGCCGACCCGATCGGGGCGCTGGCCGGGGCGTTGCCGACCTGGTTCCTGGTCCCGTTCGTGATCGTCGCCGTACTCGGCCTGGTCGGCGGCGCGGTCCTCGACATCTACTCGTCCGGTCTGGCGTTGCTGTCGCTCGGTCTGCCGGTCAAGCGGTACGTCGCGGCCTTCGTCGACGGGCTCGTGATGATCGCCGGGACCGTCTACGTGGTCTTCTACGGCGGCGAGTTCCTCGGCCAGTTCCAGGGCTTCCTGATCACGCTCGGGGTCCCGATCGCCGCGTGGTGCGGCATCATGCTGGCCGACATCGCGAGCCGCCGGCGCGACTACGCCGACAGCGACCTCTACACCCCGACCGGCCGGTACGGCGACATCCGGTGGCTGCCGGTGATCACGATGATCGTTGCCACCGGCATCGGCTGGGGTCTGGTCACGAACACGCTGGCGGACTGGCTGACCTGGCAGGGGTACCTGCTCGGGCCGCTCGGGCTCGGTGGGAAGGAAGGCTCGTGGGCCTTCGCGAATCTCGGCGTACTGGTCGCGCTCGTGGCCGGATTCGTCGTACAGCGGTTCGCCGGAGTTGCCGCCGTCCGTGAGCAGGAGACGATCGCCCGATGACGTTGGCCCTGATCGATCTGCAGCGGATCTTCGCCGACCCGAAGTCCGGCTGGGCCACGCCGGAGTTCGACCGGGTGATCGAGCCGACCAAGCGGCTGATCGAGCTCTTCACACCGGACGTCGTGTTCACCCGGTTCGTGGCGCCGGCGAAACCGACCGGTGCCTGGGTGCCTTACTACGAGGAGTTCCCGTTCGCGCTGCAGCCGCCGGACGCGGACGACTACCAGCTCGTCGACGAGTTCAAGGGAGCTCGAACTCTGGACAAGACCACCTTCGGCGCCTGGGGTCCTGAGCTCGCGGCCCGGGCGGGTGCGCGGTTGGTGCTCGCCGGTGTGACCACGGATTGCTGTGTGATCAGCACGGCCCTCGCCGCGGTCGACGCCGGCATCCGCGTCCAGGTGGTCGAGGAGGCCTGCGCCGGCTCGACCGACGACAACCATCGCAAGGCGATCGACATCATGCGGCTGTACGCACCGATGCTGGAGATCGTCGGCATCGACCAGTTGTGATCATGCGAAACATGACGCTGAAGCACGAGCGGATCGCGGCGGTCCTCGGCCGGGAGATCCGTTCGGGCGTCGTACGGCGTGGTGCGCAACTGCCTGGGGAGGTCGAACTGGCGCGGCGATTCTCGGTCAGCCGGAATACGGTCCGTGCGGCTCTCGCCGTACTGGCTGAGGACGAGTTGATCACCACCCGGACCGGGAAGGGGTCGTTCGTCTTGTTCGACGGGCGGCCGTTGGACGGGCGTCTCGGGTGGACGCATGCCCTGTCTG
Organism: Kribbella sp. NPDC051952; assembly: GCF_040680855.1. Lineage (NCBI taxonomy): Bacteria > Bacillati > Actinomycetota > Actinomycetes > Propionibacteriales > Kribbellaceae > Kribbella > Kribbella sp. NPDC051952. Next base: position 44,696 of record NZ_JBFAXQ010000039.1, read on the forward strand.
AGCAGGGCATCGAGACCCGGATGCGGACCATCCGGATCGAGCTCGTCCGCGAGCCGGACCTGGCGTCCGTGGCCGGCCTCGACTCCCCCGAGGTGATCGTGATCGAGCGGGTCCGGCAACTTGCCGACGGTACGGCGATCTCCCTAGAGCGCAGCCGGATCCCGGCGATCACCTCGCTCCGCGACCTCCCCGAACGCGGGCTCGACCGCGGCTCGATCAGCACGACCCTGAACCGCGCCGGCCTCTACCTCGACCACTGCGAACAACGCCTCCGCGGCCGCCCCCTCACCCCACCCGAAGCCACCCTCCTCGGCCGCCCCCACGGCGGCTGGTTCCTCCACACCACCCGAACCAGCTGGACCGCCGACGAACGCTTCGCCGAACACGCCGACGAACTACTCGACCCCGAACACTTCGAACTGAACCTCTCGTACGGCACCTAGGCCTCTAGTGTCGCTTACGGGACACTAGTTGCAGGGTTTGAAGAAATCGGTGTAGTCGCCGAGCCAATCGGAATCCTTGTCATAGCTCAACGGCAGGCCGGTGGTGAGGATCGTGTTGTGGGCCCAGTTCCGGAACTGGGCTTTGGTGCCGTTGGACTGGTTGTTGATCCAGGAGTGGAAGGACTGCGTGTAGGTCTCGTCGGAGTACTCCCGGCATTCCTTCATCAGGTGCATCGTGCCGGTGAAGTTCGTGCCGTAGAAGGTGCACAGGTACAAGTACGGGCACCGGTTGTACGTCGGTCGCGCGGCTGCCGTCAGGTCCCGGACAGTCGCCTCGCCGGGCAACGGTACGAGCGTCTCGCCGCCGGCCCACTCGATCTTGTTCGCGGCGACCTGCTTGCCACCACTCGCCGCGAGCTCGCGATCGACGTTCGCCTGCAAGGTCCGCGCTTGGTCCATGGACAACCCCGCGGCCCGCGCCTGGTCGGCGAACGGATTCACCGAGCCCTCCGCCTGAGCCGGCCCACCCGCCGCGAACGCCAGCCCAGCCACAGAGGCCAGCGTCGCCAGGGCCACGATCAGCTTGCGCATATCTGTTCTCCCCTTCTCGATTCGGTGTCGAACACAGACACCTACGCTGCCGATCGCCACTGACGAGCCGCTGACGAAGCGCTGACGGGCACGCGGTGGTGTGCACTACTTGGGTGGTTGGAAGCCGCCGAGTTTCTGTTCGAGGAGTTCGGCCAGCCGTAGCGGGGTGCGGTCCTCGAACATCGGGCCGATGAGTTGCACGCCGACCGGTAGTCCCTCGGGGGACAGGCCCGCGGGGATGGCGGTGGCGGGGAGGCCGGGCATGGTGGCCAGGCCGGCCCAGACGAGCTGGTCGAGGTCGGGGTAGTCGACGCCGTCGATGTCGATCCGTCGTGCCAGCAGGTCGGGGGTGTGGTCGTGCGGGAACGCGGGCGTCGGTGTGACCGGGCAGACCACGACGTCGAATTCGGCGAACAGTTGCCGCCAGCCGTGCCGGTGGAGTTCGCGGCGGTTGTCTGCTGCCATCCAGTCGTGGTGGCTGAATTCCAGCGCGCGTAGCCGGGTGGCTTCGAGGCTCTGGTCGTCGGCGGGTAGTTCGGCGGCGCGGGTCCGTAGCTGCTCGAGCGATTCGGTGGGGAAGCGCGCCGGGGAGCTGGAGATCAGCAGTTGCGTGTAGATCGTCGCGGCCTCGGTGAGGTCGGGCAGCAGCAGACTGTGCCGTTCGACGTGGGCGCCGCCGTCGGCCAGGGCCGCGGCCACGCGGTCGACGCCGGCCCGTACGGCGGACCCGGTCGGGATGAGCGGATGCTCGTCGAGGACCAGGACCCGGAAGTCGCGGAGCGTTTCGTGGCGCGCCGGTGGCAGTGTCAGGTGGTAAGCGACGCCGAGGGTCAGCGGGTCCGGTCCGGCCATGACGTCGAGCAGGAGGGTGAGGTCGCGGGCGGTCCGTGCCATCGGGCCCACGACGGCGAGGTCGGGCTCGCACGGCAAAGCCGGCCCGGGCGGCGGGGTCATGCCGCGGCCGTCTGCCAGGCCGCGGGTCGGTTTGTGTGCGTAGATGCCGCAGAAGTGTGCGGGGGTACGCAGCGAGCCGGCGATGTCGGAACCGATCGACAGCGCGCCGAATCCGCACGCCAGTGCCGCCGCCGACCCGCCGGACGACCCGCCCGAGGTGCGTCCGTGATCCCACGGGTTGTTGGTGGTGCCGTAGATCTGGTTGGAACTCTGCAGACCCTGCAGGCCCAACGGCACATTGGTCTTCCCGAGCAGCACCGCGCCGGCCGCCTTGAGCCGCGAGACCTGTACGGCGTCTTCCGGTGGCACATAGTCCCGGTACTGCGGAATACCCCAGGTCGTGGGCAGTCCGGCAATGTCGTAGGACTCCTTGACCGTCACCGGAATACCGAGCAGCGGCCGGTCCTCACCACGCGCCCGCGCCCGGTCGGCATCACCCGCGGCGGCCCGCGCCCGGTCGAAGTCCCGAACACAGATCGCGTTGATCACCTTGTCTTCGCGCTCGATCCGAGCGATCGCCTCCTCGGTCAGTTCCACCGACGTCACTTCACCAACACGCAACGCGGCCACGAGCTCCTCGGCCGCCTGAAACTCCCTCTCCATAACCATGAAATCGACCGTAAAGGCACCACGTCGAGGCCATAAAATGCCGATTTGCGCCAGGCCGCCCGAGCTGCGCACAGGGACGGAAATGCAGGTGCTTGGGGCGGGGGGTTGGGTGAGACTTGGGTGATGGTTATGACGTCTCGGGCGGTTGTCGACTTGGTGGTGCGGTCGGTTTGTGGCCGCGAGGTCGAGTGTCTGGTTCCTCTTGCCGGTGGCGGGATGAACGAGACGTACCGCGCTGAGCTTGGTCGCGGGGTCGCTGTTGTCGTCCGGATCGCGCGGCAGAGTACGCCGTGGTTCATCGACGAGGCGCAGCTCATGACGCAGGCGCGTGCGGCAGGCGTTCCGACGGCGGAGGTGCTTGGCCTCGAGCATCTCGATCACGACGGCGAACTGCTGTCCTTCTCGATCCAGGAGTTCCTGCCGGGACGGTCCTTCGCGGAGCTGATCGGCGAGCTGCCTGCCGCTGACGTCGAGCGGTTGACCCTGGACGCCGGTGAGATTCTGGCGCGCGTACACAGCGTGGCTCCGGACGCCGGCATTCACCACGAGCTGCGGCTGCCCGACGAACCTGCGGTCGCCAGGATCACGCGCATCGTCGCGGAGACGCTCAACCCAGAAGCAGCCGCCGTCGTCGAGCGTGGTGCTGACTTCTTGCGCCACGAGATCATGACCCGCACGGCGCCCCCGCTATGGCTCGCCCAGGGCGACTTTCTGCCCAAGAATCTCCTGATCCACGACGGTACGGTCGTCGGCGTCATCGACTGGGAGTTCGCCGGTCCCGCGTCGCCGGCCTTCGACCTCGCCCGCTGGGAGGTGTCCGCCGGCGCACCCTTGAACGATCGCGCGGACCTACTGCACCGCGGGTACGCACGAGTCTCCGATCCCGAGACCGCAGCCGCGGGCCTCACGCCGGCCTTCGCCATCGACTGGATCCTCGAAATGCTCGCCTGGAAGAACCCTGCGACACCGGCCCAGTTCCAGCGCTGCGTAGACGTAATCGCCCGCTACACAACCCCTCAGCTTGGGCGACGGTAGTCGGTGACGGCTGGGAGTTTGTGGTAGCCGGCCGAGGCGTAGGCGGCTACGCCGGCGACGTTGCTCGTCGGTGTGCATACGGTTGCGCTGGACGAGCCCAGCTCCCGCAACGCGGCGGCCGCCGCCAGGGAGATCGCGGTGCCGTACCGGTGGCCGCGGTGGTCCTTGTGGACACCCAACGGCTCCAGCAGGCCCGGTCGTCCAGCCCCGGCCGACCACACCGTGGCCCCGGCGACCGCGGTGTCGTCCGCGTCGTACCCGATCAAGCACCGAGCCCGGCGGTACGGCGAGGCCGCGGCCATCACGTGCCAGCGCTCGAGGGTGAACGTCGAGTTGGGGAACGCGGCTTTGTTGACGGCGACCCGTACCGCAGCGGTCTGCGCATCGACGACCTCGATCCGGAGACCGTGGTCCTCCACCTTGTCGGTGAGATCGCGCCACAGCGGTGTCCACGACTCGTCCGCGGTCCAACCGCGTTGACTCAGCAGCTCTCGAAACGCGGTGCCGGCGCGAGCTTCGACACTCGCCGGGCCGGCGGGCAGCACCCCACGCTCCGGGTCCGACAGATCAGCCAGAAGCTGGTCGGCGAACGGTTCGTCGAGATCGACGCTCGGTGCGATCGCCATCCGGATCAGCCCCACACCGTCCACGAGACCAACCGCCAGGATCTCCCGGTCACGACGCCACACCCGAACGCCCTCGGCCATCGCCTCCGCGCCGAAGCGCCACTTCCATCCCAGGTCACCCGAGTGAAGCTGGACCGGCCCGCCCTCCTGCTGCCAGGACGCCACCGCCTCGACAACCTCGTCCAACGAGCCAGGGGTCGCAGTCTGCAGTGTGATCGACACGCCCCGATCTAACTCCACCTTGCCGCGCCACCGCACATAGTTTTCACCGCCCCAGACGCGCGTCCGGCTCCATCGGTGACCGGTACATTTGCCCGAAGATCGGCGCGGCGGAAAGTTTTTGGAACGGCTTGTCGATCCGTGGGCGGACCGTTCGACCTGAGGGTGCGCGGGCCGAGAAGCGGTCCCGTCGGACGAGGAGAACGCGAAATGTCGAAGTACATGCTGATCATGCGGGGCACCGACGAGTCGAACGCGGCGATGATGGCGAACGTCCAGGAGTTGATGGCCGCGACCCGCACGTTCCTCGAGGAGGCCGACAAGGCCGGCGTGTACCTCGGGGCCGAAGGACTGGACGACCCGAGCCTTGGCGTCGTGGTGCACTTCGGCGACGAGGCGCCGGTGGTGACGGACGGCCCGTACGGCGAGACCAAGGAACTGTTCGGCGGCTTCTTCCTGCTCGACGTCGCCTCGAAGCAGGAGGCGGTCGAGTGGGCCAAGCGGGTCCCGGCGGTGGCGGGGACCAAGATCGAGGTCCGGCGGGTGCCCGAGGAGGACGAGGTCCCGGACCAGAGCGGGGAGTTCGCCAAGGAAGGCGCCCGGCCGGACAGCCGCGGCCAGAACTGATGGATACGGCCGACGTCGAGGCGGTCTGGCGGATCGAGTCGGCGCGGATCGTTGCCGCGCTGACCCGGTTCACCGGGGATTTCGGGTTGGCCGAGGATGCGGCCCAGGAGGCGGTGGCCGAGGCGCTGGTGTCCTGGCCGCACACTGCCCCGGCCGATCCGGCCGGCTGGCTGATGGCTACGGCCCGGCGGCGGGCGATCGACGCGATCCGCCGCCGGACCAACCTGAAAGACAAGTACGCCCTGATGGCGGCCGCCCCGGCGGTGGTCGAGGACGAGATCGACCCCAACCGGATCGACGACGACGTACTGGCGTTGATGTTCATCAGCTGCCACCCGGTGCTCTCCCGCGAGGCCCGGGTGGCGCTGACCTTGCGCGTGGTCGGCGGCCTGTCGAGCGAGGAGATCGCCCGCGCGTTCCTCGTGTCAGTGCCGACCGTGCAGGCTCGCATCACCCGGGGCAAGAAGACGATCGCGGCGGCCGGGGTCCCGTTCGAGCTGCCGGCGGCGGCCGAGCGCCGGGAGCGGTTGGGCGGCGTACTCAGCGTCATCTACGTGATCTTCACCGAGGGGTCGACCGCAACGTCGGGCGATCGGCTTGTACGGCGGGACCTTGCGTACGAGGCGATCCGACTGGCCCGCACGTTGGCTGCGCTGCAACCGGACGAGCCGGAGGTGCACGGTCTGCTCGCGTTGTGCGAACTGACGGCCGCGCGCTTCCCGGCTCGGACCGGCCCGGACGGCACGCCGGTCCTGCTGGAGGACCAGGACCGGCAGCGGTGGGACTACTCCGCGATTCGCCGTGGGATGGCCGCACTGGTCAAGGCCTCGCCCCGCGGTCTCGGGCCCTACGGTCTGCAGGCCGCGATCGCAGCCGCCCACGCGTCGGCGCCCTCGGTCGAGGAGACCGACTGGGACCGGATCGTCGTGCTGTACGAGGCGCTCGGCCGGGTCGCACCCTCGCCCGTCGTCGAACTCAACCGTGCCGTCGCCGTGGCCATGGCCTCCGGCCCGGCGCAGGCCCTGGCGATTGTCGACGAGCTGATCGCCATGGATCGGCTCCCCGGCTCGCACCTGGTCCCGACCGTACGCGGCGAACTACTGACCCGCCTCGGCCGCCGACCGGAAGCCCGCGCCGAGCTCGAGTTAGCGGCCCGCCTATGTACCAACCAACGCGAACGCACAGTCCTAGAACGCAAAGCCGCCGCCCTGGCCTAGGGGCTCGCGTAACAGGTTGCGGTTGCCTAGCGCGTGGGCGTGAGCGCTAAGGCATTGGTTGCCTCCGGCATAGGGATATGTGCCGATGTGGGGGTGGTCCTCAGGAGCGCACTGTCTATCCATCAGACAAGCTCCCGGAGGAGAGATCATGTTCTTCTACTCACCCGACTCACTCCAGGCCGAGATCCGCTACCGGCAGGACCGTCTCCGGCGTGAGTTCCAGCGCCCGGCCTGGTTCCGGCGCAAGCCCAAGCGGGAGGCTCCCGTGCCTTGCCCGCCCGAGCTGCGTGCCCGACCCGCGATGTGATCGCGCGAGGACCCCCAGTCCACTCTCCCCCTGGCGCGACCGGCTCTCCCCACTCGCTCGCGATCGCCCAGCACACCGTGCCCGACGAACAGCAGGTGACAGCCCGGACCGAGGC